>CAKTAA010000035.1 GCA_934526185.1 uncultured Eubacteriales bacterium | reverse complement strand
AGCTGAATTCGCCGCGTTTCTTCAGCGTGAACACATAAACAAAACTGTGGTCGCCCTGTTCGGGGACATCGGCTCTGGAAAAACGGCGTTTGTACGGGGAGCGGTGAGTTTGATTGTCCCGGGGGCGGTTGTGCAGAGCCCAACATATGCTATTGTCCGTGAATACCGGAGCGACAGCGCCTGTGTTTATCACTTCGATATGTACAGAGTTGAGGACGAAGATTCGCTGGAGTCGATAGATTTTTGGGGGTATCTGGCTTTGGACGGCATTTGCTTTATCGAATGGAGCGAAAACATTGTCTCGTTCCTGCCGGAAAAATATTACCGTGTGACGCTGACAGCGGAAAGCAGAGGAACTGCTGTCGCTGATCCAGCCGGAGGCGCAGTGAGAAAAATTGTTGTTGAACAATACAGCACCGTATAAATTTTGTCCGAAAATCATCGCGTAGATCCTCAAGTTGAAAAAAGATTTATTCCATGCAAATAAAAAGGGAGTCTTTGCAGAACGCAGGACGGCGTTTGGCAGAGGAATGATTTTGAACATGTATATACTGGCAATCGATACCACGGCAACGACAGCCACCGCCGCGCTGACTGATGATTGGAAACTGATGGCGCTGTATACACTGAACACAGGACTGACACACAGCAAAACCATGCTTGATATGGTGGAAAATATGCTGAAAAATGCGAAAATCAATGTAAACGATATTGGATTGTTCGCCTGCGCAGCAGGCCCGGGCTCCTTTACTGGTGTGCGAATCGGTATTTCCTTGATAAAGGGGCTTGCTTTCGGAAGAAATGCGCCCTGTATTCCCGTTTCCACATTGGAGGCATTGGCCGAAAACATGCTGTCCGCCGCAAGCGGCGAATGCCTGATATCGCCGGTTATGGATGCCAGACGCTCTCAGTTTTATCAGGCATGGTTTTCAGTGAACGACGGGAAAGCGTGTCGGGTGACCGAGGATCGTATGATCTCAGCAGAGGAGTTGGATCGGGAAATGGCGAAATACGATCAGACTGTTTATTTGGTAGGAGACGGCTGCGGCACTGCATTTGAATTGCTGAACTATAAAAAGGTAAAAGTTGCCGGAGAGACCATACGCTATGCTAATGCTTATAGTGTTGCTGTTGTTGCGTACCGGAAATGGACAGAAAAGCGGGAAACGGCTTTTTGCAGCGATTCCGAACTGCACCCGGTTTATCTGAGAGCCCCGCAGGCGGAGCGTGAGCGCAAAAGCAGAGAAAGCGAATGAGATTACGGCTTGTACGTATGTAAATGTTTTGTTAAATATTTATATTTTCCTATTTGAGAATGGCTGAAACCGTGATAAAATAAAAAAGTTGGTATTTTATAAAGACTGCCGGAGAAAATGAGGACAGTTTTATGTGATTTTCAAGTAAATTATAACGAAAAGCAAGATATCCCCCGCTTTCAGGGCGGCGGGGATCACTCGTTTTTTTCCGGTGGTGGTACAACCTACCATCGAAACATTGAATAACGGGCTAAAGCCCCTTACTTAAAAAAATAACAAACGAGCGGGAACGATTTATCAGCGAGGCGGCCGTTTCTTGCTTGTGTTATAGATAAAACAGGAGGAAACTGCTGCGGCGGTACCTGATGGAGGAAAAAACATGTATCGGATATTGGAAAAAAGGTCATTGAATGAAACCACAGATTACATGCGGATAGACGCACCGATGATTGCGAAGAAAGCGCAGCCCGGTCAGTTCATTATTTTCAGGATTGATGAAACAGCGGAACGCATTCCGCTTACTATTGCTGACTTTTCAAGAGAGGAGGGCTGGGTTGCTATAATTTATCAAAAGGTCGGAAAATCCACTATGCGTCTGGGAAATTTACAGGCTGGCGATTTTCTGTTGGATTTTGTCGGACCGCTGGGTACCGCTTCTCATTTGGAGGGGTACAGCCGGGTGGCTGTTGTCGGCGGTGGACTGGGGTGCGCTATCGCGTATCCGCAGGCAAAGAAGCTGCATGAGTTGGGAACAGCAGTTGATGTTATAGCCGGCTTCCGGACGCAGGAGTTGGTTATCTTAGAGGAAGAAATGGTTGCCGTCTCGGACAGACTGCTGATATATACCGACGACGGTTCCAATGGTCGGAAAGGTCTGGTGACGGATGGCCTGCGCAGACTGATAGAGGCGGGAACCGCATATGACCTGGTCATCGCAATCGGCCCACCTGTTATGATGAAGTTTGTATGTCGTCTGACAAAAGAATTTAATGTACCGACGGTAGTCAGCATGAATCCCATCATGATCGACGGTACCGGAATGTGCGGTTGCTGCCGTGTCACAGTTGGCGGCCAAACAAAATTCGCCTGTGTGGACGGTCCGGACTTTGATGGCCATGCTGTTGATTTCGATGAGCTGATTCAGCGAAATCAAATGTACCGTGAGCAGGAACAGCAAGCTGTGCGGGACTATAACTGTAACCTTATGAAAATGGGGAGAGAAGCCGAACGGTAATACCGGAAAAGAAAATAAAGGGCCGCGCCGAACTCATCTGCGCCGATACACGACACCGCAGGCGGGCCGAAGAAAGGATATTCACAACAATGGCAAATACAAATATGCAAAAGAACAAGGTGCCGATGACGGAAGCCGATCCATCGGTCAGGAATAAAAATTTCGAAGAAGTGGCTAAAGGATACACCGAAGAAGAGGCAAAAACAGAGGCATCGCGCTGTCTGCACTGTAAAAACAAGCCTTGCATGGAAGGCTGTCCTGTATCGGTTCGGATCCCTGAATTTTTAGCTGCGGCAGCAGAAGGAGATTTTTTAGGAGCCTATCAGATCATATTGTCAACTAATTCGCTGCCGGCCGTCTGCGGACGGGTATGTCCGCAGGAGAACCAATGCGAGGGCAGATGTGTGCGCGGAATAAAAGGTGAGAGCGTCGGCATAGGGCGTCTGGAACGTTTTTGCGCTGATTATTATATGAAAAAGCATTCGGGTGATGAAATTTCTGCAGAAGATAACGAAAAAACACAGTTAAGCGGAAAAAAAGTGGCTGTCATCGGTTCGGGACCGGCAGGTCTGACCTGTGCCGGAGATCTGGTTCAGCTCGGGTATCAGGTTACAATATTTGAGGCGATGCATACAGCCGGCGGTGTTCTGGTATACGGTATCCCTGAATTCCGTCTGCCGAAGGCTATCGTCAAGCGTGAAATTGAGGAACTGCAGCGCAAGGGCGTAAAAATTGAGCTGAATACGGTTGTCGGCCGCGTGCTTTCCGTAGATGAACTGTTTGCTGCCGGTTATAAAGCGGTATTTATCGGCAGCGGCGCGGGACTGCCGAGCTTTCTCGGCATTCCGGGAGAAAACGCAAACGGCGTATATTCGGCAAACGAATTTCTAACCCGGACCAACCTGATGAAAGCATACCGTCCGGAATATGATACGCCGATACAGCAAAGCCGAAATACGGCCGTGGTCGGCGGGGGAAATGTGGCAATGGATGCAGCGCGCTGCGCCAAACGTCTGGGTGCGGAAAACGTGTATATTCTTTATCGCCGCAGCGAAGAAGAGATGCCGGCGAGGCTGGAGGAGATCCATCATGCAAAGGAGGAGGGCATTATCTTTAAAATGCTCACGAATCCGGTTCGGATCAATGCGGACGACAAGGGAAATGTTGTATCCGTTACCTGTAGCGAGATGGAACTCGGAGAACCGGACGCATCTGGCAGAAGACGGCCGATGCCCAAGGAAAACTCAGAGTTCGACATTGCTCTGGATACGGTTATCATGGCGGTTGGAACCCGTCCGAATCCGCTGCTGCACATGACGACGCCCGGACTGGATACCAACGCACGCGGCTGCATTATCGTAAAAGAAGACGGCGTATCCACTTCCAGAGAGAATGTATATGCCGGCGGCGACGCAGTGACGGGAGCGGCGACTGTTATACTGGCGATGGGGGCGGGCAAAGACGCAGCAAAGGCCATCCACAAACAGTTATCAGAAGCCGAAATCTGAAACGGTCATCAGACTCATGCCGAAAACTCCGCATACGAGGAATTTATAGGTTTGCATCAGAGGTAAACTTCTGGTGCAGTATATTAAATTTTATTTCCGCATTTTCTTGCTCTGACAATTATAACATCCGGTTTTTCCTTGTGACCGCAGCTTTCCTCATGAAATCCGTCAATAACAAAATTATTGGAAAAACACAGGTGAAACAAATCATTTAGGGAACGGTGGTAATAATACTGTAACTGAGGCTGTCCTGAAATTGCTTCACCCTTATAGGAATGCGCAGTAAGATATTTTTCAGTCAGAGTAACAAAGCATGGATGCTGCGTAGCAAAGACGAATATTCCGTTTTTATCAAGGAGGTCATTTAAAGTCCGGAAGAGAAACGTAATATTTGAAATATCCATGATTGCCATGAGAGAAACGGCTTTATTATAACGCCGTTTTTTTCTCAGCGACAGCAGATCGTCTTTGTCTGCGGCATCAACAACACAAAATTCAATTTCGGCCGCAAATGCTTCTTGCCTTTTTTGAGCAAGCGCTATCATTTTGGGACTGTAGTCGCAGGCAACGATTTTAGCTCCCCTTTCCGCCATATAAGCAGAATAATTTCCGTTTCCGCAGGCGATATCCAGAATAAAATCACCTTTGCGCGGGGCGAGTAATTCGGTCACCTTTGGCCTTACCGTTTCTCTGTGAAACTGGTTTGACGCATCTCCCATGAAATTGTCCCAGAACTCCGCATTCGCTTCCCAGGCCTGCAGGCTGTCCATATGAGTCTGATCGTACATTTTCATTTACCTCCATAATTTTCTGCTTGTAGTATTAAAGTTCAAACGGTTATATTATACCATAAAAAAACGGCAAGTCCATGTATATCGTTCGTGAAACTGTCGATGCTTCAATTTTTCCGGGATAGGCGGGAGGGAAAGCACTTTCAGAAGCTTGGCTACCATAGTGTTTTAGAAGATTATGATAGAAAATAACGGGCGGTAAATAAATGCATCAAAACCGATAAGGAGTGAACCCATGGGAATAATTTATAATGCCGAACAAAGAATATTTCAGCTTAACACGAAGAATTCCACCTATTTGATTCAAATTTCAAAGGGGGATTTTCTGCTGCATGTATATTACGGTGCAAAAATTCCGAAAATTACGGACTTCAGCGATCGTCAGGTACGTCTGGCTACTGCCAGCTTTTCAGCGGTATCACCTTCAGGCGGCTTTACACTGGATACCGCAGCACTCGAATATCCCTGCAGCGGAACAGGCGATTTCCGATCCAGCGCACTGCAGATAAAGGGTGCGAACGGAAATACGGCAACGGATATCCGCTATAGAGGTCACGAGATATTTCCAGGGAAATATTCCATACCCGGCATGCCGGCGACCTATGTAGAAAATGAAGAGGAGGCACAGACGCTTGCCATTGTTGCTGAGGACGCGCTAACCGGAGCGGAGGTAACGCTGTATTACACGGTTTTTGAGAACTACAGCGCTATGGCACGCGCTGTCAAGATTGTAAACCGCGGCGAGCATCCGTTTGACATCGAGCGTGTTTACAGTTCCTGTACGGATTTTCAATCCAGAGCGTTCGATATGATACATTTGCACGGTCATTACGGCTACGAGCGGCGGATCGACCGCCGACCATTGGATTTTGGAACACAGGCTATCGGCAGCAGGCGCGGTTCTTCCAGTCACCAGCACAATCCGTTTCTGGCGCTTGCAGCATCCGGCGCCACGGAAACAGCAGGCGATGTCTATGGCTTCAGCTTTGTATACAGCGGTAATTTTTCCATAGAGGCTGAGGTTGACTGCTATGAAACCACGCGTGTTCTCGTCGGTATTCATCCGGCAGATTTCAACTGGCATCTCAATGTGGGTGAAACCTTCTGGACTCCGGAAACGGTCAGTGTGTATTCCGATTCGGGAATCGGTGAAATGAGCCGGATTTTTCATAAGCTGTATCGGTATCAGCTCTGCCGCGGCGAGTGGAAAACAAAGAAACGCCCAATCGTTGTAAACAATTGGGAGGCGACTTATTTTAACTTCGACGATGAAAAATTGGTGGCCATAGCAAAGGATGCCGCAGAGCTCGGTATCGAGATGCTTGTAATGGACGACGGTTGGTTCGGAAACCGGAATAACGACTGTTCTTCCCTCGGAGACTGGTTCGTCAATGAAAATAAAATCCGCGGCGGATTGAAAAGTTTGGTGGAGCGGATCAATGCGCTCGGCGTAAAATTCGGCATCTGGTTTGAACCGGAAATGGTTTCGCCGATCAGCAAGCTGTATGAGGCACACCCCGACTGGTGTCTGAAAATTGAGGGCCGGGAGATGTCCATCGGACGCAATCAATACGTTCTGGACATGTCCCGCGCAGATGTCCGTGACTATTTGTTTACCTGTATTTCGGATATACTTTCAAGTGCCAACATAGAATATGTCAAATGGGATTTTAACCGCAATTTGACGGAGGCGGGAAGCGCCCTTTTGCCTCCGGAACGGCAAAAAGAAGTTGTTCACCGGTATGTGCTCGGGCTGTATGAGCTTCTGGAAAGGCTGACGAAGACATTCCCGCATATTCTCTGGGAAGGATGCTCAGGGGGCGGTGGACGTTATGATCCTGCTATGCTGTATTATTCGCCGCAAATCTGGACAAGTGACACGACGGATGCCGTGAGACGGGTGGAGATACAGTTTGGCACGACGATGGTATATCCTGCCTCCTCCATGAGCGCGCACGTTTCTGCCGTGCCGAATCACGGCTCAGGACGCGTTACTTCCTTTGAAACTCGCGGAAATGTGGCAATGGCCGGCGCTTTCGGGTATGAATTGGATCTGAACAAGCTGGACGACCATGACAGAGCCTGTGTCCGAAAACAGGTAGAGGATTATCACAAATATTACCGGCTGATACAGGATGGGGATTATTACCGCATAGTATCACCGTTCGATCAGCATGATTACTGCTGTTGGATGTATGTTTCACCCGAAAAGGATGAAGCTCTTGTTACATTTGTTGTTATGCACTGGATTACCCGTAAGGTGCTATTTCTAAAGCTTCAGGGATTGGACGAGGACAAGCTGTACCGTGACGAGATAAGCGGTAAGGTATATTCCGGTGCGCTGCTGATGCATTCGGGCCTGAATTTTTCGGGATATTATGGCGACGGTTCAAGCCTCACCGTACATCTTAAAGAAATTAAAACAGAGTAAAACTTCTGCATTGTCCGTTCCCGTGAAAGGAAACGGACAATGCTTGTCTTTGTGTTCTGAGGAAGAGGTTTACAGCATCATACTATGAGAGAGTGAAAGACAGAAAGGAGACACGGCAGATGAGAACACGTATTTTCAGAGTTATTTTTGGCGTATCTATCGCTGTGACGGCAGCGTGCTTTCTGCTCATTATGGGAGGACTGTATCGTTACTTTTCGGGACAGTATGCGGCTGAGCTGGAAAGTGAAGCGTTATATCTAAGACAGGGCGTGGAGAAAAACGGTGTGCTTTTTTTTGACGGTCTTGAAGTAGCGGAAGGACAGCGTATTACATGGATTGATGCCACAGGCGTTGTAATGTATGACAGCAAGGCCGACGCAGCAATGATGGAAAGTCACGAGAACCGTGAAGAATTTGTGGAAGCTTTGAAGACCGGAACCGGATTTGCCGAACGGTATTCGTCGACATTTTCGGAACGTACGCTGTATTACGCCGTAAAATTAACAGACGGTACCGTTTTAAGAGTGGCGGGAACGCAATATTCCGTATGGGCAATCTTGATTGGCCTTGTTCGGCCGGTAACAGTGGTTATACTTCTTGTTATCGGCGCCTCGGCTTTTTTAGCCTCCCGTCTGTCCAAAAGCATTGTCCGGCCAATTAACTCAATTGATCCGGAACATCCGGAGGAGGCGGAAACGTATGACGAGCTGACACCGCTTCTCCGGCGCATGTCCTCTCAGAATAGAGAAATAGAAAAGAGAATCGATGCGCTGAAGCGGGCACGCCAGGAAATTTCCGCAATTACCGAAAATATGGCTGAGGGATTTCTGGTAGTTGACAGAAATACAGATCTGCTATCGTATAATCACAGCGCTCTCAAACTGTTGGGAACTGAGAAAGCAGAAATCGGTCAGAGCGTTTTGACGCTGAACCGCAGTGAACAATTTCGTGGGAGCATTGAGGAAGCAATTAAGGGAAATCATAGCGAACAAAAGATGGAGATGGAAGGCCGCATATATCAGGTAATAGGCAATCCGGTTTACCGTGACAGAAGCATTGCCGGTGCAGTGATTGTAATTCTGGATATCACGGAAAAAGAGCAAAGGGAATATCTCAGAAGAGAATTCACAGCGAACGTTTCACACGAGCTGAAAACGCCGCTTACCTCCATCTCTGGTTTTGCTGAGATCATTAAAAACGGATTGGCGAAACCTGAGGATACGGCGCGCTTTGCGGATTTAATCCATAAAGAGGCAGGAAAACTTATATCCTTAGTGGGAGATATCATACGGCTGTCGCAGCTTGATGAGGAGGAAACAATGCCACAGCCCAAAGAAACCGTTAATTTACTGGAACTTGCGCAGGAGGTTTCGGCAAGACTGAGCAAAACTGCAGCAGCTGGACAGGTAGAGATATCGGTAAGCGGGGAATCCGTTTCGATAAACGGTGTGCGGCAGATACTGGAAGAGATGATATATAACCTCTGCGACAATGCCATAAAGTATAACCGGCCAGGCGGACGCGTCGATATAAGTGTTCAGCGCGAACAGAAGGAAATTGAATTTATTGTAGCCGACACTGGCATCGGCATTCCTCAGGGAGAGCAAAAAAGGGTATTTGAACGTTTTTACCGCGTTGATAAAAGTCACTCAAAAGATGTCGACGGTACTGGACTTGGTTTGTCAATTGTTAAACACGGCGCTGCCTACCACAGAGCGTCCGTGATGCTGGACAGTGTACTGAATCAAGGGACCACTGTTCGGATTCTGTTTCCGGAGGATTGCATGTTATCCTCCGATAAAGAGTGAGTGATGGAAATTCAAGGTGCGAAAAAACTCAGAACTTTGCTTGCCGGCGTGCACTTTTTCGGCCGAGCAACGTTACCTTGTCAGAAAAACTCTGCCCAAAATATTTGAAATGCAGAATAATAAAGAAAGCATATCCATTTTTATTATAGAAGGCTGATTATTACAATCCAAACTGACACATAATTTAAGAAACTCACGAATGAAAGAAGGACGGTCGCCGGAAGTTATGAAAATATTGCTTTTTATATAATATTATGGTATACTCTATACCATGCGAAACTTATCGAAATTTGGAAAGGAATGAACCTGCTGATCATGACATTACACCATTTAAACAGGGAACAAACAGTGCATAAATTGAATACCGATCCGACGAATGGACTGCAAGAGTCCGAAGTAGCCATACGGGCTGAGAAATATGGAGAAAATAAACTGAGAGAGAAAAAGAAAAAGACAAATCTGTCACGCTTTTTCGATCAATTCAAAGATGTAATGATCTTAATCCTGATAGCAGCGGCAGCAATTTCGTTTGGCATCGCCTGTTATGAGGGAGAACCGAAAGAATTTTTTGAACCTGCGCTGATACTGCTGATCGTTATATTGAATGCGGTAATGGGAGTTATGCAGGAAAGCAAGGCAGAAAAGGCGTTGGATGCTTTGAAAAGCATGTCTGCTCCGCACGCCCGTGTCATCCGGAACGGAACGGAAAAGGTGATAGACGCTTCGGAGCTCGTTCCAGGCGATATCATCAAGCTGGAAGCAGGCGATTTTGTTCCGGCTGATGCGCGTCTGCTGCAGTCCTCCTCTCTGAAATCTGAGGAATCGGCCCTGACGGGCGAATCTGTTCCATCTGAAAAGAACGCGGAAGCTGAGATAGAAGAACAGGCGCCGCTCGGCGATAGAACAAACATGGTGTTTTCCGGATGCAGTATCACCTATGGTACGGCGACTGCGGTTGTTACCGGAACCGGCATGGAGACTGAGATGGGCAAAATCGCTAACCTTCTCGAAGGAAACGACGAAATTCAGACGCCGCTGCAGAAAAAACTCGCATCGCTTGGCAAATACCTGGGCATTGTCGCGCTTGCTGCATGCGCAGTAATTTTTGTCATTGGCCTTCTTAACGATATTGAGGTGATGCAGATTTTTATGACTTCTGTTTCACTCGCTGTTTCTGCCATACCGGAGGGGCTTCCCGCAATTGTGACAATTGTTCTTTCTATCGGCGTACAGCGTATGGTAAAGAAAAATGCTATTATTCGGCGTCTTCCGGCAGTGGAGACACTCGGAAGCGCGTCTGTTATCTGTTCAGATAAAACTGGGACGCTTACGCAGAACAGAATGACGCTGGTCAGGGCCTTTGTCGACGGAAAAGAGGAAGAGAAGATTTCGTCTGGAAATTCAGAGGCAGTCAAAAAGCTTCTGGCCTATGCGACGCTGTGCTCAAACGGTTCGGTGATAATTGAGGAAAATAATGAACGACATATCGGAGATCCGACCGAAACGGCGATTGTTCTGGCGGCTATGCGCAACGGTATGCCGAAAGAAAAATTAAATCAGGAAAATCCAAGAATGGCCGAAATACCATTTGATTCAGACCGAAAGTTGATGACTACGGTCAACCGCGCAGGAGACAAATATATTGTAATCGTCAAGGGAGCGTTTGACATGCTTGCCTCTCGCTGCGTATCCGGTGATATTGAAAAAGCCGCGCAGCTTAATGATCGCATGAGCGGGGAAGCGCTTCGCGTGCTTGCGGTTGCATTTAAGGAAACAGAGAGTATGCCTGAGAGCATAACACCTGAGAATCTGGAAAACAATCTTACGTTTATGGGACTTGTCGGCATGATAGATCCGCCGCGTCCTGAGGCAAAAGAGGCTGTCGCCGTGTGCAGCAAAGCCGGAATCCGTCCTGTTATGATTACAGGTGACCATGTGGTTACAGCCTCGGCCATTGCCCGGGAGCTTGGCATCCTCCGGGAGGGAGATGCTGCCGTTACGGGAGCCCAGCTTGATGCCATGGATGATGCGGCGCTCGACGAACAGGTGGACAACATATCTGTTTACGCAAGGGTTTCTCCGGAAAATAAGATTCGGATTGTCCAGGCATGGCAGAGACGCGGAGAAGTTGTGTCGATGACTGGAGACGGCGTCAACGACGCACCGGCGCTGAAAGCGGCAGATATCGGTTGTGCAATGGGAATTACGGGAACAGACGTCGCGAAGGGCGCGGCGGATATGACGCTGACAGACGATAATTTTGCAACAATAGTGGACGCGGTTCGCGAGGGGCGCGGCATTTACGCGAATATCCGGAAGGTGGTCGGATTTCTGCTCGGAACGAATATTGGAGAGGTGCTGACAGTATTCTTTGCCATGATACTCTGGCACAAATCGCCACTTTTATCTATGCAGCTTCTCTGGATTAATCTGGTCACCGACAGTATGCCGGCGATAGCATTGGGCATGGAGCCTGTGGAGAAGGATATCATGGATCAGAAGCCGAAACCGAAAAATGAGGGAATTTTTGCACACGGTTTGGGCCTACGCGTTGTACTTCAGGGCGTTATGTTCGCACTTCTTACGCTAATCGGCTTTATTATCGGTGAAAATGCGACGGGAACGCTTGAAGGCGGCCAGACGATGGCATTTTTCGTTCTGTCGATGACACAGGTTGTTCAGGCATTTAATATGCGATCCGAGCATTCGCTGTTTTCTATCGGCATTTTTTCCAACCGTAAGCTGAATATTGCGGCGCTGATTTCGACGGCGCTGGTAGCTCTTGTTATGTTTACTCCGGCTTCTGTCGCTTTCGGACTGACAACACTGCCCGCAACGACATATCTTATCGGAATCGGTCTCATTCTTGTCCCAGTTGTAGTAATGGAAATTTCAAAAGCGATCGGACTGATAAAACACAGCAAATAAAGGCTGTAACAAAGGATTTTGAATATGAAGCAGAAATGGTTAAAAAAGCTATTCCGGAGGCGAATTTTTGTCATACTGCTGATTGCGCTGCAGATAGCGGTTATCCTGTATCTGGTCGTCAGCGGGACGAGAACATCGGTATACGTATCTATGGGACTGAATGTTCTCAGCCTGCTGGCCGCATTGCATGCGATCAATTGGAAGGGCAAAGCTGCATATAAGCTGATATGGGTATTTCTGATTCTGCTTTTTCCCGTTTTCGGCGGTCTCTTTTATCTGCTCTTCCGTGTACAAAGTTCACCGAGAAAATTTCAGAAGAAGCTTTCAGTGATTGTAAAGAAAAGCCAACCGCTGTTTCTGTTGCCGGGTGATGAATATGAGGAGGCTTGCAAAGCGGTGCCGGATTGTGTACCGCAGATCAATTATCTGCAAAAATTTGCAGGCTTTCCTGTATATCAGAACACAAAGACAAAATATCTTTCACCGGGGGAGGAAAAATTTAAATGCCTTCTTGAAAAGCTACGGGATGCAAAACGGTATATCTTTTTAGAATACTTTATCATTCATGAAGGTATTATGTGGAATTCAATCTTGAAAATTCTGAAAGAAAAAGTGAAAGAGGGCGTAGAGGTACGGGTAATGTACGATGATATGGGATGCTTTCTGCTCCTCCCGAACGATTATCCGAGGCAGCTTCGGAGTTGCGGAATACAGTGCACGGTATTTAACTCCTTTCGCCCGCGTCTTTCAAGCCTTCAGAATAACCGCGATCACCGAAAAATTGCAGTCATCGATGGGACGGTTGCGTTCACCGGCGGTATCAATCTTGCTGACGAGTATATCAATGCCTGCGAAAAATATGGTCATTGGAAGGACGCTTCCATCATGGTGGAAGGGAAAGCAGCGTGGAGCTTTACCCTTATCTTCCTACAGATGTGGGAGATTTGTAACAATACAAAGGAAGATTATCGGAAATATTACCCGTGCGGAAGTCCAAATGCGCTTGTCAAAGCAAACGATGGTTTTGTTCAGCCGTACGCTGATAGTCCCACTGACCGCGAGAACGTAGGAGAACATGTTTACCTGCAAATGATCAACAACGCTAAACGGTATGTATACATCAGCACACCGTACCTGATCATAGATGACAGTATGCTTTCTGCGCTGACATTGGCAGCAAAAAGCGGAGTAGATGTCAGAATCGTAACACCGCACCAGCCGGACAAATGGTTTGTTCATATGACAACCCGGTCATACTACAGGGAGCTAATCGACGCGGGCGTCAAAATATATGAATATTCACAGGGCTTTATTCACTCAAAAACCTTTGTGTCGGATGATAAAAGTGCAACCGTCGGAACAACCAACATGGACTTCAGAAGTCTGTATCTTCATTTTGAATGCGGTGTACGGCTGTATGGAAGCAAAGCTGTCAAAGAAGTTTATGAGGATTTTATCGCGACACTTGACGAATGCCAGCAAATTACCATGGCTGATTGTCGGGGACATTTTTTGATCAAATGCCTGCAAAATATTTTCCGTTTGTTCGCCCCTCTGATGTAAGCTTCGTAGTAAAAAATGATATAGGCGGTGATAAAACGCCGGAAATATGCAGAACGTAGCATATAAGGAGCTGCGGAATCGTGCAGAAAGGATGATTTATATGAACAACGGACAAGTACTGCAAAGAATGATGAGCGGAAAACTGTACCTCCCAGGTGATACAAATATTCTGAGAGCGCAGCAGGAATGTCTTGATAAACTGTATGATTACAATGCAACAAGACCTGGCGAAACGGAACGGCGCAAAGAGCTTCTAAACGAGATGTTCGGAGACATCGGGGAAAATTGTTATATTGAGCCGCCGCTTCACGCCAACTGGGGCGGAAAGCATGTACATATGGGCAGCAACGTATACTGCAATTTCAATTTTACACTTGTAGATGACGGCGAAATTTTTATCGGAGACAACTGTATGTTTGGGCCGAATGTGGTTATCGCAACTGCCGGACATCCGATAGAGACAGAACTTCGCCGGCAGGCATATCAGTATAACATTACCGTCCGCATAGGAAACAATGTATGGATCGGGGCGGGCGCGTGTATTTTGCCTGGTGTTACAATAGGCGACAATACAGTAATCGGAGCAGGCAGCGTTGTCACAAAGGATATTCCTGCAAATGTGGTAGCGGTGGGAAACCCGTGTCGGATTCTGCGTGAAATAGACGAACATGACCGAGAATTCTATTATAAAGACAGAAGAATTGATGTAGAGCTTTAATGTTTTCGGCGGAAACGGGAAGTTTCTGTGTTTTGCCAGGCGTTGCAAACCGAATGAAAAGGATACTGCAGACTGCTGCCGGACGAGATTTGTGACTTTTGACGGAGTAAAATCTGAAAATTGAAATTCTAAAGTATCCTCATGAGGAGAACTGGCTATGGTGTAAAACCTGCGCGCCGAATACAGTCGGCAAAATCAGCGCAAAACTCACCGGTGATCAACGGTAAAGGAAACTTATTGAGGCGGAACGCAGTCCGCTGAGAGAATTATGATTTGGCATAAAAATAGCGATTCCGTATTATGTTTCTGTTCACTTTGTCAGACATCTTATCTTGTGCATCACTATATCCAGTATCAGCGAAATGACAGAAAGGAATTATGACAGAACAGAAGCGCCTTAGGATACCATTTTTTCTCATATTATTAGCGTGAATGCACAGGAGCTTGTGACACATAAAGGATTGTACAGTCAGTAAGCAACAGAAACACGTGAGGTTATAAAAGAACTGAATAACAAGTCGTCAGGCTTTGCCCGGAATTCATAGATGTGCTGTCTCCTCTTTATTATTAGCGAGGCGGTGCTTGTACTGAATTTCACTGTCGCGGATACAACAAAACTTAAAAAATAAAGGAACAGACAACTGCTATGACTATATGACATCAAGGGACATGATTTTGTAAAATTCTTTCAGGAAAATCCAGCGTGAAAAAAAGCTTTACACTTCTGTAAAATAAAACGCTTCATTGCGCAAAGGTATGGTAAAACCGTCAAAGGCGTCGCAACGGTTTGTGCGGTGCCTTTGCTCTTATTGACAAAAATAAAACGGATATGTTATAATAATTATAGCGTAAAGTAAAAAACAATCGGGCGGCAAGGCTGGCTGCTGAGGTAGATGTATTCTAACTTGATGATAAATAACGAATGGAATGAAAAAATGCAGGTTTTGTTTGAATCTTTTATAGGAAACCAGGCGGTCAAAGAAAGGCTGTCCTGTGCTATTCGGGCAGGCAAAGCCTCACATGCCTATCTATTGGAGGGGCGCGCCGGCAGTGGGAAAAAAACATTGGCATATCACATAACGGCGGCGCTGAATTGCGAAAACATTGCTGAAACAGTTCCGTGCGGCGTTTGTCTGAGCTGCCGAAAAATATACCGGGGTATTTCGCCGGATGTCGTATATATTTCCTGCGAAAAAAACGCAAAATCTATCGGCGTCGAAAAAATCCGCCGCATGCTTGAGCATATTCAGATAGCCCCGAATGACTTGCAAATGAAGGTTTACGTCATAGATGATGCCCATAAAATGACGGAACAGGCTCAGAATGCACTGTTAAAGATGATTGAAGAACCGCCGGGACGGGCGCTGTTTCTGCTACTCTGTGAGGACAGCGGCGCATTGCTTCCTACTGTTCGATCAAGAACGCAGCATATTCGTATGGAACTATTTTCAGATGCAGAACTGTCTGGTTATGTTATCGAGCACGAACCGGCAGCAAAAGCTATGCAGAAAAATGCATCACAAAGGCTGTCTCTGCTGCTTCGTCTCTCGGCCGGAACAATAGGTGGCGCGAAGAATTATCTGGCTATGACGGAAGATAAGCTTGAAGCGGATTTGAATTATGCTTCCTATCAAAAGGCGCTGAAAACTTTGGAAATCCTTTGCGGTACAGACAAAGATATCTGCGTAAGTAAAAATATAATGCTGATAAATCTGTTGACAGACGGTATACGTGACCGTGAACAGGTGGCGGCTTATACGGAAAAATTGATCGATATGGCACGGGATATTATTTGCGTGAAAAAAGGACTGTGCAGCCGTCTGCTTTTTTTTCTGAATGAAAATGAAGCTGAACAAGCGGCGATGGCTTTCACGGAAGCAGGGATATCTGCAATGTTGTTTTCAATTATACGGTACAGACAGATGCTGTCTGCAAATCCGAATCTGCAGCTTTTATTGCAGAACATCTGCCGTTCAAGTCTCAGTGCGCTCGCATAATACAAGAACAGTGTACAGGAAGTCGGCATATATAAAAAGATTTTTTATAACGATGACTGACATACCAAAAAAGGATGGATATAAAATGAGTCCGAATCAAAAACCAAAAAAGAAACAGACAGTCAAAGAGCCGGAACCCGAAAGGACTGCTGAGGGAAATATTGTAGTAATAGGCGTACGTTTTCAGGAACAGGGAAAGGTATACGACTTCGATCCCGGCAATGAACAGTTTCATGAAAACGATGCGGTGATTGTAGAAACAGCCCGCGGGGTGGAATACGGAAATGTTGTTATAGCAAACAGAGAAATACCGGCGAATATGGTTGTCGCGCCGCTGAAACGGGTTGTCCGGCGCGCAGATGAGAATGATAAGCGCCACTATCATGAAAACATGCAGAAAAGCAAGGAGGCTTTTGATATCGGTCAAGCCAAAATTGCTGCGCATAACATTCCAATGAAGTTGATTGAAGCTGAATATACCTTTGATAACAGCAAACTGCTGTTCTACTTTACGGCAGAAGGACGTGTTGATTTCCGGGAATTGGTCAAGGATCTCGCCTCTGTTTTCCGTACACGCATTGAGCTTCGGCAAATTGGAATACGCGATGAAGCTAAACTGATGGGCGGATTGGGGATATGCGGCAGGCCGTTCTGCTGCCGAACCTTTCTCAATGATTTTGCCCAAGTTTCCATAAAGATGGCAAAGGAACAGAATTTATCTTTAAATTCATCAAAGATATCTGGAACCTGCGGCAGACTTATGTGCTGCCTCCGTTATGAACATGATGTTTATATGGAAGAGCTGCAAAAAACACCTCGTGTTGATTCTCTGGTGGAAACGCCCGAAGGAGATGGCATCGTCACGGAGATCAATCCTCTTGCCGGAATGGTAAAAGTAAAGTTTTTAAGCGGACCGTCTGACGTACCGCCCAAAATTTTCCACCGGGATGAGCTTGTAATAAAAGAGCAGTCGGCAAAAAAGAAATCAGAGGATAAAAAGCAGACGGGGAAGAGCAAAAAAGCCGACAAGGCGGACAAAGATAAACAGTGAACGGTCAAACGAAAATATTGTGTTGGAATCTTTTTTTTCAAAGACTGCACTAAAAATTCAGCCGGCAATAGATTTATATGTTCGGAATGTTCGAAGTTTTATAAATGCAGAGAAGGGCGGCACTGTTTCCTATATGAACAGATGTTGTTTAGAATCCGGTGCAGTCAAAACAAAACTGCACCGGATTCTATTTCAGATAAGCAAGCAGGCTGCATTGGCCATGTGAAATATTAATGCATAATTCATTTTCTAAGATTGGAGCGCATTATGAAAGACAAAAAACACTCGCGAAAACGAATCAAATGGATTGTTTCAATGATAGTGGCTTGTTCGATTCTACTTGGAAGCGGCGCTGGCTATCTTGCCCTGTCATATCAGACTCAGGCGGTAATAAACGATCACACACAGACAGTTGTTGAGCCGGAGGAGGGCAGCGGGAATGATACAGAAGGTGACAGCGGCGATACGGCAGCCGTATTGAGTTCCAGTGTAAAAATATTTACAGGTGCTGAAGCATCAAAAATCAACGCTTCCATTGGCGGCATACAGGTAACAAATACAGGACTTTTTATGGATGTTGCATCTGGCACGGCATTCGACGCTTTGGGAATCGGAGATATCTTCTTTCTTGAAGGAACGGAAAGCTCTCCGCTGGGTGAAACCTATATAGGTAAAATATCAAGTGTAAGCGTAGAGGGAGATGATGTCTCCTATCTTATTGAAACGCCGATGGTGGACGAAGTATTCGATGTGCTCCGATTTGATTATGAACAGATGCTGACGACAGAGAATATTACGGATATTGAAACGCTGGAGGGCGTCAAGGTTACAAAGACAGATTCAGTGTCGTCTCATTTTACAAAGTTATCATCGTCTGGTTCTGAATTGGCAGCGCCGCTGCTTTATAGTACTTCGAATGAAACTGCCGCTGTCCCTTTAGCCAGTGCCTCCAGTACTGAGGGGCTGCTGTTTGATTACGATATCGATTTATTTGAGTTATTTGGTCTGGATTCGGACAAGTCCTCAGATTTTCAGGAAATATACGATATAACAGAAGGCGGCAGTATTAAGGTTTACCGTACGACGACCGGAATATGTTATCATCGGGAAAACTGTGCGTGCGTCGGCAGGAGCAAATATGAAATGACGCTGGCTGAAGCGGTTGACGAGGAGTTCGAACCGTGCAATTTATGCAATCCGCCGCTTCTGAGCGACAAAGGAGTCTCCAACTTCGACGCAAAATTGAAGCTGGAGGGGAAAATCGGCCTTGAAAGCATTGATTTCGGAATGGATTACGACTGGGATATCCTAAACGGCGAGGGACTGGAAAATCTTAGCATTTCAGCCAATGGCAATTTTCTTGCGCAAGCAAAATTGACCGCCAACCTGGAATACGAATTCAGCGGTAGGACAACGACTATCTCGCTGCCGTTACAAACTCTGAAATTGCAGGGATTAAAGGAAAAGCTTTTTCCTATCGCCTTTATCGGCTATAACGGCTCAATGACACCGGTTGTTTCGGGAAACGAGAGCATTCGTGCCTTGACCGGTGCAGTGCCGGTGACCATAGGCATAACCGTTTATGTCGATCTCAGCGGCAATGTCAGTATAGGAGCGAGCGCATATTTCAATTACAGCCAGTCTTTTGATTACAATAACGACGTAGTAAAGAACGGTGAATGGATTTTTGAGCAGAATGTAGAAACCAGCCCTTCCTTTCAGGCGGGGCTTGAGGCAGAAGCGAGCGGCGACGCCGATGTACATTTGGGATGCTCCGTATCGCTTTATGTCTTTAACCTTAATGTTGTGGAACTGGCGGCAGCAAAAGTAGGCGCTGAGGCTGAAGGAACCATCAAACTTGAGTATACGACCGATTCGCAGACAAAAGGCGAAAATGCAATTACCGGATCCTATTATATGCGGATGTATTACAAGCTTCTGGAGTTGAATATTAAGCTGAAAACCAAGATTAAGGTCTGGAGTATTGTCAATTGGTCGTCGACAGTCGACTATACATACACATATATGGACAAGACCATAGCCGAATGGGGGATGAAAAGTCCGACTCGTTATCAGCCCGGAGTTATGAAATATACAGCCTTAACGGCTCAGGATGCGGACGCGGTTTATTATAAAGATACCGACGGGAAATTAATTCGTGAAACAGAAGGATATAAAACGGTAATTTATGACAAGGAATTCTTTTCAATCTGCGGAATTGACGAGTCCTACCTGTATCTTCTGGTGCCCAACGACAATGGCGTTTACGACATCTACCGTGTAACAACCGACGGCAGTGCAAATAAAAGAATTGCGGAGGATATTTCAAATTGCCTGACAATAGACGAGACATATATCTACTATGTTTCGGATTTTGACGCCTCAACCATCTGCCGTCTGAACAGGGAATATTTAAAGGAAGATACCTTTGTAACCTTCAGCAACAGAGTAAAATATATGACGGCACAGGGGGACGGTTTTTATATTGTAACAGATGAAGACAGCATATTTTCCACTCTGCTTGGCGGTTCCCCAAATTATTTTCTGGTTGATCGCTCGGGAAATGTGACGGAGGAATACGGAAAAAATCCGGAGATCATCAATTATTGCCTGAGCGGTTATAAAAGCTATTATCAAGCGGCGAAAATGATATCAAGCGGATACTTGCGGAGCACAGCATCAGAAATATACTGGATGTCCAAAGGAAAGGATCTGACCGTTCTTGCAGAAGGAGTCAGCGGATGGAACGCAAAGGAAGCCGGAATTTTTACCACTAAGAATAACGACAAAACCGGCGGGGAACCCTATAAAATTGTTTTGTACCGCGCTTCTGACGGTACTGCGAAAGATGTAACAGAGGTAAACAGCAATCAGGCTTTTTTCACCTTGTGCCAAAGCAGCGGAGGCGATTGGTATTATTTTGATCAAACCGATACGGAGATGATCCTATATGCAATGGATGCGAACTTCACCTCAAAGAGAATAGTAAAAACCTTTTCACTCAGTGAGCTTCCCTGTAGCCTGAGCGATTGCGGCATGACTATTATGAATAACAGAATATACTTCTATACGATGCCGGACAGCAGAACGTCAACGGTTTTATACCGATATGATATTGTCTGAGAAGAGAGGTGAAAATAATATGAAAAGGGTAATAGCCGCAGGACTGACTGTTATATTGTTGCTATGCGTTTTAGCGGGAAACTCTATACTTCGTGCGTTAGAGGGGAAGGAAATCAGTTCAGGTTTTTCGGGCAGCCGCTGCGTAACATACAATGCCGACAAGTCAGATTTGGATAATTTCATAGACGGCGGTCGGGCCGCCTTTGATCTTGTTTTGAGAAGCAGCGCACCGTCATGGCTGAGTTGCGAGCTATCTTCTGACGGCAGAGATTTATCACTGACAATAACCTTCACGTTTGACACATTCGAAAATTACAGCGTGCGTTTAAGTGAGCTTCTTGATTCCGCTCCGAATCTGGTGTATTCGGCTGGAGATGAAATGCTACTGCTGGAGGGATATTCGGCTCCGGAGCTTCTGAATTTTCTTCAGACGATTTTGTCCGCCATGGATTGTCTCAAAGAAAAACAACTGAGTGATATTTTTCATGTTGTAGTCAATGAAATAACAATCAATGCAAGAACGTACCCTTTTGAACAGGAAAGAATCAGCATAAGACCGCAAAACGATGAAACGGTTCTATTTGATTCGCTGAATATTTCAACCGTTGGAAAAAAGAGCGGTGCATACAGCAGAACGATAACCGCACAGATTGATGCATTGGTATCAGGCAAAGAAGATATGGACACAGTACGCAAACGGTTCAAAAAGGTTGGAAAAGTCAAGAACACGGAGCTTTCTGGTGGGGTTATGGAAATCAGTGTCACATTCGACGCGGAAAGCCAGAAGGAAATGACAGCTAAAACAATGGCCTGCCTCAGTGTTGCGGTTTCTGTTTCGGAGAAACAGAGTTATGTAGATAAATCAACCGTAGGTGTGATGCGCACAGAGTTTATTGATTTGACGGAGCTGCTGCGCAGCGAGGATACGCCATTCTTCTACTCCTTTGAATATCCGTCGTATTTCAGCGGCGTTTCTGCTATAGATGATACCGTATCTGTAACAGAGACCGCTGTCACATCTCAGAACGAGACTTATATCACATTCTATTATGAACGGGGTTTTGCTTTCAGTTCCATTGAAATAACCACAGATATGTCAGATCTGTTCGGTAAAACGACAAGAACCGTTGCTTTGGCTGCTCCTATTGATCTCGCCTCACTCTATCATGAAAGGATAAAGGACGAGCTTCAGGAGCATATGGTGCGTGGAACCGTTATCGACATTTTTGATGAAGGCGGAAATCGATATTACAAACTGAGCTTTTCCTCGTGGTTTATAAAAGACATAGAAGACTTCACAAAAGCCATTCTGAACAGCCCCTATAGTTTAGATATTTATAATAGCTGGCTTCCGCTTGGCGAATGCAGTTTGGAAGAAAGCCTGACTGTAAACAAAGTTCTGTCAGACATGGCTCCGGCGGATGAAATTACAGTGAGATATTCCTTTCCCGAAATCTTCCGGTTTATGGATACCGTATACGAATACGGGAATGCTTCGGTTTCGGATAATTCTGTGATCTTTTCCATCGGAAGCACAGATGCCATCCGTCTTGAATATCGGGGAATAGATATCGTCAAAAATACTGTTTTGGCGCTCTTGCTTCTGATAATCCTTGTCGTTGCTCTGATTATTGTTATTAAGATAAAGAAAAGAAAGAAATCGAAGCGAAAAAAGCAGGAATTAAATGATTTATCCGCTGGTTCCTGTGAGAAGGGCAGGGAACTGGAAAAACTCCCGGTCTTGGATGAAAATAACAATTTACCTACGGAAACGCATTTCTCCGATAATAAAATTGATGATAACGGAGTATCTCAGGAAAAGGACGAATAGAGTATAGCTTGCAGATCATAAGAATGAAATAAGTAATTTTTACAGGTGTATAAAGGCAGGGCGAAAGCATATTAGCCGCTTTCGCCCTGCCTCAATTTTTTTGATTACTTAGAAAGAAACAGTCATATTAGAACGACAAGTGAACTATGTTACACACTCAAAGGGCAAGAATGCATAAAAAAGTTCCGTATTGTAGCAAGCACAGGAAAGGGGTATCCTTTTCGAAAAAGATAATCATTTTATCTGTACCAATTAAGAGGGACTATTTCCTGTTGGGGATATTCTAAGCTTTTCAGAAACTAAAAATGATATCTGCTCTATGATAAGATTTATGTTTTCTTCGATGGGCTTTGTCCCGTCAATTCTTATAATAGGGCAATTTAAGCATTGTACCCATTCTTCAACAGTATTCTCTGATCTGGATTTCACAAAATCAAAAAAACGTTCCTCCTGCTCATGTAAATCTCCGCCTACTAACATTCTATTACCGAATTTCTGAAAAGAACGATTTTTAACTCGTTGTATCCGTATATCCTTTGGAACATCAATCAAAACAGTATACTGAAAAAAAGGATAAATAGCTTCACCATAATCTCCTTTCACAGAAGCAAAAATAAAATTCTCATGTGCTTTAATCTCGCTTAAAAGGAGCTCTTTAACTTCTTCATGAGTACGTGAAAAGGCATAGATATCATTTGGGTCGGTCTTGGGA
>CAKTAA010000034.1 GCA_934526185.1 uncultured Eubacteriales bacterium | reverse complement strand
GTTTGAGCTTGAGCAGGCAAGGCGAAGCAAGTTTTTCCATTCCTCAAGGGAAACGGTTTTCAGGGAGCAGCGTCCGACACTTTCCGGAACAACAATTGTCAGGTTATCTCCTGCACGCTTTTTATCACGCAGAGAGGCCTCAAAGAGCTGTTCGGCATTATACGGACAGTGTATAGGAAGCCTAAGCGCTTTTACAAGCCGGACAAGCGTATCCGCACATTTTTCAGAGCAGTTTCCGGTGAGCATGGCGGCTTCGGTTATCATAACCATACCGATAGCCACTGCGCTTCCGTGCGGAATCGAGTAATCGCTTAAAAGTTCAATCGCGTGACCTATTGTATGGCCGAAATTCAAAAGCTGTCTGCTGCCGCGATCAAATTCGTCGCTGCATACGATATCCCGTTTGATCTCTACACATCGTGCGACGATATCCTCAATTTTTTCAAGCCCGCCGGGAAGGGAATCAAACAGCGTGCTGTCACACAGCATGCCATATTTGATAATTTCCGCGCAGCCGTCGGAGAATACGGATTCCGGAAGCGTATCAAAGACATTGATGTCGCATAAGACTGCATGAGGCTGATAAAAAGTTCCGATGAGATTTTTCCCCTCAGGGAGATCAATGGCGGTTTTTCCTCCAACAGACGCGTCGACGGCAGCCAAAAGAGTTGTGGGAATCTGAATCCAGCGGACGCCGCGAAGATACACGGATGCCGCAAATCCAGTCAGGTCACCCGTTACGCCCCCGCCGAGAGCGAAAACAGTGTCGCTACGCGTCAGCTGATGTTTTGCCAAAAATCGCAGTAACGAGAGCCATATATCCGGATTTTTGGAGGCTTCTCCGTGAGAAAACACAAATTTCATCACCCGGCATCCTTTAGCTTCCAGCGCCTCACATACCTTGTCGCCGTAAAGGCGATTGACAGTGTCATCAGTCACAACTGCGGTGCTCCCTTTAAATATTTCGGAAGGAAGATGATCGGAAAGATCGGATAAAATATCCGAACCAATGATAACATTATAAGAGCGGGAGGCGGGAACATGCACAGTTCTCATTGAAAATCTATCCTTTCCTTGCAGAGACGTCCTTCTTTGAGCAATTCCGTCAGACGTTCCCGGTCGTTATTTCTGAGCGCTTCACGATATTGGAGAAGAGAAGAAATGAAAGCGTCGATTTCTTCGCCGAGATTATCTCGGTTCTCTAAAAACAGTTCGCTCCACATCGTTTCGTTGAGATAGGCTACACGCGTAAGATCTCTGTAGCTGCCCGCGGAAAAGCCCTTGTGATGTGCTGCATTTGGACTTTTTACATAAGCATTTGAGACAACGTGTGCAAGCTGAGAGGTAAAGGCGATTCGTTTGTCGTGTTCTTCGGGAGTGGTGACGGTAACAGACAAAAAACCTGCGTCGCGCATCAAATCATTCGCGCGCTTCAGAACAAAAACGTCCTCGTCGGGTTTTGGAACCAGAATCATGCAGGCGTTCTGAAACAGGGCGGCGCTCGCATATTTAAGACCTGAAAATTGAAGTCCGGCCATGGGATGGCCTCCGATAAAATGAAAATCATTTGTTGATGCCGCCTGAAATCCATGCATACAGATATTGCGTTTGACGCCGGTGCAGTCGATGACGAGAGCTCCTTTTTTTATCTTGCCGCCGCAGGTGTCCAAAAATTCTGCTGCGCCAGCAGGATACTGCGCCAAAAGAATGCAGTCGCATTCGGATATGTTTGTATCGTTGAGACTTTCGTCAATCGTGTGCCCGAGTTTGGCAAACTGTTCTGTGCCGACATCGGTGTCATGTCCGAAAACGGTGTAGCCAGCCAGCTTCCAGGCTTTGGCGAAAGATCCGCCGATGAGGCCGAGGCCGATGATTCCGATTTTCATACCGCTGAGACTCCTTTATATGAATTTGTAATGAGGATATTTGGCTCAGGAAAGTGCAGCCCGAACCTTTTGCACCGATTGCGCCACATCGTCGAACTGTTCCGGCGTCAGGGACTGCGCGCCGTCACAAAGGGCATTTTTAGGATCGTTATGTACTTCGATCATCAGGCCGTCTGCTCCGCACGCGGCGGCAGCAAGAGCCATAGGCTTCACCAGGCGGGACATGCCGGTTGCATGGCTCGGATCGATGACTACCGGAAGATGTGAAAGCTCTTTAAGCATCGGAACGGCAGACAAGTCGAGCGTATTTCGCGTATAGGTTTCGAAAGTACGGATACCGCGTTCACAGAGAATGATTTTTTCGTTTCCGCCGGCCATGATGTATTCTGCGCTCATCAGAAGCTCCTTCAGCGTATTGGCCAGACCGCGCTTCAGCAGAATGGGCTTGTCAATTTTTCCGAGTTCTTTGAGGAGCTCGAAGTTCTGCATGTTTCTCGCACCAACCTGAATGACGTCTACCTGTTCAAACAGCGGAAGGTGAGCGGCGTTCATGATTTCCGTTACAATGGGCATGCCAGTCGCCTGTTTTGCGTGCAGGAGCAGTTCAATTCCTTCGGCGCGCAGTCCTTGGAAATCATACGGCGAGGTACGCGGCTTGAACGCACCGCCCCTAAGCAAAAGCGCACCGGATTTCTTTACTTTGCAGGCGATATCCATGATCTGCTCCGGCGTTTCCACGGAGCAGGGACCTGCTATCATGGCAAAGTGGCCACCGCCAATATTAACATCTCCTATAGAAATTACCGTGTCGTCTGGATGAAATTTTCTGTTCGCCTGCTTGAACGGTTCACTGACGCGAGTCACACGTGAAACCATGTCAAGGCTTTCGAGTAGCTCAATATCGATTTTGCTGGTATCACCAATCAGACCGAGAACGGTTTGAAATTCGCCGTTGCAGATATGGACGCCGACATTCTGGCTCTCGAGAAAAGTTGTCAGGTTATCAATTTGCTTAGCGGTTGCCTCGTGCTTTAATACTACGATCATAAAATATTGCCTGCCTTTCATGTTATAAATTTGTTTTACATATTTGTTGTAATTTATTGTAAAGGATAGGATACGTTGCCTGAATTCACCGCAGAAACAAAAATGGCTCTGCAGTGAATCTTCACCGCAGAGCCTAAACCGATTACCGATTGGTAAATCTTTTTTATTGCAGCAAAAATCACTTTTACTTATGGATTGATGTACCAAAAGTAAAAGTAAAAATAAGAAAAAGCTGCAACTAAAGTTTTCATAAGAAAAGCCTCTGTTAATATTAAATATATTATGAACACTAACTTTTTGAATATAATAACACACTGCATGTCAGTTGTCAAGGGGTTTTATAAAATTTTCAAATAAAAATTTTATATTTGCATTATGCGAATTTGGATAAAGACATAATTATTAATCAAATTACTCTTACAGGCTCCATTCACGATCTTCAACGCCTTATAAGAATGCCTTTCATATACGGCGTTTCATTATGTGTTCTATATATCACTTCCTTTTCGTCCTCGGTACACCCCATCAGTATTTTGACTTCAGAGTCCCTTTTCATCAGGTCTACAATACACATAATGGCATCTATTCTATTGTCTCCTCTCGAGCCAATCCACACATCGACTCCAGCACCGTCCATAGAAGCTGTGTTGTCTAAATAACCGTAATCAATTTTATAAATAAAATCCGGAAACCTTGGATGTGCCGTTCCTTTCGGTCGATCAATGATAATATTGGAGCTTTCTGCGAATTTATCTATTGCCATCCAAAAATCACTATCGTATTTCATATACCCTCCGTTTTAGCTGATACTACACAGCTATATGGCGATATAAGTTTATTATATTACATAGTCATCGATAGATCTCTTCTTATTTTGATCTATAATATCCTGCAGTGTAATGCTGTCAAGGTATTCATTTATCACCTGCTTTAATCCCTGCCAAACCGGAAGAGTCTCACATTCTTTATGGCGTATACATTCAGAGGGATTTTGATCCAAACAGGGGACAGGGGCAAGACTTCCTTCTGTCAGGCGCAAAATTTCTCCCACCGTATATTTATCCGGTGATTTGGCAAGCCGATAGCCTCCCTGAAAGCCGCGCGTAGTACTCAGAATGTCAGATTTGTTCAGGATGGGTACGATCTGTTCCAAATATTTTTTTGAGATATTCTGCCGCTGTGCAACATCCTTTAAAGCGATAAAGCCGTTGTTTTGATGCTCCGCCAAATCAAGCATCATTCGCAGGGCATACCGGCCTTTTGTTGAAATTTTCATCTCTATGCACCTCACAGTATTTATAAATAAAAAGCAAGATATTCTCCGCAGCCGGAAGAAGCGGGACACCTCACTGAATAATAGGTTATCAAAAACTTTATAATGGATTACGGGTTTGTTATTTTGCAATTTTGAAGCAGAACAACGGCATGCGCTGCGATCCCCTCTTCCTGACCGGTAAAACCAAGCCGTTCCTCGGTCGTGGCCTTGACGTTAACTGCTGCCTGGGGGATTTGATATACGCGCGCAAGGTTGGAGCACATTTCCGGTAAATACGGCGCAAGCCGCGGCCGCTGAGCCAGAATCGTGGCATCTATATTAACGACACAAAAATTTTTATCATTCATTAGCTTTGAAACGTGCTTAGACAGCAATACGCTGCTGATATTCTTATAGGCAGATTCCGTATCGGGAAAGTGCCTGCCGATGTCGCCTTCGCCCAAGGCACCTAAAACAGCGTCCATTACCGCGTGAAGAAGGACGTCGGCATCCGAATGTCCGAGCAGTCCAAGAGTATGGGGAATGTCTACTCCGCCCAGTATCAGCCGCCGGCCTGCGACAAGCCGGTGAACGTCATAGCCGTGACCGATTCGAAAAGGACAGGAAATTAAAGACATTGAATGTGCTCCTTTCGCGTATGTGTGAAGGACAGAAAGACAGCTTCCTGATATTTTGTCAAAAACGGCAGAAAGGTATTGCTTGTGACTAAACTTTCAGATTTTCTTTGTACGCTCTGAGAGGATTGCCTCTGCAAAGAGCAGATCCTCCGGCGTAGTTATTTTAAGATTCTGATAACCACAGTCCACGAGCTGAACGGCAAAACCAAGCGATTCAGCTAAAGAGCAGTCGTCTGTTGCCGATATCCCGCTGGATTTTGCCGTATATGCGCAGGCCCTGTAAAGCTCTGTTTTGAAAATCTGCGGAGTCTGAACCTGCCAAAGGTATTCTCGGTCGAGTGTTTTTGCCACTTTGCCGTTGGCATCGGCCAGCTTAATCGTGTCCTTGGCATGGCAGGCAGCCGCGGCTGCGCCCATCTGAAAGGCTTGCTGCGCAACAGCATCAATTTGCTCCGGCAAAATCAGACACCGTGCAGCATCATGAATAGCAACAAAGCGAGATTGATCGGATACAGCCTGCAATCCCAGCAAGGCCGACTGCTGACGCGTTTCTCCGCCGGACACTATCTTTTTTATTTTCTTTAGACGGAATTTTTCAAGATACGGTGCATACCAGGAGGTTTCCCCCTGCCTGGCAACGATTATAATTTCACTAACAGCTTCACACTGTTCAAACTGAAGCAGGGTGCGTATGACGACAGGAATTTTTTGAAGAGAAATAAATTGTTTGGGGAGGGAACTTCCCATACGTGATCCGCTGCCGGCCGCAACAATGATGGCGGAAAGAAAAAAACGTCTGCGGGTAAATACGTTACTTTTTAACTGTTTCATGATGTTTTTCCTCCTCGACAGCATTGAAAAGACAGAAATTAAACACAGACTCTGCAGCGGGCATAGAAATACAAAGTCTTTCTGCAATGACTTGCGGTTTCTGTGAAAGGCATTCTGTACGGTTTTAAAGGAGAGCTTGGCTGAGTTCTCTGACCGAGGAAATCCGGTTTTTACGCAGATAATCTGCAATGCCGCTAATGATTTCCATGGGAGCCGAAGGGTTGGAAAAAGATGCGGTGCCTACACCGATAATATCGGCGCCGGCCAGAAGCATTTCGACCGCTGTATCCGCGTCCGAAATGCCGCCCATGCCAATGATAGGCAGGGAAACGGCTCGCCTTACCTGCCAGACCATCCGCAGTGCAACCGGAAAGACGGCAGGACCGGAAAGTCCGCCTATAATATTTGCGAGGATCGGTTTCCTTGAGCGAACATCAATTCTCATACCGGTCAGCGTATTGATCAGACTGAGCGCATCTGCGCCGGCCGCCGCGGCCGCACGCGCGGTCTCCGTGATATCCGTGACATTGGGAGATAATTTGACTATCAAAGGCTTTTTTGTGTATTTCCTAACCTGGGAGGTAATTTTTTCAACCGTTTCCGGACGAGTTCCGAACGCTACGCCGCCCTCCTTGACATTCGGACAGGATATGTTCATCTCAATGAAATCAACAGGCGAATCCGACAGGGTTTCGGCCATTTGACAGTAATCCTCTATGGTGGAACCAGCTATATTGGCGATGACCACAGCGTTTTGCTTTTTCAGGCGGGGAAGTTCTTCACGTAAGAAATGTTCTACACCGGGGTTTTGAAGTCCTATACTGTTCAGAATGCCGGCGGGGGTTTCCGCAATCCGTGGTGTGGGATTGCCCAAGCGGGGTTTGAGAGTCAATCCCTTGACAGTGATGGCTCCCAAAGCCGACGGTGAATAAAAGTCTGCGTATTCCTGTCCGAAACCGCAGGTGCCCGATACGGTAACAACCGGATTTTTCAGTGTAATGCCGCAGAACGAAACGGCAAGGGATGGGAGAGTGGCAATCTGTTCATTCATGACCATATGATCTCCTTTGCGTCAAATACAGGGCCATCTACGCAAACGCGTTTGTAACGCTCCGTCACTTCCTGATTTTCATAAAACAATGTTTTGCATACGCAGGAAAGACAAGCACCGACGCCGCAACCCATGCGCTCTTCCATGCTGACCTGACAGGATGTTTGGAATTGTTCGGCCAGAGCGGCGGCAGCCGCCATCATCGGACGGGGACCACAAACAAGCACGGCATCCCATGTACTGTTTTCCAGTTCGCTTTTTAAAAGCTCTGTCACGCGTCCGGCTTTTCCGTATGAGCCGTCATCGGTACTCACTTCAACGGAAATTCCGTTTTTGAGAAAATCTTCGGTAAGATGAACCAACGCCGCTGTGCGGAAACCGAGAAGCGCCTTGGCGTGTCCGCCGCTGCGCTGAACTGCTTTGGCTGCAGACAGCAGCGGATAGATACCGATGCCTCCTCCGACAAGCAGAATCCGGCTGCTGTCTGCAATGCGGAACCCATTTCCCGAAGGACCTAAAACATCCGCAGTCATACCAGGCGTGAGAGAAGCCATATAGGCAGTCCCTTTGCCGCGAACTTCATAGCAAAGGCGGATAATATCGCCTTCTGTGTCGCAGATGCTGATCGGACGGCGCAGGGTTTGAGCTTCGCCGCAGCGGACATGTACAATTTGTCCTGGGCTCGCTGTGCGGGCTATTTCGGGTGCTAAAATCCGTATATCGAATATTTCGGCATCTGATAAAAGTCTTTGATTCTGAATAATATTTCCTTTAGTTAGCATGTTTTCCCACGCGCTGCCGCGCGCATCTCCTGACTTGCAAAGTTTAGATAAGCTGAAATAAAATTTCATATAAATTTATAAATTTATGTTCTGCGGCAATTTTTAATTTGTTTGCTTGGAGCGCATTGTTTTCTCTGTTTTATACTATACTGTTCAAAGCTCAGGATAGCGGGCAAACGCTGAGCAAATCCTCTTTCATCTGTAAAACCGCTGCTCTTGTGCAGTCTGAAAAATGAAGCGGATCCTTTTTTGACCGGTATGCGTATATCAGGCCTCGGGAGGAATTGACAACAGCGCCGGAACCGTCAGATGCAAAAGCATCTGTCAGATCTTTTGCGCTTCCTCCCTGTGCACCGTATCCGGGAATCAGAAAAAAGGTGTGCGGCATCGCGGCGCGAAGTTCAGCCAACTGTCGGGGATAAGTAGCGCCGACAACCGCTCCGCATGGGGAATAACCGGATGCGCCTATCGCATTTTCACCCCAAAGCTCAACCTTTTCCGCTACGCGTCTGTAAAGCGGAGCTCCTCCTGCATCAATATCTTGGAAATCACCGGATGAGGCGTTTGAGGTTTTGACCAGAATAAAAATCGCTTTCTGAAATTCCGCTGCGGTTTTCAGAAACGGCTCAACACCGTCAAAGCCGAGATAGGGGTTAACCGTCAGCGCGTCTACCGGCGTCGCCTCGGCATCGGAGAAGAAAAGTGCCGTTTTGCCTAAGAAAGCGGCGGCATATGCTTTTGCAGTATTGCCGATATCGTTGCGTTTGCCGTCCAGAATAACATACAGACCGGCGTTTTTGGCATATTGTATCGTGCGTTCAAGAGCAGCCAAACCCGGCAGACCATACATTTCATAAAACGCGGACTGTGGTTTTACGGCAGGGATCAAGTCTGCACAGACATCGATAAGCTGCTTGTTGAAATTCCATATGGCTTCACCGGCGGCTTCAAATGTGTCACCAAACCGATTCAGCGCCTCCTCACGGATTTGTTGAGGGATCAGAGAGAGATCGGGATCCAGCCCCATCACGGTAGGATTCCTTTTTGCGCGGATATTTTCCAGCAGTTGCTCCATGGACATAGCCATTTACCTCATTTCCGGAGATTTTTCGTTTATAAAAAAATTATCAGTCGTTTTTTCTCATTAAATTCATATTATATCATGCAGGGTGCTGCCTGTCAATCCCCGCAAACCGTATCTTACCAAAAGTAAAATAGGCAAAATTTGCAACTCTGCCTATAAATTTTTAATCTCTTTTTGCTTTTAAATACATACTGTCCTTTTCGGTTATTTTTCTGATAACCTTACAAGGATTACCAGCAGCTAAAACACCTGCCGGAATATCTTTTGTTACAACGGATCCTGCCCCTATAACACTACCATCTCCAATAGTAACACCGCCAAAAATGGTAACATTTGATGCAATCCATACATCATTACCTAATTTTAATTGGTTTTCCATATTCAAAATCGTGTACAGCACCATTCTTATCAATGGTTATTCTTCTTTCATCTGGAATAAGTGAATGAATACCTGTCGCAAGAGTACAGTATGGTCCAACAAAAACATTGTCACCAATTTCAACTGTATTACCACCGATAAACGAGAAATGAATATTTGAATAGAAGTTTTTCCTATCTTGATTTCTTTGTAATTATTAATAAAAATAGGCTTTTCCATTGACCTGTATCTACCAAAATCATCTGTGCTAAAAAGTTCTTTTAGTATTTCTTGCTTTTTTTCATCATCATCAACACCTAATACATTGTATTCGTCACAAAGACGATGGCTTTTTTTCTGTATTTCTCCAATTTCTTCTGATAGCAATCATAAATCATTCCATTATGCATTTTATCATATTCAGTCATATCAAAATTCCTCCAAACGATATAATCAAAACAACCTTGGAATATCACAAACGATGCATATAAAATGGACATAGATGTTCAGTGCAATTTAATTTTTCTGCGAGATTTCAACAAAAAGTTAAATCCACAGACAATCAAGTTATAGGATTATGAGAAACTGTACAACCTCTGAAAAACGAATAGAAAATCCGCAGCCAAACAGATTTAACGTTGTATGCCGTTGACCATCAAGTTTTCCACGGCTGCGTTCAGCTTCATTCCGAAATAAGGGGTATTTTCCGATTTGCTTTTGTTGTTTTCCTGCGTAAGCATAAAATCGGCCTCCGGACGGTAAAAGACGATATCAGCCGGGGCTCCGACAGTAAGCTTTCCGAGTCCCATGCGCTGATACAGTCCGCTGATGCGGGCCGGTGCCGCTGTTATTTTGTCGATTAGCTGCGGAAGCGTAAGATAGCCCGGTTTTACAAGATATGTAAAAGCGACAGAAAACGCGGTTTGAAGTCCGATAATTCCGTTGGCGCTGGATGTAAGCGAATCCCCCTTTTCGGCAATTGTATGAGGAGCGTGATCGGTAGCAATGCAATCAATGGTTCCATCCTTGAGTCCGCGTATGATAGCCAGTCTGTCCTCTTCTGTCCTAAGCGGCGGGTTCATTTTCGCCATAACGCCAAAAGAACATACATCCTCTTCTGTCAGAGAGAAATAGTGCGGGCAGGTTTCACAGGTAACAGGAACGCCGCGCGCTTTGGCCTCGCGAATCAACTGAACGCTGCCTTTGGTACTGATGTGCGCCAGATGTACATGCGCCCCTGTTTCCTCGGCCAGAATAAGCTCTCTCGCAACCATAGCCTCCTCAGAGGAGTTCGGTATCCCCGGAACACCGAGTTGACTGGAGATCTCACCTTCATTTATGCAGCCGTTCGCTGCAAGCGACAAATCTTCACAGTGGGAGATAATGAAAGAACCGCATTTTTTTGCTTCGCGAAGCGCTGCACGCATAAGAGAAGCGGATTCAACGGGGCGTCCGTCGTCAGAAAAAGCGGCTGCGCCGTTTTTTGACAACATTTGTAAGTCACAGAGCAGGCGGCCGGCCTGGCCGACCGTGATGGCGGCAATCGGGAATACGCGGCAAGAAGCCTCTGAATCTGCCTTTTGCAGAATATACCGCAGTGTCTCTGCGTTATCCGTGATCGGAGAGGTGTTTGGCATACAGAAAACAGAACCGAAGCCGCCGGCTGCAGCAGCCCGGGTACCGGTAACAAGGTCTTCCTTGTGTGTAAAACCGGGATCGCGCAGGTGAACATGGAGATCGATAAATGCAGGAGAAGCATAGCAGCCGTTCATATCCAGCATGACGTCAGCATCGTATGTAGCGGAACCTCCAACGGCTTCTATTTTACCGTTCCGTATGTACATGTTACACCGGTACGGCTTGTCCTCTTCGCTATTTAAAAGAATGATATTTGTCAGCAAAAACGATTTCATGCCGGAGTCCTTTCTGTGCATATTGAGTTTCGGAGAGGGGGCGCCGAATTCTATAGAAATGTTGCCCGGACGGTGAAAAATCCGTATCATTTACAGTCCGGTTAACAGCACTAATTCATTTTTTTATCATGTATCCTATTCCGCGTACAGTATGGATGAGCTTACACTGAAAAGTCTCGTCAATTTTTAAACGAAGATACCTTACGTAAACGTCGACAACATTGGTATCCCCGAGGTAGTCAAATCCCCATACCTTTGCAAAGGCATCGCTGCGGCTTACCGCGCTGCCGCGCTGCTGCATCAGATAAAGAAATAGATCGTATTCCCGTTTTGTCAGTTCTATTGGTTCGTCTCTGAAATAAACAGCACGTGCATCTGTGTCGATACGGATATCGTCAGCGGGGGTGTACGGCTTTTGCATGATTGCCGCAAAATTCTGCATGTGCAGATTCTGATGCCCGCAGCGAATCAGTTCTTTTATACAGCGAAGAAAGGATTCCACGGAAAAAGGGCGGTGAAATACCACACATTGGGAAAAGGTGTCATATAGCTGCAGATAATCTACGGACATCTGCTCATCCTCAGGATATCCTAAAAGAATGACAGGAATGCCACTTTTAGCGGTGCTATCAAGCATACCTTCGAGCGCAGAGATATAAGAGGACAGATCGAATAGAATAATTCGGAAGTCGTCCGGGTTTTCAAGCAGAAGGTGAGAAACGGTCGAACGAATTTCTGTCCGCAGGGCAAGGGACGAAAGCTCAAGAGAGAGCATCCGGGAAAACACCGGATCTTCAGAGCACAGGAGAATATCGGCGGTCATATGCTTCCTCCGCAATTTTATTTGGCCGAAAAAATGGTTTCACTATATCCATCAGAACAACCCGCAGCAGTCCGGCGAACGGTATAGCTGAAACAAGGATGCCCGCTCTGCCCGTTTCAGGCGGTAGATATCAATTGCAAGGTGACAGGCTTTCTTCAATTATGGAATTAGATATCGAATGGCGTTTTTTATATGTGCATTGCAGATGCATAAAGAAACAGCACCTTTCATCCAAAGCAAACAGATTTAGTTTGCAAGCTCGTAATATTTGTTCAGAGAAACACCTGTAAAATATGAAGTGATAATCTGTTCATACGACCCTCCCGCTTCGGCCAGGCACTTTGCGCCCCATTGGCTCATGCCGATTCCATGCCCCCATCCTTTACCGATAAAAATAAAATTGTTGTTATCCGGGTCATTTAACAGTTCGTTTGCCTCCTCAGGAACGTCATATGCATCCGGCGAAAGCGTTATTTTACCTTCAGCGGTATAAACAGACAGGCTATCTCTTGCTGAAAATGCTTTAACGCCGTCCGGCGTCAGTATGGAAATGTCGTCCTGCGCGGAAAGGTATTGCTTTCCGTCTGCCGTCAGAAGCGGATATTTTTTGAGCAGTCCCTCAATTTCACCACTTTTTCCTACAACGAAGTTCGCACTTTTCACGAATTTTGCAAAGAGGGAATTGACATTATAGGTGCCGTTTCGAGTTATCTGATTGCCGTTGACATCTGTAACGGTTACTTGGTAGACATAGGTAGAATTGGTGGCGTACCGGTCTATCGATATGTCGGCAATATCACCGGTAAGTTCCGTAAATCCCTTTGTGTCGCGCAGATATGCGGCAAGCTCTCTCGGTGATACCTCGCTGACCCATTGTCCATTTTCGTGTGAGGCATAATCCTCCCACGGCGTTGCGACGGCTCGAAGATAGGGATAGTCGGTACCGTTCCAAACTTCGGAGGCATTGACGGTACAACCGCCGGTTACGGCACAGTACATAGTATTGGCGACCTTGCCGTTATAAGAGGCGACCATACCTCGCGTCTCAGATACTGCCGTGGCGACATTATCATTCAAGCGGCCGATTCCTGCGTAAACCTGGCAGCAGGTCCCGTTGCACAAATCAAAACCGTATGCCTTCTGATGCTTGCCGAGCGTGGAAAGAGCAAAGGAGCGAACGGCAATAGCAAAAGCCTTCTGTGCCTCGTGGTGCCACGCAGAACCGATTTCCCACGGAACGACGCCTGCAACATAGGATTCAACAGCGACGATGTTTGTAACGGCAATGCCGTCACCGTATCTGCTGAACTCAAAAACACCTTCATACTGGTTGTTGTTCGGAGAAACGATCGGGCAGACGGTCTCTGCACTCTGTTGTATGGCTTCCACACCGACAGCAGCGTCCTGTCTGTCAAATTCCAGAACGATCAGATTGTTGCCTGAATTGATCAGTGTTACCGCGGAAGAAGAGGGGGAGACGGCGGAAAGAGAAGAGTCCGTTTTCAGGGCGCTTGCCACCTTGGATTTTGAGGAATTTGCGGAGGCTGCCGAGGCAAAGTCACCGATACGTACACGGTATCCGCTGTCACAGTAAAAGGGGAACGCGTACAGAACAGAAGAATAAATCCCCGCCGTTCGGAGGCTGCTGTTGGCGGAATCTACAGCCGCAGCCGCATCTTTTTCGTTTTGATAATTTTTTTCTATCTCCAGGTGATAGCCGCCGATGATAAAATTTGATTGGGCGGGCTTGTATATGCCTTCAATTAGCGACAGATTGTTGTCGGTACAGGCTTCAAGAGCAGAGGCGTCTGTTTTCCATATCGAACGGAAAGCATTGTCCTCCGAGCCGACAGCGCCGATTGTGAAGCCGTTTTCCGATTTGACGCCGAAGCTGGCTTTGACGCCGTTTCCGTACATCATTCCAACGCGAATGGTTAAATTGTCGTATTCCGCAGAAGACATGGCGCCGGCCTGGAAAATAAAAATCTGCACAATCATTGTGACGCTGCCCAAAAGCATCAGCGCAGCCAAAACAACGGCGATGATGCGGACGATTAGTTTCTTACGCTTGTTCATAACGGTGTCAATCCTTTCGTGCGGACGAAAGCGGTTCATGTTCTTTTTTCTGGTGTTATGAGGCGATATGTAGATGAGAACATGCACACGGCAATCGTTTGAATTGTAAGGAGGGGACGGGCTTACTCTATGGTGTAGCTGCCGCGCACCATAACCCAAGCGTTATCCGACTCTACACGGACAGCACGTTCGTCGTCCCGCGGAATTGCGATGAGATGTTCCGTCTGAATCTGTACGCCGTCTGAGATATTGGAACCGTTTGTCATATCTGAGAGACCGTTGATGCCGGGACACTCTGCGACCACGGTTCCGCCGCGGATAATGAACTCACATTGTCCTGACAGCTTTTGTCCGGCTTTCATTTCGAGAGGCGTAAAGGAGATGAGATCTGTTCCGGCGAGCTGCTCTGAAAGGATGGAAGCCAGCTCCGTGTTGTTGCTGAGATTACTGCGGACCGCTTCCTTTATTACATCCGTATAATCCTCCAGCATCACGTCATAGAGCGTACTCTGAATCTGAGATTCCATATTTTCGTTCAGAGACTGTTGTAAATTCGAGATCAGCAGCTCTACATAACTCTTGGAAACTGGGAGATTGTCATCATCGGAGGCGGCTTTGCTGTTCAGCGCAAAGGCCGTAACCGCCGTAACGGTAAGCGCCGCTGCAGAAGTCATGGCAATTAGTTTTTTCATCTGATTTTTCATGTGTTTCTGTTGGTTTGATTTCTGTCAATCAAACCGCTCCTTTTTATAAATAGTAACCGCAGGAATATCGGAAATTTTACGATTTCTTACCGTCGTCAGGCATTTCCTCAGGTGAAGACTGCATAGCTGAGTTAAGCGAGGCGGAATCAAGGGCACTTCCTGCTGCCGGAAGATTGGACTTTCTATATTTTGAAGCGTTCTCAAGTTTGCTGGAAATACCGGCGCACACATCCGTAACCGTATGCTTGCCTCTGAGCGTCATAAGCTGAATCCCCGCCGCGCTTCTTGTCGATTTGACCGGGATTTGTTCAACCGGAACAAGCAGAGCCTTACCGGCACTGGATATCAGAAGCAGCTCCTCTTTGCCGCCCGTGTCGTAAAAAATGCCGCAAACAGGGGACGCGGAGGAAAAAGCGCCGGTCAGCTTTTTCCGCTGTGATTTTGTTTGATAGGCATTAACGGGGATACGCACTCCCTTTCCGTTTTCAAAAATGAAAATAAAATAATGATTAGAAGGATAAGCTGAGAGCGATTTCATAGCAACGACACGTTCTCCGTCTTCAAAGGAAAGCTTTGCTGGAATGAAATCCCCCAGTGCCGAAGCCTTAACGCAGTCAAAGTCGCTGATTTTGGCCTTGTAAACCTGCGCACGGTCGGTAAAAAAGAGAATTTCGTCCGTATTTTCAGCGCTTTCCGTGCTTCTGACAGCATCGCCGTCCTTTAATTTTTGTTCGTCGCTGCCCCGAAGCGACAGCAGCGTAATCTTTTTAAAATAACCATCGCGGGTGAGGAGAAGCTTCACATTGTAATTTTCCACAAAATGCTCTTCTTTATATTCACGGATATCCTCGTTATATATGAGCTGCGTTTTGCGCGGCTTGCCGTAGGTTTCTTTGATCTCCTTGAGCTGTCTTGCAATCAGAGCGCGAATTTTCTTTTCGTTGTTGATGGTTTCTGTAAGCTCGGCAATTTCGGCCTGAAGAGACTCAATTTCCTTTGTACGATTGATGATATACTCTCGGTTAAGGTTCCGCAGACGAATTTCTGCAATATACTCCGCCTGAATCTGATCAAGGGAAAAGCCCTGCATCAAGTTTGGGATGACATCACTCTCGGCTTCCGTGCCGCGGATAATGGCAATGGCGCGGTCAATATCCAAAAGAATTTTTCCCAATCCTAACAGCAGATGTAGTTTGTCCTTTTTCTTTTCCAGATCATAGACCAGCTCGCGGCGGACACACTGCACACGAAACCGAACCCACTCGGTCAGTATTTCCCGCAGCCCCATCTGGCGCGGTGAGCCATCAATGAGGATATTAAAATTGCAGCCGAAATCATCCTCAAGCGGTGTCAGTTTGAAGAGCTTTGTCATCAGCAGATCGGGATCGGTGCCGCGGCGTAAATCAAGTGTCAGCTTAAAGCCGTTCAAATCGATTTCATCTCGGAAATCCGTTACCTCCTTTAGTTTGCCTTCTTTCACAAGATCCGTCAGACGCTTCAAAATCAGCTCAATGGATGTAGAGTATGGGATTTGCAGAATATCGATGCAGTTAGCATCCTTGTCGTAGGCATAGCGCGCACGCATCCGAAAACTGCCCCGGCCTGTCCGGTAAATTTCTTTTAATTGCGCTCTGTCGTATATCAGATATGCGCCGCCCGCAAAGTCAGGCGCTTTTATGATATCCATGAGCTCATTCAGCTCAATGTCCGGCTGTGAAAGCATGGCAATCGTTCCGTCGCAGATTTCTGCCAAATTGAAGGAGCATATGGAACAAGCCATTCCGACAGCAATGCCAATGTTTGGCGATACCAGAATGTTGGGAAAGGAGGTCGGCAGAAGAACAGGCTCCTGCATAGTGCTGTCGTAATTATCCGTAAAATCCACAGCGTTTTTGTCAATGCCCCGAAACAGCTCGCGGCAGAAGGCATCAAGCTTCACCTCTGTATAACGGGATGCGGCATATGCCATATCTCGGCTGTACTGCTTGCCGAAGCTTCCTTTGGAATCCACAAAGGGATGAAGCAGCGCTTCGTGACCGCGTGTCAGACGCACCATAGTCTCGTAAATGGCCGAGTCTCCGTGAGGATTCAGACGCATGGTCTGACCGACAACATTTGCGCTTTTGGTTCGCGCTCCGGTCAGAAGCCCCATTTTGTACATAGTATACAACAGCTTGCGGTGCGAGGGTTTGAAGCCGTCAATTTCCGGTATGGCACGCGCAAGAATGACGGTCATAATGTACGGCATATAATTTTTTTCGATGGTATCCGTAATCGGCTGCGGGGTAATTTCAGCGGGCGGACCGCCCTGCCGGTCGGATATTTCTGTTTTCTTCTGTTTTTTCGCCATATGAACCTCCTGTGCAGCCGGCAGTACTTTGCCGAGAGTAAACTGTATGCCTGAAAAGAAATGTAATTATAAAAAAATCAAGGTGTCTCTCGTCCCTCTCAGGCGGCGGGCTCTACTTGCCGAATGGCGGGGTTTCAGCCCATAGTTTAAAACATTTACTGTGCGGACGGATATAACTGGCCGCTGTGTGCCGGCAAAGGATATCAGTTACCGCTTAAGCTCTGCAGCGTGAAAATGCTGCAGGTTCGAAAAAAGCAATTTATGGACACAGCCCGTATGAAAACTAATTTTAAAAATCAGAAAATCAGAGCATCTGTACGGTTAAATATCGGCTTCGCTGATGTACTCCGATCCGTGCTCTGCGATAAAGCGTTTGCGCTCGGCCAGATCATCGCCAAGCAGCGTATCAAAGATACGCATGGTTTCGGCTTCATCGCAGGCTTCTACGCGAATCAGCCGGCGGGTGGCAGGATTCATCGTGGTTTTCCACATCATATCAGGCTCATTTTCGCCGAGTCCCTTAGAGCGCTGAAGGGTGTATTTACCGGTGATACCGCTGAGAATTTTTGTTTTTTCCGGTTCGTTGTAGGCAAAATAAATTTCATCTTTGACAGTGATTTCATACAATGGAGATTCGGCAATAAAAATTTTTCCCGAGGCAATGAGCGTCGGCAGAAGCCGGTAAAACATGGTGAGAATAAGCGTCCGGATTTGGAAACCGTCCTCGTCCGCATCCGTACAGATGATGATTTTTGACCATTTCAGTGCGGACAAGTCAAAGGGAACCAGATCGCTTTTGCTTTTTGCTTTTATTTCCACCCCGCAGCCGATGACTTTAAGCAGGTCAATGATAATATCATTTTTGAAAATTTTGTCATATGTGCTTTTCAGGCAGTTGAGGGTTTTGCCGCGCACCGGGATAATTGCCTGAAATTCCGCAGCGCGGCCCAGCTTGCAGGAGGTCAGCGCTGAGTCTCCCTCCACAATGTAAAGTTCGCGCACTTCGGGGTCTTTTGAGCGGCAGTTGACAAACTTTTCCACGCGGTTTGCTATATCAGTGCTGCCCGATAGCTTTTTTTTCAGATTTAGGCGCGTGCTTTCCGCGGTTTCACGGCTGCGCTTGTTGACTAGTACCTGCGCGCAGATTTTGTCGGCATCGATGGGATGCTCTGCAAAAAAAACTTCAAGGGAATGTTTGAGAAAGTCTGTCAGTGCTTCTGCAATAAAAGAGTTGGTTATCGCTTTTTTTGTCTGATTTGCATAGGAGGTCTGCGTGGAAAAACTGTTGGTCACGAGGATGAGACTGTCTTCGATATCGCTGAAGGTAATACGTGCTTCGGATTTGTTATATTTTCCGTTTGTTTTTAGATATTTGTCAATGGAATACGTAAAGGCACTGCGGACTGCCTTATCGGGAGAACCGCCGTGTTCCAGAAAGCTTGAATTGTGGTAATATTCCAAAAGGTGTAGCTGATTGGAGAAGCAGAATGCAACCTCCGCCTTCAGCTTATAATCCGGCTTGTCCGCCCGATCCCGTCCGACAGTCTCCAGCTTCCATAGAACGGGCGGCGTCAGCGCCTGTTCTCCCGCAAGCTCGCCGATATAATCCTCAATACCGTTTGCATAATAAAATTCCGATATATCAAAGGAACCGTCTTCCTTTTCCCAGCGAAAGACAAATTTCAGTCCGCTGTTGACAATGGCCTGCTTTTTGAGGATCACTTCAAAGGACTCGCGCGGAATGCAGATATCCGTAAATACTTCCAGATCCGGACGCCATCTGACAATAGTCCCTGTGCGACGCATCTCTTTTTTCTCGGGATCACGGACTTCAAGCTCCGATACCGGGGCACCCTTTTGAAAATGAATGGAATACACCTTGCCCCCATTATAGGATATTACGTCCATATATTCAGAAGCATACTGCGTGGCACAGGCGCCGAGACCATTCAGACCGAGGGAATATTCATAGGCGGCATCCTCGTCGTTGTTGGTATATTTGCCGCCGGCGTACAGCTCGCAGTAGACCAGTTCCCAGTTGTATCGTCCTTCTGCCTCATTGTAGCCTAACGGAACACCTCTGCCGAAATCCTCAACACAAATGGCGTGATCTTTGTATACTGTCACATTTACAACAGAGCCAAAGCCCTCTCGCGATTCGTCCACGGCGTTGGATAGAATTTCAAAAAAGCAATGCTCGCAGCCCTCCAATCCGTCCGAACCGAAAATAACAGCCGGACGTTTCCGAACACGGTCGGCGCCCTTTAACATGGTAATACTTTGATTTCCGTATGTGTCCTGAGCTTTTGTTTTTGCCATAAATCTAATTTTCCTCCGAGTACGGCTGTGCCGGTTTCAATGATTCTTTCGGTTTCATGCTCAAGTGCTTTACAGGGGAATGAGTAAATAAGGAACGGTGTATATTTTATGGTCTTATTCCAACCGAAACACACGGAAGGACAGAGCTGTACCAATCACAGTCATAACAGTGATTCCGGTTTAAATTCTTTTTATTGCGGGTTTAATATCTCCAAAGGAACTCGAACAGCCGCGTGCACGGTGAGTAAACGTTCCGGATACTGTATTGAAGCCTTTTAATAAAAACATGGCTGCAAAATTAATTTAAATAAAAGAGGGCCATTTGACGATGAGGCGGTACTGCGCAAAGCATCGTATGGCCATACTGCTGAAAAAATCGTGCTTTGAGAAGTCGTAATGACCTTATTTCACTAAATTGTTAATGATTGTGATGTGTTGTTTGCAGAACTGACCGTATACAGCATATGGTCATCCTATTAAATAATTCCCTGAATAGTATAACAAATTTTGCACGCAAAGTCAATAATGGCACGGAAAAGCAGCCAGACAAAAAATCTGCCAATCCTCTTAAAATTCGCCGGCCAAAGAAATAAAGCTCGCTGCCTGACGAAATTTCATTACACTATAATAAAAAGGAGGACGAGACAGCGGAGGCGTATGACAGAACAAATGTAAACAAAGTATGTCACACTGATAAAAAAATATTTTGTGGAAAATAGGGCTTGATTTTGCGGATGGGTTTTGATATAATAAGAAAGTAACAATATGCTGGTGACATAATTTCAAGACAAGCCGGCTTTTAAGTAATGTAATTCAGATAGGAGATTGATGATGATTTCTCGTGATATTACCATCCAAAACAGCGTGGGTCTGCATGCGAGACCGGCGACATTTTTCATTCAAAAAGCAAACTCCTACAAAAGCTCCATATGGGTGGAGAAGGACGAGAGACGCGTCAACGCCAAAAGCCTTCTCGGCGTTCTGTCGCTTGGTATTACAAAGGGAATGACTGTGACACTGATTGCGGACGGCGCTGACGAGGTGGAGGCGCTGAACGGGCTGGAGGCGCTGATCGTTTCTGGGTTTAATGACTGATGTCAGGCGGCAATAAAGAGACTGCAACGGATAAAAGGCGGACTATACACGCGGACAAACGCTGACGGTAATGATTTCGGACAGCGGATTGCCGTTGCGCGGGTATTCCGCCTTTTTGTATATGGCTGAGTTCTGCAGGCTTTTCGGCAAACAACAGACAAACCGAAAAAACAGGGGACAAAACATTCATGGAAGACAGAAGAACGCTGCTTCGGGAGAAGGCGGCGAATTTGCCGCTTCGCCCCGGCGTATATTTGATGCGGGATCGCACGGGTAAAATTATATATGTAGGTAAATCCAAGGTTCTGAAGAACCGCGTGTCGCAGTATTTTCATGAAAGCGGAAACATGTCTGTAAAAACAGCCAGAATGGTTTCGCATGTCTATGATTTTGAAACAATACTCACCGATTCCGAAATGGAAGCGCTGACACTGGAAAACAGCTTAATCAAGCTTCACACGCCAAAATATAACATCAAGCTGAAGGACGATAAAAATTATCCATATATTCGAATCACCGTTCATGATGATTATCCAAAAATCATGATGGTGCGGCGGCGCGCGGCTGACAGCGCCAAATATTTCGGACCGTATTCCAGCGCCAAAGCTGTCTATTCCATTTTGATGACCATTCGCAAAACGTTTAAAATCGCTGCCTGCAAAAAAGAATTTCCCCGTGATATAGGAAAGGGAAGACCCTGTATATATTCGCAGATCGGCCAGTGCTGCGCCCCCTGTTCGGGTAAGGTATCGCCGGAGGAATATCAGGAAATATTCAAACATATCGTAGAGCTTCTCCGCGGCGACTTCGGCCATGTAAAGAAGTCGATGGAGGAAAAGATGTTCGCGGCCTCTGAAGAGATGCGTTTCGAAGCGGCCGCTCAGTGGCGCGACCGTATCAGCCACCTTGACGCTCTTTGGCAGAAACAGAAGGTGGTGTCGTCGCCGGATACGGAGCAGGATGTCTTTGCGCTGTACCAGGATGATACCTGTGCCTGTCTTTCCGTATTCTATATTCGGGGAGGCTGCCTTATCGACTGTGAGCCGATTCTGTTCGGAGCAGATCAGATTGTGGATTCCGATGCAATTGACACGTTTTTGTTTGAATTCTATCAAAAGCGGCAATATGTTCCGAAGGAAATTCTTCTCGGATTTTCTCTTGACGAATCGGAGCGTGAGGCACTGGCTTTACTTTTGGGAGAGTTGGCGGGCCGGCGCGTGAAAATTCGCGAACCGGAGAGGGGACCGTCGAGATCCCTGTGCGAGATGGCAAGGGAAAATGCGGAGCAGAATGCGAAGCAATACCGTCAAGAGATGGAAAGAGACAATCGGACGCTGGTGAAGCTCGCCTCGCTTCTGCAGCTGGAGACTGTGCCGGAGCGAATCGAAGCCTATGATATCTCAAATATCGGATCCGAGCATATTACGGCCGGCATGATAGTTGTGGAACAGGGAAAATTCAAGAAAAAGGATTACCGTACGTTTACTATCCGGGAAACTGCCGGGCAGGATGATTACGCATCCATGCGGGAGACACTGCAGCGCCGTCTGGAGCGTCTGACAAGGGAGGACGCTCGCTTCGGAGCGGAAGCGCCGGATCTTATTTTACTGGATGGCGGAAAGGGACATGTTTCCGTCATCCGGACACTGTTGGCTGAGCTGAAGATGGATATTCCCGTGTTCGGCATGGTGAAAGACGAGTATCATAAAACCCGTGCCTTGACGGATGGAGAAAATGAAATCAATATCGCACGGGAACAGCCAGTTTTTGTGTTCTTGTATAAAATTCAGGAGGAAGTTCATCGGTATACGGTTGCCCGCATGTCGGGAGCTAAAAGCAAAACACTGAAAACTTCTGTGCTTGAAAAAATTGACGGCGTCGGAAAAACGCGTGCGCGCGATTTGCTCACACATTTTAAAACAATAGGGGCTGTCCGAGGCGCGGAGGTCAATGAGTTAGCGGCGGTCAAAGGCATCAGCCGTCAGACGGCTGAAAATATTTACGCGTATTTTCATAATGGAAGCTGAAAAACGCCGTTCACCGGCAAAAATAAGAAAATCATTGAAATAACAAATGGATTTCTCTTTGCGTATGTATGGCCAAAGAACAGATTGACAGTCCAGAGGCGCGAATGTAAAACTATCAACAAGCAGTATAGGAAAGGAAGCCAAAAGCGAGGATTATGAGAATTATAACAGGAACCGCACGCGGAATTCGTCTGGAAACACCGGAAGGTGAGGACACGCGCCCGACACTTGAGCGAGTAAAGGAGGCGGTATTCAGTTCCATACAATTTGATATAGAGGGCAGACGCTTTTTGGATCTTTTTTCCGGAAGCGGACAGAATGCACTGGAGGCTCTGAGCCGCGGTGCGGCGTTGGCGGTCATGGTGGACAGTTCCCCCGAGGCGATAGAGGTCATGAAAATCAACGCAAAGAAAACAAAGCTTTTTGATCGATGCCGGATCGTAAATTACCAATATGACACCTATCTCAGGGGCGCTGCAGGGAGAGAGCAGTTTGATTTGATATACCTTGACCCGCCCTTCGGTGGTGATCCCCTGCGGGAGGTGCTGCGCAAGCTTGACAGATCCGGCGTGGCTGCTCCGCATGCCATCATTATATGCGAAACGGAATCGCCGGATCTTTTTGAAGGCGACATGGATCTAGCGTCGCGGTACCACGTTCAGAAAAGTGCAAAATACGGTCGCATTCACGTCACCTATCTGGCACCTGTGCTGTCGGACGGGGGAGGAGAACCATAAAGCAGGCGGAAACAACCTGCTATGCAGATCAGCCCGAATTTCGCATGAATTGTTTTTATTTCATGAAAGGGGTTCATATAATTATGGAGAAGGAAACGGTTCGGCAGCGTGTCGCTGTTATACCGGGCAGCTTTGATCCGCTGACGATCGGGCATTACGATATCGTCCGACGTGCTGCGAAAATATTCGACAGGATTTATCTGACAGTTTTTATGAATTCCGCAAAAAAGACGATGTTTTCTCTTCAGGAGAGAACGGAAA
>CAKTAA010000033.1 GCA_934526185.1 uncultured Eubacteriales bacterium | reverse complement strand
GCGCTACCTTGGGGTGGTAGAGGCCGCTGGTTCAAGTCCAGTCACTCAGACCAAAATAAAGCCGAAAACGTGAGTTTTCGGCTTTGTTTTTTGCTTTTTGGGGGGAATATGGGGCATCTGCGGCGCAACGAGGCGGTGGTGGTACAGCTTGACCACATGTTTGACCATAGATGGTGACCACATGGAGAGATGCAGGATTTGTTTTCGAGTTTTTGGATAGATTTAAGGCGGTAATCGCGAGCTACGATTACCGCCTTTTTATCATTTAGGATAAACTATTTTATATAGTTCATCTAAAGGTTCGTTCATTGAGTTACAGATTTCACCCCATTTAACAATCATATCATCTGTGAGCGTAGTCATCCCATCCAAGAATTTACTAACATCATACTCGACTTGCGGCGCATTTTTTTGAAAATATCCCGAGTCTCCGTGTTCTAAAAGTGCTCTTCGCGGTTTTTGAGAACGAATCATACTTGAAACGGACAACTCGTGATATATCCAAGGCGATAAAGTGTTTGCTGATTTTCCGTTTTTAACTTTATCCAACTCATCTGACAGTATTATTGAATTGGGTGTATTGAAAAAAATTACACACTCACTTCGATCAATCATTTCAGTCAACGCAGACGATAACATAGTATGAACATGTGTAGTTGTATAATTTCGTAATTTATAATTATAAGTTTCGCTTTTTGGTTGCCAACAATACATATTATCAATTTCTTTTAGCAAATCATCGCAATAACCCCATACGCATGAATCTATAAACGAAGTTAGTCCAAATTGATCATAAAGCCATCCAGCAAAGCCTTTAACTTTTTCTATGTCTTTATGTGAATGAGACAGAAATATATCAGCATCAATAATGCTAAACCAATGATCTTTTAATGCTGTTCCATCAATATGACCGTTTTCTAATATAAACTCACGTAAGCATTTTCTTATTCGTGTTGTCGTATCATCATAAATTTTCCGTCCAGACTCTAAATGCGGATTAAAATAATAATTGTAATAGTAGTTCTTGGGTAAATAATTAAATCTAGCAAACATTTTTTCAGTCCTTTTGCAATCCTTTACCAAACAACAATAAAACTAGTTTTTAGAGACATGCTGTTAATATTATTATTCCTGTAGAAAGCAAGGCAAGAGGAACATAGAACCAGAGTTCAGTTCCTGAAATCACGCAACTACACCATGTGTTTTTTTCGCACTTGAATTCTTCCAATGATGTATTCATATCATAATCGATTTCATCTTCTTCCATAATTCGAACCTTGTTATAAAGGGCACGATACAGTCTTTCTTTTAATAAATAATATGCGTCCAGCCCCCAAAATACAAGTATGGGAATATATGCTATCAAAAAATATAACTTATCTGCGTCTTTGCTCGCAAGAGCAAAAATACCTGCAGTCAAGGTTACCGCCCAGCCCTTAAGAGCAAATGAGTTCCCAGCCATGCGATTAATAACTCCTTGAATAAAATCCAAATGCTTATGCTTCTTTTCCATAACAATCTCCTTATTTCTTCAACCATTCCCCTAATGGAGTGATATAATATATATTCTCTCCTCTTACAGCAACGTAGTAACCCGGCGTTATAGGCTCTCCTCCTTGATATATCTCCCCTTGACCGTAATATGCGATTGAAGGATATATCTGCATATATTCATTACCTTTATAATTCCATTCATAAGAATCTTTTTTCTTCAATGGAAATAATGCGATATGATCTTTGAATTTTTTGGCATCGCCATATCCCAACTCCCAGTTACACCACTTTGAATCAATTGCCCCTTCTGTTGCCATTAAGATAAATTTCTTACATCCGTCAATTCTTCCTTTGATCCTCTGCGCTGTTTCTCCTGATGTTGTTTTTGGCAAAGAAGGATCTCTGCTGTCTATGTAACATTTAACATTATACTGACTTTCGAGAAAACCTATTATGCCTCGCAAATCTTCTAAATCATCGTGTTTATGGGAAATAAAGACGGTTATCTTAGTCCCACTCCAATACGGATCGGAGCGAACGATTTCCCCTCGAGCATCATCAAGTCTAAGCTTTTTATATGGTGAAAACTCACCTTCGTTAAACACAAATGTTCTCATTATAATTCTCCACTTGAATGTCAATTAACTTCCTTGCAAACATCGTATTTCTCAATTTTGCTTTGAATATCATACGCCTTATTAATATAGGATTCAGGAGATTTTATAAAATCTTCCCATTTAACTGTAGAGATGTAACTACTATCTCCATAATATACTGTAGAACCGTCATCACAATCCTTTTTATCCGGTTGCTTTAGATTAAACATGTTCTTTCTCATTATCTCAAACAAAAAACTCGTATTAAAATAACGACAAGGGTTAGCGCAGCATGATTTCATATGCGTAAAGTATTCATATGATCGTTTGCATCGGGAAGGATTACTGCAAGCAGAGCATTGCTTGAACTCGTTACGGAATTACCACTGATATTCTTTCTCGACACTTCTTTCAAGGAATACGAAATTTCCCACGGTATCCATTGCTCTCTATCAGGCAAATATGTCACACGCATTCCTTTGGAAATCATTATGATCGTTAGTGTACTATCATATATACGATCTTTTAATTTTCTCCAAATCGCCTCATCAGACAGTCCCGATAAATCTTCACCATCTGTTTCCCCTTTGTAAATATGATCTGATACGTCGGAAATATATTCTTCTAACTTATCGACATATGTACGAACGGTATCTGTATGATACCAGCTATTAGTTAATTGCTTAACATCTGAGTCAGCATATTTGTACGATACAAATATTTTGTGTCCCATTTTTTCCCTCTTTATGCTCAAACATTTTATTATATTATAACATAAAAAGAGTTATTTGAACATTGTTTTTTCTAAATATTTACAAAATTCAACCTTTTCCTCATTTGATAAATCTGAAAAATCGAATTCCACATCGTTAATGTTAACAGTATTAAATACTTTTTCATTTTCTCTTAGTGTGACTTGATTGGTTTCAAAATGTATCAATACTACAGGATAGCATATATTATTTCTAATCCGAAGTTTTGCATATCGTGGCCTTTTTATATTCATTTATTACCTCTTTTCAAAATTATCAATTGTTATGCCTAGGAACAAAACAATTACGTCATAGATATATTCAGTATTCATTTCTGAATATCCTGCTGCTTGTTTGCCTATCCTCTCTTTCCTTTTCGTTTATTAACTGCAAGTATGAATTTCAGTAAAATCTGTCGAATATTTATCTTTGACTACTGCATCGCAATTTTTGACCTCACACCTTGCGTTCAGTCCCCTGCATCAACATAAATAAATTCATACACACCTTCCACATACTGATCAACCATTTCCCTAAAGTAAGGCGTCATATTCCAGATTATTCTGTAAACATCTTCGTCACCTTCAAAATACCCGAATGAATCCTCACAGTAAGCGTAATCTTCTTTTTCCAATACTTCCACCAGTTCAAGCATTACAGGATACGAAATCCTTGCCATAAACACGTGATCTTCACTTGTGGATACGATTTCCCAACTGTGTTTTACCGCTAAAAATTCGTCTAACAACAGATCGAAACATCTGTCCTTCCAACTGATGTCCAGTATTGTTTCCTTGTACACTCGAGTCAGAATATCCGATGTGTCCGATTTCTTAATCAGATTCAATGATCTCGTTATACTCATTTTTTACACTTCCTTTTCATCTGTTTCTTTTCTCACGTATAACCTCCGCCAGCTTCGTTTCACATTCTTCCTCCGTCTTGCCATACACGTTATAACTCACTCGTTTGCCATCCACTCGCGGCGTATATCTCCCCTGCCAGCAGTTCGCTGAAAGCTGCTTCACATATCCGGTGCCGGATTTTCTCTTTTTCCTCTTGTACGGCGCGAACACAGGCTCTGTGGCGCCCGAAACCTCGGTGGTAGTGTTGATGTTTTGCTCCGCATCATCGTCTACACGGCCGATTACACGGTCGATACGTCGTGCTGCAAATTCCTGCATCTTCGCCGTACTATGCGTGTAAGTATTGAGTGCGGTAGAAACTGTATTATGTCCGAGGATTTCGGCGAGGGTTTTGATGTCGATGCCGTTTTCCAGTGCCATTGTTGCGAAGGTATGACGCAGGTCATGGAAGCGAACGTGCTTGCATCCAGCGTGCTCAAGAATTCTTGATAACCGTTTTCTGCAAGCAGACGGTTCCCTCGGAACATCATTGTTCAGCGGCGACGGAAACAACCATTTGCTTTTTGCATTCCTTTTGTATTCTGTCAGTACATACAATGTCAGTTTCGACAACTTGATTGTCCTCACAGAGTTTTTCGTTTTCGGTGTACTGATAACAAGCTCTCCGTTTACTCGGTTCACCTGACGCTTGATATGGAGTTCCTCTTTCTCGAAGTCCACATCATCCCACTGCAATGCAATGAGTTCTCCGCGTCGCAGTCCCGTGGACAGATCGAGGAAGAACATTTCAAACATATCTTCTTCCTTTGCTTGGACAAGCAGACGGTGGATCTCGGCGTGTGTCAGTACCTTCATCTCTGCGTATCTTTTCGGCGGCACTCTGCACTCACTTGCAGGATTTTTGAAGATGAGTCCTTCCTCCAAAGCTTTATTGAGTGCTGCATTACAATGCGTGTGAATAGCTCGTATATGTGAATCTGACAGTGTGCCTCCGTTCAAATCACGTCGAATGAGCCTACCATCATTTTTCAGATTGGCGTAGAACACCTGTAGGTCACTTGTTTTCAGCTCGTTAAGCGGAATATGACCGATGTTTGGAATGATCTGCTTATAGATTCGGTAACCGTACGTTTGCTTCGTGGAATCTTTTAGCCAAGGGGAGCAGAATTCGCGGAACCAGAAGTCGATCCACTCACCGAAGGTCATCTGTTTACTGTACTTCGGCTTGTCCTGGGTAACAAGATTTTCTTTGAGCGCTTTCAGCTTTTCAAGGCATTCGCCTTTTGTGTTTGCAAGGACGTTTTTGGTCTTCGGCACCCCTTTTTCATCGTAGCCTATTACGACACGTCCTTCCCAACGTCCGTCCTTGCGAAGGCTTACGCCTCCCGTTCCGTTTTTTCGTCTGCCCATTTTGCAACCTCCTTTCCTATGATTCCCTCATAGAAGTTTCCCATCACTTCTGCAGCACTCGTCTGCATCTCGCTTGTGACGTGCGTGTATCGATCGAGAGAGAAGCTTGCCTTTGTATGACCGAGCATATGCGACTGACTTTTCGGATCGACACCGCCTGCAATCGCCTGAGTTGCGAAGGTGTGTCGCAGATCGTGAAATCGGATGCTTGGGAGATTACATTCTTTCAGAATCTTTTTCAGCATGCTGTATGCTGTATTTCCCGAGACTGCATTCTCCGGCTTCAACGGGTTCGGGAAGATCCATTCCGATATTGCTGTCTGCTTTCGCACTCTCAGCATCTCGGCTGCACTTTGCGGAAGTTTGATTGTTCGCTTTCCGCTGTATGTTTTCGTATCCCCGGTTGTACCATCATTGTGAAGTGTACGGCTGACGGAAAGATTTCCTTCCGCCGCATCGAAGTCACTCCATTTCAGCGCACAGATCTCACCACGCCGAAGTCCCGTCATCAATTCGAGGTAGAAGAAGTCACTCCATATTTCATCCTTCTTTATCGCTTCAAGGAATATTTGAATCTGTTTTTCATTCAGCACATGCATTTCCTTTACCGCAGCTTTGGGTATCGTTGTACCTACCGTAGGATTTTTCAAAATCATATGCTCGCGCATGGCGTATTCCATAGCTTCGTGAAGCATCATGTGTATACTTCGAACCATACTGTCGGATAGTTGATATCCCATTGTCGGATGGCATGCTTTGCGACCGCTTGCTTTGAGCTTATTGTACATCTTCTGCACGTCTGCGGTTGTGATAGTCGACACCTGTTTGTGACCGAGGTGTGGTTTTATATATTCGATATACTGACTGTACCGTTTCTTTGTATTTTCTCTTATACTGAACGCCATGTGTTCCGCTATCCATTTGTCAAGCCACTCGCCGAGTGTCATGCGGTAGTCTTCGCACAGCTCAGCACCTTTGAGATTTTCTTTATACAAATCCATCTGCGAGAGGACTTCTTTTTGTGATTTGCTGAGGAAGCACTTGTACAGTGGCAGTCCGTTTTTCTTGGTGCCAATCACAAGCCTACCTTCCCAGCGACCGTCCTCTCGTTTTCGCAATGTTCCGTCACCGCTTGCTCTGCGTTTTGGCATAGTATCACTCTCCTTTCTTCAACACAACACAATACCACAACTCTTTCGGAATATCCAGCGTTTTCAGAAAATTTCTTCACCATCCCACTCATAATTATCGGTGGATTCGATTTCATGCTCCCTATAATATCCGGCAAGGATTTTTTCAAGAGGAATTTTACCGCGCAGTCTGCGTACATTTCTGCACGCCTCACGGCGGATTTCCTCGGCTTCATCCTCGTTGTAGCCGTACTGATCGGCGAGAATTTTTGCGATCATTTCGAGATGAACTGCGTAACGAAACAGTCCTTTGGAGAGCGTTTTTCTGATTTCCTCCTCGTAGGATTCCATTGCTTTTGCAAACTTTTCACCGAGAAAATCGCCTTGCTTGTCGATGATTTCTTCCGCGCTCATTTCATTTATCATCGCCGAATAGAATTCGTTTCGGGAACGATAACCCCGTTCTTTCATCATTCGGTCAGCCGTTTCCACCGTGTTTCGGTCGAGAAACAAACTGACCCGTATCTTTTCTGTTGATTTCATAATATTCTCCTTTTTTTCGCAATACACCACTCATAGGCACCGTAAAAATGCCCCAAAACACAGGATTTTCGCTGATATAGGCGCCGTTTTTTACACCACAACCGTATTCACAACGTCAAGAGCAGCGCCGTGTCTGGGATTTCCCGAAAGCTTCAGAAAATGTCCAAAACACGGCGTTTTTCGGTCGGCATTGCCGTCCGATGTCGAGGGCATAGCGCCGTTTACGACGCCTATGCTTTCTCCTGCTGAAATATCGACCCTTGATTTCCGTATCGCTTCTCCCATCTTTCCAGTGCCTTCTGGCGATACTGTTCTGCCTGAAGCCGCTTCAACCGCTTCTCGTAATCATACTCCACCGCTTCTTGAATCGGGCGGATCGTATAGAGCAATGTTCCGTTATGCTTCTGACCTTTTTTCGTGACAATACTGGTCGGCTCGGTGGTGATGAGCAGCTTTTCGACCAATCCGTCGACATACTTTTTCACGGTATTTTTGCTCATTTTGATCGCTTTTCCGATGGTTGTGTAACTCGGATGGCACTGAAAGGTTTTTCTGTCCTCGCAGTACATGAGGTAAGCATATACCGCAATCTCGCCTGCCGAGAGTCCTAAACTGAAGATCTCATTCGGCAAAGGAAAGAATTTTTGCATCTTTTGATTTTGATAATGCATCCTTATCACCTCACGCGATCAGTTCAACCTTCACAGTAACGCATACATCGAACGGTATTTCACCGTATTCGTGATAACGAAACTCCATGTCGGTTATCGCATCAGAGAGGAGAACAGAAAGAAAAATCGTTACGGAAAGACTCGGAATCGTCTTCTCTTTTACGCGATGCATGTAGTAAGAAATCGCTCGTGTAACGTCCTCAAGCATCATTTCATTCAGCATAAGACGGCGGATAAATTCTCTGTTATATCTCTTGCCGCATATTTCAAGATGCTCCAGATTCCATAACAAAATGAGCGCTGCTCTCGTTTTTTGCACCATCATTTCGCTTGGATAGTTCTTCAGATTGTCGGGATGAAAATAACATTCGCGCAGGATTTGGCAGAATTCACGTGACGAATAACTCATTTTCTGCCTCCTTTTGACTGTTCATCAACCCACTCAATGAACTTTTCACGCTGAACGACCAAGCGTTTTCCGATTCGGATGCTCGGAAAATCTTTTTCATGCATCAGCTCGTAGCATGACGACGGCGCGATTCCGATTGCCTTTGACAGATCATTCACGTTGAGAAACAGCGGAAGATCCTCATAGGACTTGTAGGATGATTGCTTCATTTGGTTAACCTCCAAGAGTTTAGATTTAACCGTAAAGCTTTTACGGTATGTATTTACCGTCGTCATATTCAGTTTAATTTTTGGCTTGCTTTCGCGACTATCCCCCTTTCAAAACAGATTTATATATACGTCTGCGCAGCGAACAGACGGATATAACGAAAAAAGTGAGCATCAAAACAATGCAGAGACGTGCTCTGCTATATGTTCTGATACTCACCCTGGTCTCCCGAATTCACAGCCGGGAGGATGGCTCACTTTCGATTGTTTTATGATTTATGCATTTACTACACCAATAACGGGGATTCCAAATTGCCGATTTTCAATAACAGCAACCATCGTTTTGCACTTGGCACATATTTGGGTATGCCCTACGTAATCATCGTCCACGCAGATCACGGAGATATATTTTTTGTCAGCACCGCTATCAGAATAGACCACGGGTCTTCCACAATTCGGACAATCACCGATAGGAATTCTTCTTTTTGCGTATTTCAATGGCGTCTCCTCTTCAAACATTTATCTTCAAAAGTTTATGCGTCACGCAAACAGCAACACCTTGTATTTGCAATTCCTCGGGATAGATATCTGCATAGCGTTCCTTATCCTCGTTGCAGGAGCGGAGAAAGTATGCTTTCTTATTCGTATCAAAGTCGAGCACTTTGAGATTGTTCACGCCCTGGTCGAGTGCAACAACGATGTCACCGATGTCTGCTGTATTCTGTTTACGGATTACCACATAATCCCCGGGATGAACACCGGCATCGATCATAGACTCGCCTTTTGCGATAAGAGCAAAGAATTCTCCCTTGCCGATAAGAGATTCGGGCATGCGAATGTACTCAATTACTTCCTCGGTTTCCTCCTGTCCCTCACCGCAGGCAACGTAACCAAGCACGGGCATAGCGTGGTGATTCGTTTCCATTTCCATTCGTTTTGTGTGTACCGAACGGCGACCGCTGTATTCCAGCTCGCCGTTTTCTTTCATCGCGCTGAGGCAACGATGTACCGTAGAAACGGAAATACCCGTTCCCGATGCGATCTCACGCACGGAAGGAATCACAAAATATTTATGATAATACTCATCGATAAACTGAACGATGACCGGTTTTGACTCATTTCGTATGCTCTTCATAAGTGCCTCCAAGACGCAGAAACGTACTGTTTCTATATTATAACATATCTCAATCCGTTTGTCAATATATAGAAACAGGTTGTTTCTCGGAAATCAAAAAATCTTTTTCTTTGTTTCATGCGGCGCAAATTTTGAGACACAAAAAGAGAAACCGCACGATTTGTACGGCTTCTCCATTGCTTTATTCAATATTTAAACTTTCCTTCATCAGAGCCTTGATTTTTTGACAAACAGAATTGAGTTGCTCTTTTTGTTCATCGGAAATATTTGCGTGACACGCATATGCATTTACATCCCAAATCAGATAATGCATATCGTCCGCCATTCGTTCTTTAAGGTATGCGAGACGGTCAGCACCGTCAAGCGCCCAATAAATATTACGTTCAAGGCTCGTTTCTATACGCGCCATACCGTCGGCAATTTGTAGCGCCTCGGCTTTTCTGTTTGTATCGCAATAGTGGCGGAACAAAATACTGCGTGCTTCATTTCGGCAGTCACTGTCCGTGGAATGCTGCTCGATTCTATATGCGATGGATACGATCTCGCTGTCATATACTTTGCACAGTTCTTCATCTTCGCTTGCAACGTATAACGCATACATCAAAGAACAAAGAAGTTGTTCGTTGTTAGGATATTTGTTCAACGCTTCACGCAGCAAAACTATAGGTTCATCAGTCATACCCTCATTTATTTTTTCCTCAGCAACAGAAATGATGCTTCTGATTTCTTTTTGTTTTTCTTTTTCATCCACACCCAGCAAACCGTCAACGGTGATGCCAAATAATTCCGCCAAAGCGGGCAACGCGAAAATATCGGGACAAGTAACTCCTGTTTCCCAACGACTGACGGCTTGAGGGGATACTCCCATATATTCGGCAAGCTGTTCTTGTGTCATGTCTTTTTCTTTTCTCAATTTCTTGATTTTTTCTTTAAACTGTAACATAATTTCCTCCAATATGTGTTTTTGGAAGCTTCCGATTATATTATATCATACTTTTCTAATATCTCAAGCAATCATATTGAGGGAAATTATAAACAAAAACGAGAGAAACAGAGCGGCTCCGTCTCGGAAACTTCCGATTCTGTACCCAATACCATTAACTTAATCCGCCAACGCCAATCCCCCTCGGATCTACACAAACCGAGGGGGGATTTCTTTCATTCACATGTTACAACATATGCCTGGCTCTGCGCCTTAAACATCTCTGCATACATGCCGCCGCATTGCATCAGTTCTGTATGAGATCCGCTTTCCGCGATCCGCCCGCTATCCATCACCACAATTCTCTCCGCAAGCATTGCTGCAGATAGCCGATGACCGATGAATACCGCAGTTCTTCCTTTTGCCATTCTGCCAAAATCTGCATAAATCTCACTTTCAGCCTTGACATCAAGGCTCGCAGTCGGCTCATCCAGTATAAACATCGGTGCATCTTTGTAAATAGCGCGAGCAATCGCAATCTTTTGATCTTGACCGCCGGAGAGCTCCACGCCATTTGAAGCAAACTGGCGTGTCAGTTTTGTATTTATGCCATTCGGCAGATTATCAATGAAGCCGCCAAGTCCAAGCTCATGGAAAATTGCATGAACACGCTTGTTGTCTGTATCCTCTGCAAGTGATACATTCTCCGCAAGCGCAAAAGCAAAATTCCGGTAATCTTGAAATACGGCGCCAATTGTGCGGTAATATATCTCGTTGGGAATGCTCCATATATCTTGCCCATTTAACGTAATGTATCCCGAAGTAGGACGATACAGCTTGCAAAGAAGTTTGATCAATGTTGTTTTGCCTGAACCATTTACACCTACAATCATCAACTTCTCTCCGTTTTGTATAGTGAGATTCAGATGTTCTAATACATTTTTATCGCTACCCGGATAAGCAAACGAAACATCATGGAAAACGATTTCAGTTTGAGTGGGTATTTCAGTATACGTCACATTTTCAACCTTCGTTTGAGCAAGCAAATCGACAAGTTTTTTATAATCCGTGAAATTCAACATCTGCTCGTTATAACGGCGAATCTGCTGTGTCAGCGCATTGAGAGCGGCGGTCAATGATGTCACTGCGGAAAAATACATCGTGAAGTCTGCGATTGTAATTGCACCGTCGAGATAACTATCTGCCAAAATTACCAGCACAACCAGTGATTGCGCCCCCATTAGCACAGCCATAATCGACTCAAATAGTGCGTTTCGTTTGAAATCCTTATATTGTAGCCGCACCATCTCTCCACGATATCGCAGAATTTTTTTCATAAACCAATCCCGCAGATTATTCACCCGAAGTTCCTTTTGTGCACCATGGTTAAAATACGCAAGTCCCATCAGATAATCACCAACACGGTCATTCTTTGCATAAAGTTCTCGTGCCTTTATATTAAAACGGAACTGCAAATATGAAAACAGTATTTTTACAGCTAAAACAACAGCAATTGCAAGCAGAAACAGCACATTCAGTCGCACCGCAATCCATGCCAGCCCTACAATTGTGATAACATTGGATACCATCTGTCTCACAATTCCGAGAATCCCCGTTAATCCGGTTGCGTTGTTTGCCATTTGAATAACTTTTCTTTGAGAGGCGGTTTCTATATCCTTCATTTCAAGCTGCATCGTAATTCTGCCGATCTCAAATCGGGTCTCTGAGGCAAATCTGGCAGCAGCGAGATTGCTGCGATTTGAAAGATAGCTGTTGATCATTTTCAAAAATAGCAAAAGCATACTGTAGAACAGAATTACTTGCACTATTTTTTCAAATGTACTGACACCGGTCAAAGTCTCCAAAATTCGCTTGGGAACATATACCGCAAGAAGAGATAAAGCAGAATTTGTAATGATCTGAGGCAACGACCAAAGAAGATATGACGGCTCCTTTTCAGTAATCAAACGCAATATTGCAAGCAGAATTCTTATTTTTCGTCTCATGCCTTCACCTCCGCTGATTCGTAATACTTAGCCTGTGTGTGGAATAGATCAGCGTAAATACCGTCTTTCTCCATAAGTGTATCATGAGAACCTATCTCTGCAATTTTACCCTCCGACAGCACAAGAATCCGATCACAAAATTTTGTGGAAGACAATCGATGCGAAATAAAAAGAGTTGTTCTACCGTCAGCGATATCGGCAAGCCGTGAGAACAATGCAAGCTCAGCCAGCGGATCCAAAGCCGATGTAGGTTCGTCGAGAATCATGATTCCTGCGTTTTTGTAAATTGCCCGAGCCAACGCCAGTTTTTGTCCCTCTCCGCCGGAAAATTCAATACCTTCATCATCTAATGTTTTGTATATAGAAGTATTCGCGCCATTCGGCAGAGACATAATCTTGTCGGAAAGACCGCTTTTTTCTATACTCTCGTACAAATGTGTTTCATCTAATTGACCGTCAAACACTATGTTTTCTCTCACTGAATAGGCAAATAAACAGAAATCCTGTAGGACTATTCCTATGAGTTTGATATATTCATCATGCGGAATCTTTCTAATGTCAATGTCATTTAATGTGATTCTACCTTGCGTAGGGTCATATAGACGGCAAAGCAGCTTAATCAAAGTGGTTTTGCCAGAACCGTTAAGCCCAACGATGCCCAGCTTTTCTCCTTGCATGATAGTGAAGCTGATGTGCTCAAGCACCGGTTTCTGCGAACCGGGATAAGTAAAAGTTACATCTTCAAACGATATTTTCAAATTCTCACGATCAATTTCATGCATTGGAAGCTCGCGACTTGCAAAAATTTTACTGTTTTCAGTCACATGATTTTGATATTCGCGGAAAAGATCTGTAAAATCAAGAGTCTTTGCCATGTTATTGACAGTCAAATTGAAGAATTCGAGCAGAACACCTGCGAGCAGTGTCGTTGCACCGAGAAGTACAGTATACTCACCAACACCTATTTGTGCCGAAAACACCTGATGTGAAAAATACAGATACATTGCTATAGACTGTACAACGGTCAAGATTAAACTGCATATATGAAGAAATGCACGTTTGTTTTCCAACTTGTTTTTACGTTCAAGATGAGCTTTATATCGTTCTGAATATTTTCTTGTAAGAATACTATCAGCACGATTTATACGTACCTCCTTTGCATAACCGGAATCGGTCATGGTCTTGTACAGATAATCCATTGCTCGTTCATCTTCCGTTGATTCGTTTCGATATGCAAAATCTAACCTCCGCTCACGCACAATAAACCAAATTGAAAGAACGGATGTTAACAGAAGTACGCTTAGAAACAGCGGACTGAGAACCGAAAAAAGATAGGCAATTCCTACGAATTGAACGATGCATTTTATGAGTTGACCGAATGACAAAATGAACCATGCAGGATTCGCGCCCATAGACTTTTTCTTAAGGTCAAGAATGCTTCGATCCTGTGCATAGTGATAATCGATTCGAATACTGTCATTCATGTAGTCGCGCTGTGTAATGTCTGATGCTTTGCGCATAATGATATTTTCCGCCAGCGTCAAAAGTTGTGAAAGCAAAGCAACGGCGAGGTTGAACAGAAGAAAATACAGAATCAGACGCATAACTTCATGGCGAGGACTATTGTTCACCAGTGCATCTACTACAAGACCGAGTCCTGCGATGTCGATTAACGGAAGTAAAGCATTGAATACAGCTTTTCCAAGTGAAGCAAAATACAATGCTTTGCATTTTTTCCATGCATATGTAAGCAGAAAACATAAATTCTCAAATCGCTTTTTCATACTTCACCATTCTTTCGCTGACGCTCCCATATCTCGCGCCATGCTTCACGCATTAGATCGAGTGCTTCCCACGGAAGTGCCCCTTCAACAACAGCCGCCTCCACCTGGCTGTGAAGTCCGTCAGAGTAAATTAGCAGCGGACGGAGAAAATGCCAGTCCATATCGCCATCAAGGATTTTCTGAAAAATTGTATATTTCGATTTTGCCTCCAAAAACGGCATAAGCTTTTCGAGAAGATCTATGCTGATTGTTTCAAACTTTGCGTTTTCCATCATGGAAATCACACTGTCATCATTCAGATATTCCGCAAGCGAAATGATATTCGAAATATCAATACCCTGCGCTGATAAACCTGCGGAAAGCTTTGTCAGAACGCTCGGTTTAAGATAAGGCGCGAGGCTAACGATATCCTCGATATTTTCCGCCGTTACACTCTCATCACCACTTGCAATTCCTTCGAGTATCCTTGATTCGCCACGCGTTGGTTCGCCGGAACCTATCAGCTCATCTAATGTAATATCAAATATATCTGAAATCAAGACAAGAATTGAAACATCGGGAAAGCTGTCGCCGTGCTCATAGCGTGAAATTGCCTGTCGTGTCAAATTCAGCCGATCCGCAAGCTCCATCTGCGTCATGTCGGCATTCTTCCGCAGCCGCGAGAGATAGCCGCCGAATTTCTTGGTGTCGAACATGATAACACCGCCTTTCTGTAAATAATTATATCATAATCGCATATTTTTGTCGAGCAATGGTTGGTTGCCTTGGGGAATGAACATAGTCTTCACTATGTATTTGTAAGTATGCCATTCTTTATTGTGTAAAGACAATACCGTACGAAATATCCAATTACACAAATTGCCAGTTTGATAAAACTGAAAAACACCCATATTTTTTATACTTCTTTCAGACTAGTTGAAATTATTAATCTCTCCTATTTGACCGAAAATACCGCCCTACGCTTGCCGTCTATGTTCTCAATGGTTACATCCTTGTCGGAGAGAATATCGGCACTCACCTTGTTCACATTATTGATAATATCCCCAAAAATCTTTTATCGGCTTCTTGAGATCAAGGAGTTCAACGGGGGACAAGGACTTGTCAGTGTGTTTCTCAACACCGAGTAGTATGATAGTACATCTGCACACTCATGATATGCATGATTATTTCCGGTTTTCTCTTTGCCTACTGCGACGCAAATGTTTATCCGTGAAACTTTGCCAACCACTTTCACAAGTGCTACAAAACAAACGTCTTCCGAACCACAGTCACTGAGAATTTCGGAAGGCGTTTTGACCACATATTCTGACCATAGACACGCTCGGAGCATCTGGATACAAGATGTCACAAGAGCGCCAAAGAGCCAATTTCGTGTAGCAGAAAGTGCTGAAAAGCACTGTAAATAAGCAGAAAAATGTTCCCTGGCTGGTTGGGGTGGTAGAGGCCGCACGTTCAAGTCGTGTCACTCAGACCAACTTAAGGTCGATAGTTGAGATATGAAAGTATCTGAAACGATCGACTTTTTTTTTTGGAAAAATGTCCGTGGCAAAAGAGTTTTCGGTTACAAGAAAGTAATTTCAGATTGGGCGGTATAGACTCGATTGCAAGGGCTGTGCCGTCTTTTCCTGTTCCTATACGCCTTGTCGTTTCGGTTGCGTGGCAGAAAGAAAATTGATTTCACCCACAAAGTTGAAATTCGCGGAAAAGCTGTCAAAGTCGCTCATGTTCTGCTCGTAGGTATCGACTTCCTGCTGTTCGGACTTGACCTTTTTCCATTTCTCGCTGTTACGCTTCATACTCTGCGGACAGCTTAAAAAACCTGTCATGGCTGATTGCGCCGCTTATGTCGTCCTCATAAATCCGCTTGAAGATACGTTCAAGTTCCGCTATCCTCTTTTTCGCCTGTCCGACTTCCCGTTTCCTTTCTTTTCCGTTTCAGCGGAGCCGCTGCGCATATATCATTTCCTTTAACGTCATGATGCCGTAATAGAAAAGGGCGGTCACGTCAAATATCCCTGCCTCATACAATCTGCTTCAAGACTTCTCCGCGGATAAAGTGAGCCGTACAGCCTTCCCGTATTGCTTTTTGTACTTGACACAGCGATAATGGTTTTGCGAACTGCTCAAACTCTTTCAAGTAGCAAAGTGTAACTTACTCCTGCAGCCAGCACAGAATGCCAAGCAAAAAACATTCCCTGCCGCTCCGCTTTTGTAAGACGGCTCTTGTATGCCCCCCGCACCTGTTTATAATACTGCTTCTTCAACCATCGCTTCATGGATATTGGATCCTTTGTTGTCAAATACGCCTTTCAGGATTTGGAATAGCCTTTGAAGTTCACCGTATGTTCGCAGCAATCCATGCGTTTCAGTATTGCCGCAATTGTGCTTACGTGCCATTGATATGGAGTAAAAAAAGCAGCTCTCCTTGTAGCCGCAGGGTGGCTTTGAAAGATGCACTCCGCCTGTATCTGCACCCGCCTAAATCGTCCACATCTTTTTACTGGTAAAAATCGTTCAGATACTTTAGATAAAACATGGTAATTCATGCATTCAACCCTTTTATCCGTAAAAGCGTAGAGTAGAACCGAGACGGATTGATGCCGTTTTCATGCCAAAGTTTCGATTTTTTCGGCAAGCACTGCCGGAAATTCGACGGTAACACTTCTTGTTTGTGCTATAAAAATTACTCCTTTTGTATGGAAATCGCGGTAAGACGAATTTTCGAAGAAACTTAATTTGTCATACCAAAAAAACTGTTAAAGCTATGCTTTTAAGTTGTTTTGTGTTGTTTTAACAACATTATCCTGCCTTAACTTCAATCTGTTTCAGATTGAAGTTTTTTGGCTTCCCGTGCCGAAAGATTTGCGTACGGGCGACTACTTTTGCCGTTTTATCAAATGCCGTTCCTTTCCCCGTTTCAGGCAACGTTATCCTGCTTGTTCCTTTCGGAATTCTTACTGTCGGCACTGTTATTCACAAACAACGGCGTTATTCCTTTTACTACAGCGTAATTTATATTCAAGTCATTTAACCTTTGAAGTAATGACTTAATTGCTCCAAACTTTTGTATATACAATAGTTCATTAAAATACATTTTGCTTTTTATGGTTTCGTTTTTTGATTGATAAAATGCAACTTCTTCTATTTTATGCCGTTGGCAAAAATCGAGGTTAATTGCCAAATCTTTTGATTTAACGCATGAATTTTCATAATAACGCTTTATCGCTTCTATTTCAGGAATCATTATTAGCTCCCTTTCTTTGTATATGTTCTACTACCCCTATAACATTTGAAAAACTAATTTTCGGATCGGCATGACTGCAATTGTCCCCTTTGGCAATAAAATCATTTTCTATAACCTTTAAAAGCCGATGGGCTATAAATAGATTCTCTGTAAGTAAAATTGGATTTTTAACAAATATAATGTCCCCAATTTTTATTTGGTCGTGTTCTTTTATAACTTTAACTGTAAGTATATCCCCTTCACTTATCGCAGGAATCATACTGTCGCCGGACGCTATTACAGTAAAAATATTCTGTCGCATATAATGTACAAAAAATTGTGTTTGCAATTTCTTTTTATAGCTTCTATCCATGCTGATCTACACCTCTTTTAGATTCATGTCATATTTTAAGGCTTGTGTAGTGCACATTTTATAATATAGCCCTTTTTGTTTCATAAGGGCATTGTGATCTCCAACTTCTTTTATCTGTCCATTATCCATTACAATGATTTTATTTACATGCTGTATAGAAGATAACCGATGTGAAACAACGACTATAGCTTTATCATGGAATCCAAAAAATATTTTTTGTAGTATTTCATCCTCTGCGAGAGGCTCTAAAGCACTTGAAGGTTCATCACACAATAAAATTTGCGCGTCCCTCGCAATTGCTCTGGCAATGGCTAATTTCTGAAATTCTCCTCCAGATAATATTACTCCGCTCCAATCAAATTCTTTCGTCAAATTGGTTTCTATTCCGTTTTCAAATCCAAAAAGCTGTCTGTAATAATTCAAATCTACATCCGTTATTTTTTCATTATCTATATAAATTTCGCCGGAAGAAACATCATACAGTCGAGATAATAATTTTAGTAATGTAGTTTTTCCTGCACCATTTTGTCCCTCTATTGCTATTTTTTCTCCGCATGATATTGTGAGGTTAATATCTTTTAAAGCAAAATTATCATATTCAAATGAAACATTTATAAATATAATCTTTTCAAAATCATTCTTTATTTTGTTTGCGGGGAGCTTAATATTTACAGATTGAGTATCTTTATTATCCGTAATATTATCGGTTATAGAATCAACATAATAATTGTTTTCAATTTTTGACTTTGTAGAAAGAAACTTATTTAAGTTCTCGATAAATAGACTATGTTCATAAAAATCCGTTATTTGAGTAATTAGTCCATCTACGGCAAAAGACAATTGTTGAGAGGCACTTATGAGCGCCTCTCAACAATTGTAAGCTGACCAATATATATTTTGTATGACAAAAACAGCATGGTAGACATGGTTACTGTGGATTGCAGAAGATTTTGAATACTTCTAAAGACAGTAGATATACTGTTAATTGATTCTACAGCTAGCTATGGAAATGTCTTTTGTATAAAGCAAGCTCTTAAGATCCATTCATGCCACCTTCTTTCCTATGCTTGCATTGGATTCATAACAACGCTATTTACACCTTCTACAAAAGATTCTTTTTCAAGGCCCAATATAATTCCTTTAATTTTTGCGCTTTTAATTATGGAAAATATTATATTGAATTTTTCTTTGTCGTTTGAACGAGTGAAATGTTCAAACGGAGTATCGGTAAAAGACGCACTTAATATATTTGATTTTTCTTCCAACGGCAAATCGTTTATTACGCTTTTAGAAAAAGTGCTTAATGACAAAGAAAATAGATATAACTCATTTTGCACAGGGAAGTCTGTCGTGTCAATGGGAACAAGTGATTTTGTCCTATATCCATCTTAAAATTTTATTTTATCACTATGCTTATACATATCTGTACTCAAATAATTTGGATATGGTAAAATATCTACACTTTCTTTATTAAGCTTTATATACAAAATATCATCACCAAAATAACTAAATCCTTTTTTTGTGTAAATAATATGCAGATGTGCTTTTCCCGGAACCGGACGATCCAAGAAAAACTATAACTTTTTTGTTTTTCGCTAATACCGCGCCGTGTATTGCCATTTTTTTTAAAAATATGCCACATATGAATTGAACACTGCTCTACAAAAAAGGTATGATTCCTAATATCGTTCAGCAATCCTGAATTATTCCAAATATCATCTATATTATCCGTTTTGATATTCCCCAAAACAATTGGCAATCGAGTACAAGGTAAAACATCGCCATTATTGGAAATACATAAAGTTGAAAGTCCTATATCACAGCCAGATAAATTGCCTTCCTTAAAATTGGAACAGCTATGTATTGGGTCATTGCATAATACAGTTTCTCCGTATTTTTTTGAAGATGAAGAATACTATCAATAAATTTTCTCTCATCTTCCTGTTTGAGTTGCATATCTATGTGATGTCGCACATTGCCAACAATCGAAACCCTTTCAAAATAGCATAAATTAGTTCTATATCGAACTTCCAAAGGAATTTCTTCCATATCATCCAAATTATCCTTTGTAACTACTGTCATGGAATAAACCTTAACTTTTGTAGCAAATATATTTTTCATTGCTTCCAAAGGAATTTCGGGAGAAATTTTTCTATATTTCTTGTTGTACTTCTTCCCATCAAAACTAATTTGTAACGCAGTTATTTTTTTCATAACTTCATGGGGAATTTTGTTGACAAGAATCCCGTTTGATATTATATTTACACGGATATTATGTTTATGTAACAAGTCTATAATATCATATATGTGGGGATATAATAAGGGTTCGCCACCAGACAGAATTACGGAAGCAATCTTTTTAGCATTTAAAATGTTTATAAAGTTTTCCCATTCATCGAACCGTAAGTCTTCCGATAAATATTCTTTGTTTAAACAATAAAGACAATCAGAATTGCACCCATTCGTTACATTTAAAATAATCCGAAAAGGAAATGGGATTTTAATGTTCATAGATTTATCTCCTGTTTTTCGATCCAACATAATGGGTTTTCGTCAAGCAAATCACCCTTTTGTAAATACGCTATATATCGACACCCACCGCCGCATACATTCAGTTTTTCACAATCCGAACATTTTCCTTTCAGAATATCACGGTTTCTTAATGTTTTAAAAATTCCGATTCGTTCCAAATTGTAGAAAGAGTATTATTTCTAATATTGTTATATGGTTCACTTATAAAATAGCATAGACACGGAAGGGCATATCCCCGTGCGTCAATTTCCATAGATATAATACCAGCGGGGCATACTCTCGTCTTGTAAAGATTCTCTTTACTTTCCAACAAAGCAGACCAAGGTTCTCCGCTTTAATATCAATCGTTTTACCGTATTGCTCTTTTTTGGAAACCAAAGACTGAAAAAAGTCTTTACATTCTTCTTTAGATAACGCCCAATTTGCGCGTTTAGCACCACGCCCCGCAGGATAAAAGAGCGATGTATTATATGTGTCTGCCCCCAGTTTTACAGAAAGGTCTATTATCGCTTCAATGTCAGAATAATTATATTTTGATACAGTAGTCAAAGCGGTAGTGCTTATCTCTTCTTCCACCAACAAAGAAATTGCTTCGGTAGTCTTTGAAAAAGCACCTTCAACACCGCGAAAATAATCGTGTTTTTCACTTGTTGAGCCATCTAAACTTATCCGCATTAAATAAACATTTAGTTTTTTTAAGTTTTTCAGCCCATTCCGGCGTTATAAGAGTACCGTTACTTGTTATGATAATCTTAAATACCTTGCCTGACGCATAATTAAGAATATCATAAAAATCTTCGCGGCAAAACGGTTCTCCCCCAGTAAACCCAAAATAAGGGACTTTCAATTCTGCGGCTTGATCTAATATTTGCTTTATTTCTTCAAAAGATAGACAGTCATTTATTTCCTGCCCGGAATTGCTAATGCAATGCTCACACCGTAAATTGCATTTGTTTGTTATGGCTAAAGCCATTATCAACGGAGCTTTGAAAGAATACATCAGCTATTCACCTCCCGAATTATATCACGTTTTAAAAGGTCATTAATGAAAGAGTTTATTAACTCTTGATTTTCAGATGTTTCTTCTATTTGTAATTTATTGGTTATTATGCTGGTAATCTCTTTTCGTCCGTTTTCGCCATTGCAATTTTCAAAGATTTCAAAACCCACATGAGAAACAATATGTACTGCGGATGTCTGAGGATTGAAAAGAACCCATTCGTTATCCTCCTGTCGAGCAATAACCTCTTGATTTTTTGATAAGATTTTCATGCCTTTGTTCTCCTTGTCTAATATTTTTTCTAATCGTATTTCGATTAGTTCTTCACCTAAATTAACCGTTCTGGAAGTTCCCATAAACGTATACCCATACCTTTCATAAAAACGGATTGCGGATTTATTTTTTTGTAATACCCATAAAATTATTTTGGTATAGCCCTTCGCTTTCGATAACTCATCTACAAAACTTAAACATTTACACCCATAGCCCTTATTTCTTTTTTCACCCAGTATATATAACCCTATTAATTCGCCTGTGTATTCATCCTTGTCAGAATCCCTCGATAAACCAAAAGATAAACACCCAATATCAACATCATTTTCATTTACTATAAAATCATCGCACCAATTATTAGTAATAGATTTAATAAAATATTTTGTAAGTTTTTCAATACGTTTCTTTGTATGTTCTTCGTCAATTACCTCGTCAGGCAATACGCCCTTATATGCTGTTTGCCATGAGTATGCCACAATTTCCGCGAGCTTTGGAGCATTGTCCTTTGTTGCTTTTCGTATATTGTTTTCCATATTTTCCACTCTGCCTTTAATATATTTTGTATCTTTTGAATACTGCAAAATCGCCCAGCTTTATACTCTCTACCAGGCTGTGTAAAAACGCATCATCTCATTGAAAAAACCGCTCGGAAATAGTATAATTAATGCATAAAAGCGGAGGTGAAAATCAATGGAAAGATACATAAAATCCGAAGACCGAAATCAGCTATCACTCATTCCAATGAACCTTGATGACATGATACCGGAAGACGCCGAAGTGCGTGCCTTGGAAGTCATTGTTGAGAAGATGGATATATGTTCTCTCGGCTTTACATACACAAAAACCAAACAAACAGGCAGACCTCCTTACGATCCGGTTGACATGTTCAAGCTGTACATTTACAGCTATTTCAACGGAATCCGTTCTTCCCGCAAAATTGAACGTGAATGCTATCGGAACATTGAACTCATGTGGCTGCTCGGTAATCTAAAACCAGATTTTAAAACCATTGCCAACTTCCGGCGCAACAACAAATCCCAAATCAAACAGGCTTTTCAATCATTCAGCATGATATGTGACCAACTCGGCATGGTGGGTAAGGAAATCGTTGCTGTGGATGGCAGTAAGTTTCGAGCTTGCAACAGCCGTGACGCCTATTACAGCGAGAAGAAAATTGACCAAAAGCTTGCTCACTACAACAAATCTGCTGCGGAATACTTAAAATTGCTTGACACTTGCGATGGATCAGAAGCGGATACAGTCAAATTCACAAAAGATGAACTCATCGAAAAATTGGATAAAATCAACACTCGTATTGCCGAACTTACTGTTATGCGGGATGTAGTCGTTGAAAACGGGAACATCTGTGAAAACGATACCGAGTCTCGTATGATGAGAACCGCTAACAGCGGAGCTGACATTTGTCATAATGTTCAAATCGCCGTTGATAACAAGAGTCACATAGTGGTTGCTGTTGATGTCACCAGTCAACCGATTGATAAGGAACAGCTTTACAACATGTCATCTCAAGCAAAAGAAAATATGGCTGTTGAAACATTGACCGTTGTCGCTGATAAGGGATATTATTCAGCTTCTCAATTCAAAGATTGCAGCGAAAATGCTATTATCCCAATTGTCCCCAAAACCATTTCGGGCCATATCCCAACAGATGAATTCGATAAAACTACTTTCGTTTATGATGACGAGAAGGGTGGTTACATATGCCCGATGGGAGTACTCCTTAGCCCATTAAAATCAAGAAAAACATCTGCTTATACAGCGAAAGGCTACATAAAATATGCCAACATTTCTGCGTGCAGGATTTGTCAACAAAGATCCAAGTGCACTTCCGGAAAACACAGAATGATCCAAGATAACCCCCCTTCAAAAATACTCAAACGAGGTGGACAAGCGAGTAAAAGACAATCCAAAGGCATATCTCTTGCGAAAACAGCTGGCAGAACATTCATTTGGGACAGTAAAACGCGCATTGGGCTTCACATATTTTCTAACTGTCGGGACGGAAAGTGTGAGGGCTGAAGCTTTTTGGCATTTTCTAATCTACAACATGAAACGGGCAATCAATCATATGGGAACAACCAAGTT
>CAKTAA010000032.1 GCA_934526185.1 uncultured Eubacteriales bacterium | reverse complement strand
GTGGGAACAATAGGGCTCGAACCTATGACCCTCTGCTTGTAAGGCAGATGCTCTCCCAGCTGAGCTATGCTCCCGATTGTATCGCGGTAAACATTTCCTTATGTGTTGTCCCGCGACTTTTTTATTATAGCATATCCTTTTTTACTTGTCAATACTTTTTTCTATTTTTTTCATTTTTCGATAGAACATATTCTCGTTTTTTAATGCATCCATTTTTTGCTCTTGCCGTTAAAAGCTAAGCTTTATCCTATTAAAAGGCTGTCCGATCAATCTTTTTTATCCGTTCGTTCAAACATTTTTTCAAAATCCGCTTTCTCAAAAATGTATTTTTTTCCGCAGAAATGGCACTGCACCTCTGCCTTTCCCTGTTCGCGTACAATGCTTTCAACCTCGCTGCGTCCCAGACTGGCAAGTGCTCTGGCCGTCCTCTCACGCGAACAGTCACAGCGATACTCCACCGGTATTTCATCAAAAATATCATAAGGAACATCCTGCGACGCAAGCTGCAAAACATCTCTGCATGTTTTTCCTTCACCAAACAGTCCCGAAATGTTTTTCAGATATTCCGCATTCTTTTCAAGCACCGCAGCCGTTTCCTCTGCGGCATAGGGCAGAAGCTGAACTATAACGCCGCCTGCTCCCTTGCAGCTATAATCAATATCTACAAGAACCCCCAGTGCACACAGTGTCGGAATCTGCTCGCTCCTCGCAAAGTAGGAGGCGATATCCTCCGCAATTTCTCCGCTGACGATTTCGGTCAATCCGATATAAGGCTCTTTCATGCCCAAATCCTTAACCACACTGAGACGTCCCCGCCCTATGATGCCGGCGACATTCAGTTTACCATCGGCTCTTTTGGGCGCATCCGCATCTGGATTTTCGATATATCCCCTGACGTTTCCGTACATGTCGGAAACAGCCAATACGGTTCCGGCGCTGCCGTCTCCCTGAAAGCGAAGCGTCAGGGTGTTTTTCTCCTCTTTCAGCATACACCCCATCAGCGATGCCGCACTCAGTATACGGCCGAGAGCCGCCGACGCTGTCGGCGTAGTTCTATGAATCTCTATGGCGCGGTTGACCATAGCAGTGGAATCCACCACAAGTATACGGGCGGAACCGTCCCTTGTCATCGCGCGTAAAATAGTCGACTGCTTCATTTGATATTCTCCGTTTGTATTATTTTCATGCTCCGGCAATTATTCTTTCGGTGTCAGCGGCTTGCGACAGATATAAAAATGTCTCTGATCCTCGTAGTGCGGAGAAGAAAACTGAAAGTCTGATACCGTTTCCAGAATCTCCATCCCGTTTTCCTTCAGCGTCCGACTTAGTCTCCGATCTGAATGTGCATACGCTGTCTGTGTTTCCTCCAGCCTTTCATATCTTCCGTCATGCATTTCCGCAAAGAATGTCAAATCATATATACAGCGCTTGCTTTTGCTGTCATATTCATTGTTCCAGATACAAAAAACACCTTCCGCCTCCAAGGTATAGGTCTGATTTGCCAGAACCTTTAAATATTTATATTCCGTATTGACATCAAATACAAAAAGACCGCCCGGATTCAAATAGTTGGCGACACGTGAAAAGCACCGACGCAGCGGCTCGCCGCCCTTGAGATAATTGATTCCGTCCAGTGAACAGAGGATAGCATCCACTGTTCCGTATAACTCAAAATTCTGCATATCCTGCTGCAGGAGCAGAATATTTTTTCCCTCTGCAGCAGCCCGCGAAGCCGCATGCGACAGCATTTCCTCCGACAGATCTACACCGATCATATCGTATCCGCGGCCGGCAAGCTCGCAGGCCAAACGTCCCGTTCCGCATCCCAGATCCAGCACAAGCGAAGGCTGTTTTATACAGTATTTTTGAAAAACCGCTTCATAAAAAGCTGCCCATTCATTGTATCGGACATCCCCCATCAGCCGATCGTAATATTCCGCAAGAGCTGTATATCCGGTGTTCTGTTTCCGATATGCTGTCATATGTTTAACTGCGCCTTTCCTTTTCACATTTTCAAGAGCAGGCGGCTCGGTTTTACAGGGCCCAGCCGCAGTTTTTTAAGGTTATCCTTTCGACAAGCTTTGTACGTATCAGTCAGCATCAGCGCCGCTCTCCCGATCGCTTTCCTGTTTCAGAAGTCTGTCCAGCACGGTCACATAGCCGTCGCTGCCATATTTCAGACAACGGCTAACACGGCTGATTGTCGCCGTACTCAGCCCCGTCTGAGCCGCAATGTCGGCATACAGACAGTTCTGTTTAAGCAGTTTTGCGGCAAGAAGCCGCCGGGACATCTCCTGCAGCTCCGATACAGTACACAGATCTTCAAAGAAATCGTAGCATTCTTCGATCGATTCTAAGGAAAGAATTCCCTGAAATAAAAAGTCCATTTCCTCGTCCTGCAGTTTTCGCTTCATATATTTTTTCCGCGCACCGCACAAGGGCACGCCCGTCTCCTTTTCATACTTTTCCTCCATTTGCCTGAGATGCGCCATTGTATCACGAACACGTCATTTAGCCGTCACCGTTGTGTATTACAAAAGCAGCGAGACAATATCTTCATTTTCAGCTCCAGCAATAAACCGGCCAGCGCCGCCGGCTGCGCTCAGTGCGTGTGTCAGCTCCTCGGCATGCAGCCTCACACCCTTTAAAAGCACCGCCAGCTTTTCCGGCTCCTCGCCGCTGAAAAAATCTCCGAAAAACCGCAGCTCCATCAAGCGTCCCTTATCGGCTTCCATTTGAATTTCCAGAGTTCCGAACGGAAACCGGTGCTTGCGCTGTATTGCAAACTGCTTTGATTCACCGAAATTCCACTCCCACGTGCTGTACTTTTTATCCGCCAGCTCCTGTATGCCTTTTTTATCCTCAGCAGACCATTCTATCGGCTGCGCGCCGCAGTAAGCACTGATAGAATCCTCCAGATATTTTTGAAACTCCTCCGCGTTCATAGGAGAAGCCAGATACGGAGCCAAATTTGCCACGCGGCTTCGAACGCTCGATATTCCCTTACTCCGTATTTTTTCTGGATCTGCGCGCAGAGCTCCAGCAAGCCTGCTTAAATCCGCGTTTAGGAGCAGGGTTCCGTGGTGCATGGTTTTATACCGTACCGCAGCTCCTTCACCGACCGGGTATAAACACTGCGCATTGCCCGAAAACTTCAGACCATCGATTGTCAAATCGTTGCGGCCGCTCAGCGAAACCTCCAGTCTCAGCGCGCGGAGCGCCTTTACTATCGGTTCGGTAAAACGCTCAAAATCAAGCGCGTTTCGTTTTCCGTCCGTGATAAAGGTAAAATTCAAGTTTCCCAAATCATGAAACACAGCACCTCCGCCTGTCAGACGCCGGACTACGCAGATATCGTTTTCCCGAACAAATTCCTGATCAATCTCCGCATATGCATTTTGATATCTGCCTATGATGACCGAGGGACTGTTTCTCCACAGCATACAGATATCATCCTGCGCCGTTCTTAACAGATATTCTTCCGACGCCAGATTAAATGCAGGAGCTGTGTAACTGTGTGATATCATTTTCATTTGGTTTTTAATTCTTTCGGCAAATCTGCCGTGTAGGAATACTCCTTCCATGTAAAGGTATCTCGGCGCACTGTCAGCTCCTTGTACGGCTCCGTTTCCGGCTCCTCTTTGTTCAGATACACCTGCATGACAATATTACTGATCTGGTTCAGATCAATATTATAAAAGGTAAGTCTCCGATAGGTATAGACACTTTTTCTTTCCGTCGTATAGGTATAGTCTGTGAATTCCCGTGTCTCAGATTCAGAAGCGCTTCCGCCGTCTGACTCCTCGGTCTTCTCGTAAGCCAGCAGACGATACACAAACGGTTCTTCGCGCAAAGTATCCGTACCTATCTCTGCCTCAAGCTCTTCCATCATATGATCTGTATACCGGATCGTCACCTGAAGCTGTTCGGCACTTTCGATGTATAGAATATTGCAGGCAAAAAAACTTCCGTCCGAGGCAACGAGCTCACGGCTTACCTGCTTTTTGACCGAGAAAGCATCGGGATTTGCCTGATATGCGGCAGTGAGCTGATCGTTCCAAACCAATCTTTCCATGGATTTTGGTACCTCGCTGCCGCACATTCGAAATCCCAACAAACCAAATACCAGCAGAAGCAAGGCAATAAATAAATATTTCAAACTCTTCTTAATGATTTTTCCTGTTTTCACATGTACACCTCTTTCAGACTTCGGCATCCGACGGAAAGTTTGTATGCAAATATTGTTTTTTCAGAAAAACCGCGGCCGTTATATTCATTTACCATGAAAAGTCCGGTGGGTTTGCCGTAAAGTTGATTCATATAATGTACATTATACCATGCATTCCGAAAATAATCAAGATTTTTATCCGTATAGGACTTTACAAAAGTCAGTTTTTATGATATAATAAATTATACGTAAAAATATTAAAGTGTATTTTAGTTCCTATATCCGCTCTTAGCTCAGCTGGATAGAGTACCAGATTCCGATTCTGATGGTCGCAGGTTCGAATCCTGTAGAGCGGGCCAGCGGCGAGTCGCCGCAGACAAACATCGGCTGTATTATGCAGTCGGTGTTTTTTTATCTCACGGCTGTGAGTTTTGCGTCTTATTCATCAAATGCTTATAAGATTAAAAAGTCGACCTTTTCGAAAAATCGAAGGTGCCGACTTCTTTTTTATGGAAACTGTGATATAATGATGTCAACAAATCAGATTTATTTCAGAATATTTAAAATTTAGATTATTCTTTTTCCATATTGACGGTCAATAGATATTCTATCCAATTGGAGGCGAAAAATGATATTGTACCACATGAGTCAGAAATTGATGCCAGGTGATCTATCGCTTCCCGACGGACAAAACTGTAGAGAACTGTGCGAACCATTTGTTCAGGCGCTGGAGTACAGTAAGGATTGTTTTTGCGGAATGGTACTGAATGCGAAATATATGTATGCCGTTTTCAATAAATTTCATCTCAGAGAATGGAAAATTATGCAAAATGGGCAACAGAAGAAGTTTTTGAATATATTAGACAGAAAGAATTTCCGGAGTGCGTTAGCCGGATGAAGTGTGTCTATTACTATGACGACCTTGCCTATAACAAAAAACTTTATTGCGAAGCTTGGTCAGATGAACCCGAAGAGGAAAGGAAAAAAATTACACCTTTTCGAAGTTGTAGTTGATGATGAACAATTAAACAGACGGGATATGTCCCTATACGATGCCGCCTATGATGTTTTGAGTGGGAAACAAGACTTAAATACAGTTATTGATTTCGCACGCAGATATTTCACAGGAAAACAAAGTGATAACCCGATTTGGGAATATTTGAGTGATAGTTCTGCAAAGATCACGCGAGATATTACATTTGTGTTACAGGACATCGTGTAAAGAATTGTTGTATCGAGATTTATTACAATGTACATGATTGTGCTATTTCGTCATACAGTCCCACGAAAAATTCCTCTTGGCACACTTAACTTCGCTTCGTGCGTCAGCACGTGATACTTTACGGCGCTATCGCCGCTGCTTCACTTGGCATAGCCAAGCTTCACTAAACATTGTAATTTAACACACTTTATGGATTTTGCGATAGCCATCATTAACCTCGTGAAACATCTCAAAGAGAAACGCGAATCTATTATTTCCAAACAAATCGGCAGAAGTGGCACATCCATCGGCGCAAATATCCGGGAACCACAATACGCACACGGTAAAGCGGATTTTATTGCAAAACTCCAAATCGCCCTCAAAGAAGCAAACCTCCCCTTGTCTTAAAGCAAGTGAGGGGCTTTTAATTATTAACCTAGCCAATTCTTCGTAATATTGATTCGAATATTGTGCACTCATCTTCATCTTCCTAAAACCACGGTTATACTAAGCTAAATTGTTTTAATTTTTAAGCAAAATTACAATACAAGTCAATATTCAACCGGTTCCATAAATGCATCCCTAATGCAAGCCCTTTGATCTTTGCGCTCTGCCTGTTTTCTAAAGAACAGCTTTTGTCTTAACAGACAAAAGCTGTTCTATTTTAAAGAAGCGGGGTACAGCCTTTTAAAATATAAATTGACTAAAAATATCAATAAAGTACAGTAGAACCGGTTCTGTCTCACTCCGCCACATTTTGCTTCAACATATTTTTTAATCCAATGCCGGCACGTTTTAATTGATTTTTTGAATATCCTGATATCCCCTCCTGTATCAGCGCGTCCGCTGCCTCTCTTATGCTGCATTTGTCGGAAAGCATACGTTCCAGAATCCATGCCTCCGGTGAAAACTGCTTATCGGAAGCATTTTCTTTCAAACGCTGTGTATACTCAAGCACAAGGACGTATTCACCGTACGCCGCACGGGGATTTTCCCGCAGCTGAGCCAAAACCTCTTCCGGACTGCCGCGGTAATACCGTTCAAATTTTTTTGTCAGATCATTGCAAAGGCACACCCGCGCCTCCGGCAGCTCTTTTTCAAGTATCTCTACCGATTTAATAATCCGCAAGGGTGATTCATAAAAAACCGAAACAGATATTTCGCTTTTTCTCAGACTTTGATACATATTTGATATTTCTGAAGATCCGCGCGGGAGAAAGCCGTAAAAGGCAAAGGATACAGCATGAAAACCGGATACAGAAAGAGCGGCAATCGCTGCGCAGGCGCCCGGAACCGCTGTTATCTGAATTCCTTCTTCACTCGCTCTTTCAACCAAATGGGTTCCCGGATCTGATATACATGGCGTTCCGGCATCCGTAATCACAGCGACGTCACGCCCCTCTTTCATTGCGGATACCAGCCCTTCAGCGCTGGCCGTCTCGTTGAATTTATGATAGGAAACCAGCTTGGAAGGGGAAATATTGAAATGACTAAGAAGCTTCATGCTCTGGCGTGTATCCTCTGCGGCTATTATATCCGCCCGGCAAAGCACCTCTACTGCTCTTTGTGTCATATCTCCGAGATTCCCTATGGGTGTTGCTACAATGTATAACATCTTTATCCTCTCGTTTCACTTTCGGTTCCTTTCAGCAGCTCCGCAGCTTTTTCATTTTTCCAGGTTCCCGTATATCTTATGCAGCGATTCTATTGGACTGCAAATTTCAATTTCAACCATGCCGCGGCTGAGTGAAAGGCAGACGGATAAACTGTTAAATAAAATATCCGCACTGTTATTCTTCCAGAATATTTATTGGTTATATCATTTGCATTTGTATGCTTCTGTTATTCCGACGCCGTATCAGCAACGGCAAAACGTGTTACAGTAAGAGAAAGTTTTCCGTATTCTTTTCCGGTAAATACGAGATTTACCATCACTCCCTCTGCATCCTTTCTAAAGCTGCCGCTTTGCAGCTCGGCTCCCTCTACGGCTGTCAAGCTCCCCTGATACCCGTCGTTGAGGAGCTGATCCGCATATCGGTTAAAATCCTGCAGCGATACCTTGAGAATATCGACGCTTCCCACGCTTTCTGTTTGTATGCTGTCCTCAAGAACTCCACTGCCAGTATATGCTGGTATTTCGGCAAGCAGCCCCGTATTCCAGTCTGCGCCGGCAAGCTTTACCGGTTCATCTGAACTGACTGAGGCTCCAGAAGTTTCTGCTGCTTGACTTTCACTTATATCCCCCTGGTTTTCTCCGCCACAGCCGCCGGTAATACAGACTAAAAGCATAACAGCTGCGATACATTGAATTTTCCTCATGATTTTGTTATTTCCCTCCGTGAATTTTATAAATCTGTCAGAATTGCTTCATGGTGAATTACAGCAGGTATATCCTCTAAATACGGTCTGATTTCGCCGGACCATATTTCAATCAAAGTTTCCAGAGAGCACGCAGCGTTTGCGGAACTGGTAGATGGCAGGCGCACCGCGGCGATATCTGTTACACTTTTCGCACTGTTCCGATACAGCCGATAAGCCGCCGAACCGTTGGTAAAAATGCGGCGGATCTGCGCTTGTTCCGTCAAAAAACTCAAATCGTTCGGCTGATATTCACGGATACTGGCATCCGACGAGCCGCTGATACTGCAGCTCCTTACCACATCCCATAGTGCTATACCCGCATGCAGGAGCATCTTTCTTTTTTCCTTCGTATTTTCGGGCATTTCACAGCCGAGCACCGCCGCCATTACCCGCCAGAAGCGATTTTTCGGGTTCGCATAATAAAAGGCATGAGTGCGGGATATTTGGGAGGGAAAGGATCCCAAAATTAGAATTCTCGATGACGGATTCCAAATCGGCGGAATGTTGTGCTCTGCCGTTACAGCTTGACCTGGCACCTTTTCCCTCCCCTTTCTTTAACAAATGGATTCGATTACTTTTTGAACAAGTCAAAAATTGAATAGTAAATTGGTATCGTTAAAAAAACAAGCCATGCAAATTTCCAAAGGCCGAGACAAAATCCTCCGGCTAAAAACAGCAGCGCCGCAAGAACCGGATATGCAAATTTTGAAGCGTTACGCTTCTCTATGGCCTCCAGCGTACTCTCAAATATGGGAATCAACATAAACAACAGCCAAGACGGGTGCCATATTCCAAAACCGATTCCGAACACAAAAAACAGTATCGTGATTACCAAAGGAATCACCGCGTGCCAAGCCTTTCTTTTTCTGTGCCAGCCGTGCTTTTCGCCGTTTATGTAGACGCCTCCAGGTCCGACGTGAACGGAATCGCCGCCGTTTTCCTCCACATGAATACCTTTCCAGCCGACATGAACTTCAGCGTCCTCATCCTTTACATGGATACCGTTCCAGCTAACCCGAACAGATTCCGCATTCTCTCCGTCCGAACTCAGTGCAGCGTCATCCGCCGCACCGGCGTCGTCAGCCGTACAATCCTGTGCATGATTTTCCTCTGCCGTACTGCCGGTGCCGAAACCGTTTTCTTTATCGTTCGGCTCCGGTTTTTCTGTGTGTTCTTCGCCCTTGAGCAATTCATCCAGAGTAATACCGTATATATCCGAAAGTGCCAGCAGATTATCAAGATCGGGGGCAGCTTCCGCGCGCTCCCACTTGCTGACAGCCTGGCGACTGATTCCCAGCTTATCAGCCAGTATTTCCTGGGACATATCATGCTGTTTGCGGAGTGCGACCAATCGGTTCGCAGTTTTAATATTCATAAAAGCGTCATCCTTTCTATGCGGCGCAGATTTATACGGACGGACACGCTCTGTCAGTATCATATTCCGGCTGCAAAACGCTCCGCAGATTTCGCCGTCGATCCAAAAAAGCGTTCCTGTCTTCCGAACACTCTTGTATGCCTGTTCTAAGCATAACGATAATCGTCCTTTTCCGCAAGAACGCTTCAGTTTCCGTCCCGCAACTAATGGTTGCTGAAAACCGTTTCCGCATATTTTACGCTTCCCATTGCATCAGGTGAATAGAAATCCGCCCCGATGGCTTTGGCATATTCCTCCGTCAGAACCGCACCGCCTACCATTATTTTGCAGGCAGGAGCTTTTTCGCGAAGTATTTTGATGGTGCGCTCCATGCTGTCGACCGTTGTGGTCATCAGCGCGCTCAACCCCACCAGCTTCAGCTCCTCATTTGCAGCAGCCTCCGCTACCGTTTCCGGCGCAACATCCTTGCCTAAATCCAGAACCTCAAAACCATAGCTTTCAAGCAGAAGCTTGACTATATTTTTACCTATGTCATGAATATCCCCCTGAACCGTAGCCAGCGCAATTTTATCGCCCGCGTGCTTTTGATTTCCGGAATTGCCCAGGCTTGGCTTCAGTACGTCAAAGGCATCCTTTGCCGCCTCAGCGCTCATCATCAACTGAGGCAAAAAAATGCGATTGCTCTCAAATTCTTCGCCAACCTTGTTCAACGCCGGTATCAGGCAATCCTGAATAATTTGCAGCGCCGGAACTGTTTCGGACATTTCGGCCGCCGCCTTGGCCGCCTGTATTTTCAGGCCGCTGACAACAGACCGATGCAGCTTTTCAGAAAGGACGCTGCTTTCCGGTGTTTCTTCCGGCGTCACTGTGTGCTGTATCAGCGGTTCCCTCTTTACCGTTACGGATTCCGTCTGCGTGCCGGCCTCCGAGCAGAAACCGATATATGCAAGGCAGCCCGTATCGTCAGCATTCAACGCGCAGAAGCTCCGGTATGCGTCCATCATCCGCATGCTCATTGGATTGATAATCCCGGCACTCAGGCCGTTTTCCAGAGCCATGGTAAAAAACGCACTGTTGAGCCGTTCGCGCTGCGGCAATCCGAAGGAAACGTTGGAAATGCCGAGTATCGTCTGCATGTCCCACTCACGTCTCAGCACACGTACGGTTTCCAGTGTAATTCTCGCGTTTTGCGCACCTGTGCTGACCGTCATGGTCAGCGGATCGAATACAATCTGCTTTTTGGGAATTCCAAAATCCTCCGCAGTGCGCAGAATTTTTCCGGCCACCTCAAGCCGCCCCTCTACCGTATCTGGAATACCACTTTCATCCAATGTCAGTGCAACCACAACAGCGCCGTACTTTTTAGCAAGCGGGAGAATTTGCTCAAGTGATTCCCGCTTACCGTTTACAGAATTCAACAGCGGACGGCCATTGTACAGACGCAACGCACGCTCAAGGGTTCCGCAGTCGGAGGAATCGATCTGAAGCGGCAGATCGCACACCGCCTGCAGCTCCTGTACCGTCCGGCACATAGTGCCGGCTTCGTCGATTCCCGGCACACCCACATTAACATCAAGCACATGCGCGCCGCACGATGCCTGACCGAGTCCCTCGTTCAGAACAAACACCATATCGCTTTCCATAAGCGCTTTCCGGAATGCGGGCTTTCCGGTCGGATTGATGCGCTCTCCGATGATAACCGGTTCTCCGCCGATACACACCGTTTTTGCATACGATGTTACATATGTTATATTTTTATCACTCACCGGTCTGGGGCGCCAAGCCTCAGAGCGCCTAATCATAGCTTTCAGGTGCCCTGGCGTCGTACCACAGCATCCACCCGCGGCGGAAACGCCAAGCTCCAAAAGCTCCGTCATGACTTCCGCAAAGGCTTCAGGTGTCAAATCATAGGAAAGTCCGTCCTCTGTCATGATCGGCAGCCCTGCATTGGGATTGACAATAACCGGCAGACTGCTGAAGCGCAAAAATTCCTCTGCAAGAGGCCGCATCTGTTCCGGACCGAATCCACAGTTCAATCCGACGCCGTCCGCTCCGAGACTTTCAGCCACGCCGACTGCAACAGATACATCTCCGCCGGTGAACAACTTTCCATTTTTATCAAACGTAAAAGTCAGAACGACCGGAAGATCACAGTTTTCCTTGACCGCAAGCAGGGCGGCACGCGCTTCATATGGATCGCTCATGGTTTCTATAAGCACAAGATCAGCGCCTGCCGCACATCCTGCACGCACAACGGTAGCAAATGCCCCGACCGCTTCCTCAAACGGCAGAGACCCCATCGGGGCAATGAGCTTTCCGGTAGGGCCGATATCGAGCGCCACATATCCCCTGTCCCCTACAACTTCCCGTGCAAGATGTACCCCGGCTTCTACCAGCTCAGCGGCTTTTTTTTCGCCGTAAACAAGAGGGTTTGCACCAAATGTATTGGTTTTTATAATGCTGCAGCCGCTGTTTAAATATTCCCGGTGGACATCCCGTACGCTTTCCGGCCGCATGATATTCCATGTTTCCGGCGCTTCTCCGGGCTTCAGCCCCCTGCGCTGCAGCATGGTTCCCATGGCACCGTCAAAATACAGCGGTTCTTTTCCTATCGCTTCTGCAAACGGTTTCATGACAGCTCCTTTCCGCCGCACGAACGGATATCAGATAAATTCTCCATGATTTTGCCTGCGATTTCGGGTTTGTTCATTGTATAAATATGTATATTGTTGACCCCGTTGGCCACCAGATCGATAATCTGTTCCGTAGCGTACGCTATCCCCGCCTGCTGCATGGCCTGCGGACTGTCCGCAAACCGCTCCACAATCGCACGGAAGCGCCGTGGAAGCAACGTCCCGGAAAGTGAACGGATTCTCTGCAATTGTTTTGCATTGGTTACCGGCATGATGCCCGCCACAACCGGCACATTGATTCCCTTCCGAAGCAAACGATATAAAAAGTGGTACAGAATATTGTTATCAAAAAACATCTGTGTTGTAAAAAATTCACATCCGGCATCCTGTTTGATTTTCAGATAGTCGGTATCTCGCTCGATTGATTCGGCTTCTGTATGTCCCTCCGGATAACAGGCGCCGCCGATACAGAAATCCCCCATACGGCGAATCTCCTCTATCAGCTCATTTGCATGCCGATATTCACCTATCTGATCTACCGGGACACCAGCCGGCGTATCTCCGCGCAGCGCAAGGATATTTTCAATGCCGGCATTTCTTAAAAGCTCCACATTTTCACGTATGCTTTCTCTGCTTGACATAACACAGGTCAGATGCGCCAAGGCCGTTGTATGATTTTTATTCTGAACCGCATTCGCCATTTCTATTGTATGCTGCCGGCGGCTGCCGCCGGCGCCGTATGTCACGCTGATAAACGCCGGATGCAGCGCGGCAGTCTGCGCCACAATCAGCTCAGCCTTATCCAGAGAACTGCCCTCTTTCGGCGGAAACAGTTCGCAGGATATATTCACCTGGCCGTTTTTTAAAATTTCGATCAATTTCATACCGTTCACCACATTTCCATTCATTTTCCTGTTTTCAAACGGGTTTTGGAATATTATACATTATTTTATGCAGATATGTCAACACATCTCGCAGATGATTGAATATGTTACCCTTTTCAAAAATCACTCTCTGTATAGTCAATAGTATTTTTGTCATCCCATACACTAAAAACAAAAAAAGAAAACCCAAATCAAGCCGGAAAGCTTGCTTTAGGTTCTGCTTAGTAAAAATATTGTTATACAAATACAACAAACATAAGCATTGATTCAACTTACCCGATTCTCGTTTGTTGGGCACTGCCTGCCGAAAGCCGTGTTCTGTTTGAATACAAGAGGAATGTATTTCCTGTGCTTTTAAAAGACAGGCGAATCATTAAAAGTGCGCATTATGATTTGAAACGATAAAATATTTTTATCAGTTTGCTGTTATTAAATTAAGCAACTATCTTTATATGGATATACCGTGAGTATCCCTTTTTACAATCCGAAATGCTTTGCTAAGGCTTGAATCATCTTCTCTCGTATATTATTATCAAATTCCGAACGAGTATGCTTAAAAACTGTATGCTTCCAATTGAATTCGGGCGCGGATGGTATAACCTATATGTTTTACTGAAATTTGAAGATTATCTAAGCTCAAGGTACCAATATCTGTTCAGCATTGTATTTATCTCATTTGGATAATCTTTGTGAAATCGGCTCACTATTTCAAATTCGACTGGCCACCTAAATATTGGGCCATCAAAGACAAAAGAATGATACTCGCCATTTTCACCGCAAATGTCTACGCAGTCAGGCAAATCGTTTAGAAAGGATTCATCAATTACTCTGCCTAAAAAAGATTCATCCAGCATTGAGCCATCTACACAAGTTACGATGCTCTTGAATCCTAGTGATATAAATTCTTGCAACAATTCTCTCGGTTTACTATTCCACAAGGGAAACTCAGCCTGAATGCCCTGTCGCCTACAATTACCAATTCTTTGATTTCTCAAGTTTTCTAAGTACAAATCACCAAAAAGTGCAGTGTTAAGCTTTTGTTCTTTGAATTTATCTATGTGCATTTCCATTGACTTTTTATATTCATCTAATGGCGCAGTTAAATCAAACTCCAAAACCGTTAATGGTATCCCGATAGATTCTGCTTGCCGTTTGAGCAAGTCTATGCCAATTTCGTGCATAGCAATTTTAGAACACTCTTTTTTTATTATGGTGAATAGTGCTTGCACATCATATATTTCAGATTGCAAGGCTTTATAAAGTGCGAAAGAGGAATCTTTACCGCTACTCCAGTTAAAATATGCTTTCTTCATTATTCCCTCACAAATTCCCTTTTGTCTCTTTACTCATAATTATACATCAACCAACATGATTGTAAAGCAAAAAGCAAGCCATTTTCAGACTTGCTTTTACCGTAATGCTATTTTATCGGCAGATGATATAATACCCATGAATTAAAATTTTTAAGAGTTGAAACAAATATATAAATTCGCAATAATCGTTTTTTCGTGCATATTGTATCGTTTAGCCCCTGAATCACAATCAAACAGCAACAAAAAACCGGACGCTAATTGTGATACCCCTTGTATCAAAACTATCGTCCAGTTATGGTGGGCCATCAGGGACTCGAACCCCGGACCAACCGGTTATGAGCCGGTAGCTCTGACCAACTGAGCTAATGGCCCTCGCTTTGGTTATTATATCATACAAATTTGTATTTTGTCAACACCTAAAATAGAAATACAATAAATTTTATGCAGATTCTATTTGCTGTGCCCCTGCACCATGACTCGCTTATGCTATAGTTCTCTTTCAGTTGACTTGGCAGACGGTTCATGTTAAAATAAAGCAAATACTTCAATTACGGGAAAGGACGCCTGCTCGGAGGCGGTACGATTATATGATCTGTGATCTTCATGTACATACACATCATTCCATTGATTCTCAAGAAAAGATAGAAGCGTATTGTCAAATGGCCCTGCAGTCCGGCGTTGATTGTGTGTGTTTCACAGATCATGTCGACAACAATCCGAATGACATCGGAGTCGGGTATTATCATATTGAAAAGTTTTTCAGCGAGCTGGACGCTGCGCAAAAAAAATACGGCGGAAAGCTGCTACTGCTTGCCGGAATCGAATTTGCCGAGCCGCATCAGTATAGAGCTATCCTAGATCAGTATGCTGCACAGGCGTATGATATGATCATCGGAAGTCTGCATTTTTGGTACCGCGATCTATTCCCCAGCGATATGCTTGCGCAGCAAATCAATGCCGCTGTCTGCTATGAGCACTATTGGAAAGCGATGAAATCGGCAGCAGCGACCGGAGGCTTTGATGTTTTGGGACATTTTGATTTTCCCAAACGGTATTATCATCAGCTTCTGTACGACAGAGAAGCGGTTTATGAGATTATGAAAAAAACGGTAGAAAACGGAATTGTACTGGAGATAAACACCTCGTCGCTCAGACAGGAATGCGGTGAAACGATGCCGGGAGATGAACTGATTTCTCTGTACCATGAGGCCGGTGGCAAATATGTTACCGTCGGTTCTGATGCCCATTCGGCACCGGAGCTTGCGGCAGACAGAGCAGCAGCAGAGACGCTTATTCGGCGCTATGGCTTTCAGGAGGTTCTGTTTGAAAAACGCAAAATCAAACGGATATAACAGCCCCTTCCGCACCTGTAATTAACGCTGTATCGGTCGTATAATCACCATCGGTCTCCTATATAGGAAACGCCGCGGCAATCAAAAGCGAATGCTCGTCCGGCAAGGATGCCTGAATGGTCCCCTTGTGTGCTGTCACAATTGCCTTGGCGATGGACAGACCGATTCCGTGTCCGCCCGTTTCGGTGTTTCGTGACTTATCCGTCCGGTAAAATCGATCGAACAGATGCTCAAGCTCCTCGCCTGATATCGATCCCGTTGTATTCTGAACGGAAAGACGGACGGTTCGTCCGCTCTGATAAAGCCGAAGCGAAATTACACTCTGTTCTTCGGAATATTTGACCGCATTGTCCAGCAAAATTGAAGTAAGCTGGCGGAATGCCTTGTCGTCGCCGCATAAAGTAAGCATCGGTTGGACCTTAAGGATAAGCTTTTTGTTTTGAGAGAGAGCTAAGGCTTGAAAAGACTGTGCGGTTTCCAGTATCACGTCCGAAAGCGGGAAGTCAATGGCAGACATATCCGCCCCGGCCTCCTCCATGCGGGAGAGATACACCAGTGCTTGCGTCAAGACTGCCAGACGGTTTGTCTGCTTTTGAATATCCCGGAGCCATTCATTTTCACCAATCTCCGTTTCCAGCACCTCCACGTCGGCATCAATAATGGTCAGGGGCGTTTTCAGCTCATGTCCTGCGTCTGTAATGAACAGCTTCTGTTTTTCGTAATTTTCCGAAAACGGCTTGACAATTTTCTTGGAAAAGAAGATCATGAGAATAAACACAACCGCGTATCCCGCAAGTGTTATACAGATGCTAATGATCATAAAATTTTGGAAGTCATTAAGCCGCCGACCGCAATCCAGAAAAACAATCATACTGCCCAGCGGATCGCTCTTTACCGTATACCGGTACTCACCGATAAACCCACTTAGCGTACCCGAATCGGAAACCGTCATCGCATAATCGATGGCGGTTTCTGTGTTAATTGCCGCGATTTTACCAGTATCCGCAAATACCGCCTGACCGTCGGCGTTCAAATGGACGGTGAAATATCTGGTCTCATACGGCAATTCCATGGAAAAGTTATGTTCCGGCTGTCTCCTGTCAAATTTATCGGGGAATGCTCCGTTGTTGTCCGTCAGTATATCAAGAACAGAATCGGAATAATGTATGACAGAATAATAATTCAGGAGGTTCACGACTGACAAAATTACAGTAAGAAGCAGGAGCAGCAACCCCATAGACAGCGCCACAAATTTGATTCGCAGCTTTCGTATCATGGCAATTCCTCCAAAGAAAAGCCTGCGTTCCTCGAATTTTTAATCTGAATATCCGCATGCAGTGCAGCAAGCTTTTTCCTTAAATATGAGATATAAACCCATACGACATTGATCTCCGTTTCACTGTCGAAGCCCCAGATTTTCTCCATAAACCGTTCTGTTGATATCAGATTATGCGGGTTGGTAATCAAAAGCTCCATCATCTGAAACTCCTTGTTGGCAAGACGAAAGCTGCCTGTGGGAGAGAAAATCTCAAAGGTAGCTCTGTTGAGTGTGATGTTGCCGAAGGTAATCTGAGAATCCCCTCGTGTGCTCTGACTGCGTGTCATAGCGCGGATACGGGCCAATAGCTCTTTTGTATTGAAGGGCTTGGTCAGATAATCATTGGCTCCGCTGTCCAGTCCCAGTACCTTATCGTCTATCTCCGATTTTGCCGTCAGAACGATAACGGGGATCCGATTCCCCTGTTCCCGTAGCTTTTTCAAAACCGCAATCCCATCCATCTTCGGCATCATAATATCTAAAATTACGCCGTCATAGACACCGCTCTCAAGATAAGCCAGAACATCCTCGCCGTTGTATACCGCATCAACGGAATAGTTGTTTTTCTCAAGCAGAACGGCAATGGCTTTGGAAAGAGATTTTTCATCTTCAGCAAGCAGCAATCTCATTATACTTCCTCCGTTCCCACCGCATAACACTATTTAAATAGTTATAGCGTTCAAACATTAACCTGACTTAAAATATGCAGACTTTTTTCTGAACATTTTATCATTTTCTCAAGGAAATTCCAGACTGTTTCTGTTAATAAAGTTTCCGGGAGCCCTGCCGCAAGAATATTTCGTTGATTTTGTTAACATTTTTCTCTTTTTAAGTTGAATTAAAGCTCCTCCATTACAATAACATACAAAAATGGAAGGAGATATCCCGCATGGCTTATCAGGCAATTTTCAAACGCTATGAATTAAAATATCTGCTTTCCCGCGATCAGCAGGAGCAGCTTTTACAAGTGATGCAGCCTTATATGGCGCTTGACAAATACGGTCACACCACCATCCGTAACATCTATTTTGATACAAATACCTATCGTCTTATCCGCCGTTCGCTCGAAAAACCTGTCTATAAGGAAAAACTTCGCATCCGCAGTTATGCCAAAGCAGAACCGGAGTCTCCGGTATTTGCAGAGCTGAAAAAGAAATACCAATCGGTAGTGTATAAACGGCGTGTGGTCATGCCGGAGCACAAAGCGGTCGGCTGGCTCTGCGGCGGCAAGGTATGTCCGGCTCCCTCTCAAATTGCAGACGAGATTGATTATTTTCGCAGCTTTTACGACACGCTTCATCCCGCCGTGTTTCTCAGCTATGAACGGGATGCTTATTATTCTCTTGAAGGTGATGATTTCCGCGTGACCTTTGACGAGAACATTCTGAGCCGGGAGGAAGAGCTGTCTCTGGGAGCAGAAGTATGGGGAATGCCGCTGCTGCAGGAAAATCAGGTGCTGATGGAGATCAAGACACCAGGCGGGATTCCTCTTTGGATGACGCATTTTCTCACACAGCATAATCTTTTTCAAACCTCTTTTTCCAAATACGGAACAGCTTATAACAACACAATTTTAGCAAAACATTTCGGAGGACGCTTATATGCTTGAAACATTGTTCAATGGTCTTTTTGATACCGACATGACAGTTGTCATTTCTGTAACTGATTTTTTAATTTGTCTCGCCTGTTCACTTGCTAACGGTCTGATTCTCGCTTATGCCTATATGTACCGCACACAATACACCAGAAGCTTTGTCGTTACCCTTGCCCTGCTTCCCGCTGTAGTTTGCGTCGTCATTATGATGGTCAACGGCAATGTAGGAACCGGTGTCGCCGTAGCCGGTGCTTTCAGTCTGGTTCGTTTTCGCTCCGTACCCGGCACAGCAAAGGAAATCGGTATTCTGTTCCTTGCCATGGGCGCAGGACTGATCGCCGGCATGGGTTATCTCGGCTTTGCTTTTCTGTTTACTCTGGTACTCTGTACAGCAACAATGCTCTACAGCCGGCTGGATTTCGGAGCCAAAAGAAATGCCGCCATGTACAAAACACTACATATCACCATCCCCGAGGATTTGGATTATGCGGGTGTTTTCGAAGAACTATTCCCTGCTTACGCGACTTCATGGGAATTAATCAATGTGAAAACCACAAATATGGGCAGTTTATTTAAATTGACCTACAATATAACACTGCGAAGTCCGGGCATTGAAAAAGAGATGATCGACAAGCTGAGGTGCCGTAACGGAAATTTGGAAATCAGCTTATCCAGACAGGAAACCCTGCCTACCGGGCTGTAAAACGGAGGTATAATTATGAATAAATGTAAAAAACGGGCTGTAGCACTCTTTGTCCTGTTCCTGCTTTTCAGCGGATGCGGGAAGAATATATCAGGCAATCAGAACAATTACACGTCAGCCGGCAGTGATGCATCAAAAGATTCTTCTGTTTCGGATATCGCAGTAGATACCTCTGCCATGTTTTCAGACCGGGATTACGAGACAGGCTTCGATGCAAGCGAGGGTGTCCTTATTGCTTTATCAGGAGATTCCGCCCAGTGCAGCTCCAACGCCGTGCAAATCTCTGGTTCTTCCGTAACCATCACAGACGAGGGCACATATATTCTCTCCGGCGACTTGACGGACGGTATGATTATTGTAAATGCAGAAAATACCGACAAACTGCAGCTTGTACTGAACGGTGTATCGATTGCCAGCAACACATCGGCTGCTCTCTATATCCTTCAGGCGGATAAGGTGTTTGTCACGACGGCTGCAAATACAGAAAATACACTGATAAACGGCGGCGAATTCGTAAAACTCGATGACAACAACATTGACGCGGTCATATTCTCAAAAGATGACCTGACTCTGAACGGACAGGGAACATTGATCATTGAATCACCGGCAGGACACGGCATCGTGTCCAAGGATGATCTGGTAATAAGCTGCGGCAATTATGAGATTTCTTCCGCAAGCCATGGACTGAGCGGAAAAGACAGTATCCGGGTAGCCGGAGGAACTTTTGATATTACCTCCGGCAAAGACGGCATCCACGCTGAGAATGCGGATGACACATCACTTGGCTTCGTTTATATTCTGAGCGGAACCTATAATATTTCCTCGGAGGGAGACGGCATCAGCGCCTCGAATTATTTGCTGATCGAAAACGGTGATTTCACCATCACGGCGGGAGGCGGCAGTGTCAACGGCTCCAAATCAAGCTCTGATTCTTACGGTCAGTTCGCCGGCGGAGGCGGAAATAACTTTTTCGGCAGCGGGGATCCAAATCAATCAGCCGGAAGTCAAAGCACTGACGACAGTACGAGCATGAAGGGCCTCAAAGCTGCAGCAACTCTGAAAGTAAACAGCGGAACCTTTCAAATCGATTCTGCTGACGATGCGCTTCATTCCAACGCTTCCCTTTCAGTGACAGGCGGTAAGTTTCAAATTGCTACAGGTGATGATGGTTTCCATGCAGACGATACATTGACAGTCAGCGGCGGTTCCATCGATATTTCAGAAAGCTATGAAGGGCTTGAGGGCCTTCATGTTATTATATGCGGAGGGGAGATTTCCCTGATTGCCAGCGACGACGGTCTCAACGCCGCCGGAGGCGTTGATTCCAGCGGTATGGGAACTATCGTCATCTCAGACGGAACACTCTTTGTTCAAGCGTCCGGCGACGGTATTGATGCCAATGGAACACTGGAAATCACCGGAGGTTACATTACCGTGTGCGGGCCTACGCAGGGAGATACAGCAACCCTTGACTATGACGTAAGCGGAACCATTTCCGGCGGAACCTTTATCGGTACAGGCGCATCGGGCATGGCGCAGACTTTCAGCGAATCTGAGCAGGGAGTAATTTCATTAAGTGTCGGAAACCAGTCGGCAGGAACGCAAATTGTCCTGAAGGATTCCTCCGGCAACACGATTTTAACCCACGAATCCAAGCTGCCTTTCGCAGTGGTCATTCTGAGCAGCCCCGAAATCTCAAAAGGCCAAACATACACGATTTCTGTAGGCTCGCAATCCGGAGAGTTTGAAGCAAGCTGACAGGGGCGCATCATCCGGTGCATCCTCTTTAAAATCACCAGCGAAGATGACACAGATACCTCCCTGCTTGTTTCCAACGGAGCGCAGCAATTTTTATCTTTATGATCCAGCCTTGTTCGTAGACGGAATCATTTTTGTAACCGAGTACGATGGAGAGCAAAGAGCCATTGCCAGTATTCCCGCACAGCAATAGGTATGATCAGCAGCCTGCACTATTGATCTGTGTCGGACCGTCGAACAGACGAAAGCCAAGACCTTACTCACTTTGAAATGGCTGAATTTATGCCTTCACCGGAAACTGATACCTCCTTTAATCTTGACGGAAGCGGTCCCTCCATCCTGTATTTTAACGGAAAAATTATAAGCAATTTGACCTCCATCGGAAAAAGTATTAAGAAAAGGCGTATGGGCGACATTTTTTTGATTGGTTATTTATAAAAATGCTGTTACTTTGAAAAGACGGAGGCCGGAATATAATTAAATTCTCCTTTCTATATGATTTTTAGGGTAAGTATGAGTATTTCGGTCACGAATTTTATTCACGCCTTCTGCTCTGCGCATTTCTCATACCGATGCCCGACAGCATGCTGGCATCGTTCCCGTTTTAACTGCTTCTGCAAAAGGATCATGCCGGGATAAATTCCGTTTAATTTATACAATTCCGGCATCGCCGCAAATCACGCTGATATATAAAGTTTGAAAAAAGCTAAGAGCGATTAATTGCTCTTAGCTTTTTTGAAATTTCCATTAAACATTGCTAAATTGACAACTTTTATTTAAAATTTTTTTATAAAAACCACCAATGCATGATTATTGGTTTTTGGTAACCATTTATGTTTCCTGCATCATTTTGTAGATTGTTTTTAGTAATTATCATTTTATTATTATTGAATTAAACACGGATTATAAAAGCGTTTTAGGCCATTTTGTAACGATTTTTACTTTTTTAGACACTTTTTTATTTAATTATCGATTTGTTATTTATAAATATATACTAAATATATTTCTTGACATTTTACGTATTATCATGTAATATTATAATATAAAAATTAATAATATGTTTATTTTCAGATTTTATCCGAATTTTTCGATTAACTGCGGACAGACCGTTAGCACATATGAAATCAATTCAAATAATGTTTCCCTTTTTGTCATATAAATCTTAAATCTACACAGCCGACTATACCTGTACATTTTATGCGGGAACGCCATCAAAAAGGAGTTGAGAAAATGGCAGAAGTGAACAACCATTGCAAATCCGATATAAAAATTCAAGCAGATACCTTAAAAATGAATCATAAGCTGGAAGGCAAAATTTTCGAAACCGGCGAGAAAGGGATGTTCGGAAGATATGTATGCACAAATTGTATTGGGGTATTTAATAATTTTATTGAAATAACAAAACCGGATATGACGCTGCCGGAATGTTCTACATGTGGTTTTACAGCATGGTATAAGGTGAGTGTGGATTAATGAGTTTTATCTGTCTTTTGTTCGGTGACAATTTTTTTATTCACCAACTTTATATGCAAATTCAAAAAGCCCCTGCGCTACATAACGCAGGGGCTCAATATTAGTTGCATTGGATAACTTCATAATATCCTTAAAATGTGATATCTTTGTCGTAATAGCATGCAAGGAGAAGCTGTTCCATTTCCTTTTGCTCAGGAATGCGGGGATTGGAACCGGTGCAAGCATCGCCAATGGCAAGCGCAGCTACTTCTTCAAGCTTATTAAGAAATTCCTTCTCATCGATAATTCCGCCTTCATATTCGCGGATGCAGCGTGGTATCTGAAGCTCTTCGTTCATATTTTTGAGTTCCCGGATAAGAGCATCTGTTAGCTCTGCATCTCCGGTTCCCTCTAAGCCGATATGTTTTGCAATTTCAGCATAGCGTTTTTCGGCCTCGGCATTCTTTCTGTTAAACTGAATAACCTTCGGCAGATACATGGCGTTGGCGCAGCCATGGACAATGTGTCCGCCGGAGTACGCCGCTCCGGTTTTATGAGCCATGGAATGTACGATTCCCAAAAGGGCATTGGAAAAGGCCATTCCAGCAAGGCACTGTGCATTATGCATGCGGTCGCGTGCCTCCATATCTCCGTCAAAAGAGGCCTTTAAATCGCGGTGTATCATTTTTATCGCATGCAGCGCAAGCGGATCTGTATAATCGCTGTGTAGGGTAGAAACATATGCCTCAATTGCATGTGTCATGGCATCCATGCCTGTATGAGCCGTCAGCTTCTTCGGCATAGTTTCCGCTAATGCAGGATCTACAATTGCGACATCAGGCGTAATATTGAAGTCTGCCAGCGGATACTTGATACCCTTTGCATAATCCGTAATGACGCTGAATGCCGTTACCTCGGTCGCCGTCCCCGATGTTGACGGTATGGCGCAAAATTTTGCCTTCGTCCGCAGTGTCGGAAAATGGAAGGGTACAATCAGTTCCTCAAAAGTGGTTTCGGGATACTCATAGAACGCCCACATCGCTTTTGCCGCGTCAATCGGTGAACCGCCGCCGATGGCTATAATCCAATCAGGCTGAAATTCACTCATGGCCGCCGCCCCCTTCATCACTGTCTCTACAGAAGGATCCGGCTCCACGCCCTCAAACAGCTCAACCTGCATCCCGGCTTCTTTCAAATATCCGCAAACTTTATCCAAAAAACCAAAGCGCTTCATGGAGCCGCCGCCCACTACCACAATAGCCCGTTTTCCTTTTAAATCTTTCAGCGCCTCTAACGCGCCCTTTCCATGATACAAATCTCGTGGAAGTGTGAATCTCGCCATACTTGTGACCATCCTTTCTTTAGACCGGAAACGTAAATTTCTGCTCTTTCGTGTCCGGGCGTTTGTTGGAATTATTTCCCTATGTCTATCAGTATATTCAATTTTTCAAAGAAATCAATATTCATTTTTGCATATCGATATATCATTATCGATATATTGATATCGATTCGTTTTTACCGATTTATTTCCTAACATAAGGAAAATCAGGCTGACATGACCGAAGCACTTCTCACATATAATTATCTATGGCGAGATGACGAGATAACGCAATATATAAATCAAATTCCTCTAACTTTGTCAATCAGAGGAATTTTTGACGGATATATTCGCAGGCGAACTCGTTTTCCTTCAGTTGATTGGATATGTATTATTGTTATGTTTCTCGGCTCCAATACTTTAGTGTGGGAAGTTCCTTTTCAAAATACGCCTTAGCCTCATCCATCGGCCAATCCTTGTTTGCCAGGTGATTCACCAGAAAATCAATGAGCTCCTCCAGCGACTGATA
>CAKTAA010000031.1 GCA_934526185.1 uncultured Eubacteriales bacterium | reverse complement strand
CATCGGGGCGGGCGGCCCACTGAAAGCTGAAGGTTTCTCCCTGAAGAGCGGACGCGGAAGGGCGGGGAGGAGCGGACGGCGCCTCGTCGGGAAAAACTTTTTCCAGAGAGCTCAGAAGCTTATGCGCGATATTCACAGATTCTGCCTCCTTACCGTATGTCGACTATGAGATGATTGGGTAGAAAATAAAACCGTTTCTCTTTTTATATAATACTATATTATATAAGGGATTGCAACCAATCCTTTTTGCATTATGAAAATAATTTGTCATATAGGGTCGGCAAACACGATTCCTCATCGGTAGAAAAAGGCGTGTCGCCGGCTTCCTGGGTGACGGTCTGAAACGCCTGAAAGCGCCCGCTCGCAGAGGCAGGATTTCCGATAATCAGGCGCAAACCGGGGAGAAAGAGCGGCGCAAAGGCTCTATCGCTATCGGTTGAGGGTGAAGCCTCTTCCTTGGATTTATATATTGAGGCGAGAGGAAACCTGCTTGGCGCGTCAGCGAGCATGGCGTTTGGGGATTCTTTGAGTCCTGGATGCACCGAATGGACTGTGGACGATGCAAAATCGCCCTGCCAATGCCCATAGGAAACGGAAGCATACAGCGGGAGCTGTTCAGCTTCGCGTTAAAACAGGAGCGGACCATGCATAGCCATGGTCCGCTCCTGTTCAAGCGTGCGGGAAAAATATAAGGAAATCACTCCTGCGATGTTGTGCGGATCACCCTGCACGGGTTGCCGACGGCCAGGCTGTTGGGCGGAATGTCCTTGGTGACGACACTGCCCGCGCCAATGACGCTGTTCGCGCCGATCGTCACGCCGGGCAGGATGATGGCGCCGGTACAAATCCAAACATTGTCGCCGATATGAACGGGATGCGTGTACTCCAGCCCCTCCAGCCGCTGCCGAACATCCATCGTGTGTTCTTCCATGATGATGCAGACGCTGGGGGCGATAAACACGTTGTTGCCGATGGTTATTTTTCCGCTGTCCATGAGCTTGTCGTTGACATTGAGGAAGAAGTTATCGCCCACCGTGGTGTTATATCCGTAGGTGCAAAAGAAGGGCTGCTCCACAACACAGTTGTCTCAGCCTTGCCCAGCAGCCCGCGAATGGCGGCCTGCCGCGCACCGCAGTCCAGCGGGTGTATATGGTTGCATTCATGGAGCTTTTTCACCGTAACGTCGCGGTCGGCCACAAGTTCGGGATCACCGGGCTGATACAACAGCTCGGCATAGGACTTTTTCCGTCATCGATATCCCTTTATGATGGATACCAACATTGTAATACCAAGGAGTTCTAAAATCAATGACGAAATGGGCGGGAGGAAAGCGGCTAAAAAAGATGAGCGGGCATTTCAGCAGAGGGGATAAACGGCTCCTATTTGTCCGGGAATCCTTATGCATACATCCTGCCTTTATCGGGGCATCATATCGATGCCGCACCATAGAGGCATCGATATAGGTTACTCCGCGATAAAAAAGACGCCACAATGCCCGCAAAAAGCTGATATCGCAGCGAAGGCGTCATGCCCACATTTGCAAGGGCATAGCCGCAGCAAGCGTGACTTTTTGCGCAGAAGGAGGCAGCGGCGTGAGTGACTCGATGACTTTTATTAAGAAATATGAAGGAGGAATAGATGAGACAGCAAACCATTGAAAAAGTCCTTCGTGCTATGGAAGATTTGAAGGCCGCCGGCCGCCGGATAAATATAAAAAACTTGATGGCGTATTCAGAACTAAGCCGGTATGTGTTTGCCAAATTTCACGTACGAGATCTGACTCAAGACCAACTCGCTGCAAAAGAACAAAAAACAACACCCAAAAGGCGAAGGACAGAAAAAATCAGCAAGAAGAAATAGCAGCATATATCAAGCATTGATAAGATTTCAGAAGAAAACGAACAATTGAGAAAGGAATGCGAACTGCTCCGCGGTCGGCTCTTTCTCTTGATGAATAAAGTGGATAGATAACAGAATTTTTATTTCATAGTTTGGCGAAAGTGTGAAGTTATGCGTTTTCACAGTTTATTAAAGTGGATTGAACATCCATTATTTCCATGCCTATTTCTGCGATGTTCTTAATAAATGGCGCCAATGTAGGTTTGGGGCTGATTTCATAAAAAGTATCAATGCCATTGGCCCTCATATTTTGAATTGTCTTTATCCATTCAACAGGTCTAATTATCTGTTTGTAAAGGTTCTCAGAAACAAAGTCCTTTGTAGAAAGCGACTCGCCAGTAACATTCATATAGATCGGCAATATAGGCTCTTTGAAAACGACTTTATCTAAATCAGCCTTAAATGTATCTGCTGCTGGTTGCATCATTGGGTGATGAAATGGTCTGCTGACTTTTAGTGGAATAGCTCGCCCGTTTGCTGATTTTACGTTATTTATAAACTCGTCAAAAATTTCTATCGCGACCGACACAACAATCTGATTAAAGGCATTATAATTGGCAACCGCCGCTTTTCCGGCCTCAAACTTTTTACAAATAGCCTCAACTTTTTCTATATCCAAATTCACGATAGCAACCATCTTCCCTGCATTATCGGCAACTTCATTTTCCATCGCCTTTGCCCTGGCATTCACCAACGCAAACGCTGTTTTTGCGTCTGTTATTCCTGCGGCTACCAAAGCCATATATTCTCCTAAAGAAAATCCGGCAACGGCGTTAAGCAGGATATTTTTCTTTTTGAATACCTCATAGATCGCCAACTCAACAGTAAAGGTGCAAATCTGGCAGTATATCGTCTTGTTCAATTCATTTTGCGAAGATTCAAAACACATTCTGGCGACATCATAGCCTACAACATCAGAGGCTAATACAAAAACAGACCTTGCTTCTGAAAAGGAATCATAAATCCGTTTTCCCATCCCTGTAAATTGGGATCCTTGCCCTCCAAATACCAGTGCCGCTGTATTGCCCACTCCGATTATCCTACCTTCCTATCGCTCTATATTTCTTTTGCCGCTGATGTACGAGTTTAGATGTGCGAATATTCTCCAACAGCTTTATCTCTTTTCTAAGATAGGTCTTTATCCTTATAGCTGTCTCTTGTACATCGGTATGCGCTCCATCGTCCGGTTCGGGAATGATAAAGTCCACAATACCTTGCTGTAACAAATCCATGGATGTCATTTTCAATATTTCAACAGCTTCGATTTCTCTGCTGATATCTTTCCATAAGATTTGAGCACAGGCTTTTGGGGAAATAACACTGAATACCGCATTTTCCAGAATAGCAATACGATCCGCTACACATAAAGCTAACGCTCCTCCGCTCCCACCATATCCAATAAGGACTGAGATAATGGGGATTTTTAAAGTCATCATTTCCATTAGATTATTCGCAATTGCGGAAGCTTGTCCATGTTCTTCAGCCTGTTTACCCGGATATGCACCGACTGTATCTATAAAGCAAACGACTGGCCTATGGAATTTTTCTGCCTGCTTCATCAACCGTAGTGATTTCCGGAAGCCTTCCGGGTGTGTCATTGAAAAATTGAATTTGACTTGTTCTTCCATGTTTCTTCCCCGTAACTGACCAATCACCGTCAGGGGAATATTGTCAATAAAGCCTATGCCCCCTATAATTGAGGGATCATCACCATACAGCCTGTCACCGCTAAGTTCCATGAAATCAGTAAAGATAAGATCAATATACGACTTTGCATTAGCGCGGTTAGCGTGCTTCAATATATTCAGTTTTTCTGATATTGAATAATTCATAAACCTTACCTATTGCTCATGTAATCGTAATAGTTTTGATATGATTTGTTTTATCTCAGACTTATCTGCGACAATATCGACCATCCCATGACGTTTGGCGTATTCGGCTGTTTGGAAATCGTCCGGCAACTGCTCGTGTGTTGTATCCTCAATAATCCTTCTGCCAGAGAATCCATATACAGCATATTTTTCCGCGATTATAATGTCTGCTAATGACACAAAGCTGGCACTTGCACCGCCAAGTGTTGGGTTAGTAACAACAGAAATATATAGTAAACCTTTAGCGCTATGTTGTTTTACAGCGGCGGTCATCTTAGCCATCTGCATTAACGCCAAAGTCCCCTCATTAACTCGGATGCCACCAGAGGCAACAACAGCAATCACTGGTATTTTCTTTTGCGTTGCGTATTCAAAAGCTGATGTAATCTTTTCGCTTTCCGCAACCCCGATAGTTCCCATCTTATTAGACTTGTCAAATTGAATCAAAAGGATTTTCACCTTATTAATCGAGCAGGTATTGACTTTAACAGCATTTCTCAATGGTCCTTTGTTTAGACCGTGGATTTTTGACAACTGGTGCCCTATGCCTATATTCAATTCACAGAACGTATCTCCCTCAATGTATTCACAAATCATTTTTTACACCATCACTCGGAAATTTTTGAGTCCACATATTCAACCATTGATCTTATGGTTGAGAATGCGGTTATTAATAGCATTTCATCATCCCATTCAAAATTGAATTCACTTTCTAATGCGACAACTAAATTAACAAAGGTAATTGAATCTACCCCTGCTTCGACAAAGGAAGTTTCTAATGTCACATCTTCATTCTTGGGGGCAAGAGTAGATTTTATTACCCCAAAGGCCTTTTGGGGGACGGCATTTAATTCGCTTAGCTTAGACTCTTCCGGCAGGTCATCTCCAGTCTTTATCTCCACACATTGTAATACTCTTTTCCTGTCAATTTTCCCGTTTTCCGTCTGAAGGAAACTTTCGACACGTTTAAATCTGACCGGAATCATATACTCGGGTAGCTTTGAAGATAAATAATCCGTTATCTCTTTTTGATTCAAAGTGGCATCGCTTGTGTAAAACGCCTGTAATATCTTATCTGTTTCGTTTGTCTCCAATGCAATAACAACCGCTTGGTGTATTCCTTTAATTTGGTTAAGATGCGACTCGATTTCTTCAAGTTCAACACGATGACCACGTATTTTTACCTGATTATCAGTTCTACCTAAATATTCCAAATCGCCATCAGGTAAATGACGTCCCATGTCGCCCGTGCGATAAACTCTAACGTTTGGTTTTTGCGGAAGATAGATAAACTTTTCCGCGGTCAAGTCATCTCTGCCAACATAGCCTTTCGCAAGTCCTTTTCCACCAATACAAATTTCACCAATTTGTCCACTCGGCAAAAGAGTTAGGCTATCATCCATTATGTAAATTTCAGTGTTTTTTATTGGACGACCGATATCAATATGATCTTTATAAGTAAGATTGCTGATTGTCGACCAGATAGTTGTTTCAGTAGGACCGTACATATTGTATATCCTCGCGGTGGTCTTTTCCTGCAGAGTTTGAAGTAGACCAAAAGGGAACGCCTCACCACCAATCATGATCTCCTTAACGCTTTTTAGGCATATAAGCTCTTTGTCATAATTCAAGAGCAACTGCATTCTGGATGGAGTCATTTGAATTATATCAACTGCATTATCTTGAATGAACTTCGCCATCAGCTTTGGATTTCGTTGTTCTTCTTCATCTGCTAAAACAACCGTTAATCCTTTATTTAGAGCCACGATACTTTCAAGAAAGAAGATATCGAATGATATCGTGGTAAGGCAAGCGATTCTTTTACCAGGAGAAAAATCAATTGTTTCGGAAATGCCCTCAATAAAGTTAGATAGAGCCTCATATGTAACTTCTACGCCTTTTGGATGACCGGTTGAGCCGGATGTATAAAGGATATATGCCACATCATTTTGGGTGATATTCGACCGTTTTTCTTGAAACAAATCATTATATGAATCAATATCGGAAATTATCTTGTCTGGTGCTGAATCCTTAATTATATAATCAATATGCTTTTTGGGATATGCCGGATCAATTGGTATAACGGTATTATTTCTTTCTAAACACATACACATTGCAAATATCAGTTCGGGGGTGCGCCGCATTATTAACATCGTCTTAATATTGCAAGGATTGTCTATATGCCTTTTTACAAATTCGTTATAATCAGTTTTATCATAATGATTATCTTTATAAATAATGTCCATTTTGTTTATCTCCACAATTTTGATGCGTTATCTTTCCTTCTATAGGGTATTCAGGGATTGAGAATAGCAAAACGTGATGCCTTGTTCTATAAAAATCAATTGATCGAATTTGGAAGATATTGCGTCTTTATCAATTTTGTTTATAATGGAATGTTTCACTAATAAAACCTTTAATTCCTCATACTTCTTTGCCATCCGCAAGTAATCCTGCTTTAATTTATTTAGATTTACCATCCCTAATTGATCTTGGCATAATGATAAATATTCTGTATAAGCAACCTTTTGATAAGCTATGGTTTGAATAGCATAAAATGTGGAATCAAGCGGTATTGACCCGTCTTTTTCCCCAAGTATTTCAGTGAGTCTATCTAGAATATGATATCTCATCATATTGATATCCTGTATATAATCATGCTGAAGATGTTGTTGAGCAATTGATAAATAGGTACTTCTTTCATCAAACAAGTTCTCTTTATCATCTGTATGGATGAATACTGAAGCACAACCATGCCACTCCAACAGCTTATTAAAATGAAAATGTATGAGTTGTTCGGAACAATAAGAATCCGATACAATGCAATAATTCTCCGTTGCATTATAGTCCACCACGAGAAAAAAATGTTTTTGATGTAAAAGATGATAGCCCCTGTTCCAGGGGCATTCATAAGCATCCATTTCCACTAAGATGGGACTACTCTTTAAATTGTCTCTAATATATTGCCTGAGCATTTCCACGTCATCCAAATGTTTCTCATTAATGACAATTCCATATGTGTTTTTCATAATATCTCTGTCCTGGTCTGAATAGAAAATACAGGCCGCTAATTGTGACGACACTGGTTTATAACGATAGCCATGGCTAATTTGAAACAGCTTTCTGGGATCTTTATTCATATATTCGATATAATTTACAAGCTGACATTGCCTGCATGTAAAATACGCCTTAGACTTTGGTGTAATATTCCACATACAGAAACTCCCTTAAATGTTCAAGTCATAATGACTAACTTGTGTTTTATACATATCTGCGTATAGTCCGTTCAACTCTATTAATTCACGATGAGTACCGGTTTCAACTATTTCCCCGTGATCAAATAAGAGGATTTTATCCATGTTTTGCATGGAAGACAATCTATGGGAAATTATGATGAGAGTTTTTCCTTCACTCGCAGCAATGATATTATTGATCATCTCATGTTCCGCCAATGGGTCAATGTTGCTTGTAGGCTCATCGCAAATTAAAAATTCTGCATTTTTATAATAAGCTCTTGCCAAAGCCAGTTTTTGCGTTTCTCCACCTGAAAGCACAATACCGGCTTCATCAAATTCGCGCGTAAGCTCTGTGTCCAAGCCCTTCTCCATCCCGTTTATCTTTTTATATAGGCCGCTGAGCTCCAATGATTTCACTACTCTTTCACGGTCGTTTTTGGATTCTTCATAAGTCGTCGTCACATTTTTTGAAACCGATACCGCATAAGCATTGTAGTCCTGAAAAACCAAACTGAACATATTGCGCAAACTACCGATCTCATACTCTGCATATGGAATTTTATCCAACAGAATTTCTCCTGAGTTCGGATCATAAAAACGCAGCAGGAGGTTAATAAACGTGGATTTCCCTGCGCCGTTTTTCCCTACTATAGCGACTTTCTCACCATGACGAATAGTCACGTTGATATTTTTAAGTACAAAATCCATATCATCATGATATTTAAAGCATACGTTTCGAAATTCTATTACCCTCTCTGCATTTTCAGACGTGGAGGCTGGAAGTCCTTTATTCGTTTCGATGATGGATCGATATTCGAAAAAGCTGCGATAATTATCAATATAATTGCTGTGCGCGGCGAATTGACCCAAGGTATTTAAGAAACCGGATAATTGCATCTTAATGTTAATAGACCCATTGACCAGAGCAAAGCAGGTTCCGGCATCCATTCCATGATTAATCATCCGAAACCCCAAATAAACTAAAGTCAATACGAAAGTAAGCGCTCCAATAATATTCTGTAGGATTACCATGCTCAACACACTTTTGCTGTATTTTTTCCTGATATTCAATACATCTTGATTTGCATCGCTATACATGGACAAAAACAAGTCTTTAAAATTAAACAGCTTAAGCTCCTTGGTATACAAATTGATATAGAATATGCGCTTAACATAATCCATTTTACGATTGGACGGTGTTAGCTTTTGAAATAGCTCATAATTTTTCTTGTTGATAAGGGGCGTTACTAGAAAGCTTAGAACAACGCCTGCAATGGATATTAAGAGGACAACAGGATCAAGTACCATAACTACGGTAACAAGAGTCCCTAAGGCCAGTATTTGCCCCAACAAGCCTTGGAGGCTTCCCATAACCGCGCCGAACCGGTTCTGTGCATCATTCAGGATCTGTGTATATTTGTTATAAAACGCCGGATTATCAAGCTGCTTTAAATCTAGATTCAAATATTGAACCATTAATTTTGTTTCCATTTTTTTGCGTATACTAACCCATTTTAGTGAACTAAAACGAATATCATAATAGGATCGAACCAGATATTGGATCAAGCTTGTTAACAGGTACAAGGTAGCAAACGCCAACATCATTGTCACATTTTTGTCAAGCGAATGGTTAATAAAAGACTTAACCAATATGGTATTGTTCAGTGGGTCAATGATGGCAGTTAGCGGTATTAAAAGAGAAATAAATACATACAATTTCGAATAAGCATAAAGTTCCTTTAAGACATATGCATTATTTTGAATGATTTTTTTCATTGTGTCATCTCATTTCACATAAATGATCTCAATTTTAAGAACCTATAAAAATTCTGGGCATAAGGTCCTTCACTGATATGCTGTATCAAATCGATACCTAGCTCAATTGCATAATGCATAAAGTCACAAAAAGTTTCATCGCACATATGGATATCCCCATTGACAAGATAGGCATTATGTAAACAGTCACCGCCGCAAACATATTTGGCCCAGCAGTTCCTACATGGTTCACGGGTATAGATCGTAGTTTCATAGAATTTTTCACGTTTTTCTGCATCAATCCCTCTGTATATGTCGCCCAAACAATAGTCACTGTTACCCACAAAGCTATCACATGGATAAAGCTGCCCGTTTGCGGTAATGCTTACTTTACATTTACCGGCAAAACACCTGGTATGATATTTTTCTCTCAAAATCAGTCGGCAGAGTATTTTACCGAAATAATCATTTTCATTGACTATCATATTCAAATAAGAAAGATCACCTGTATCATATGTAGATTTTAAAAATTCAGCAAGATCATGATACATTTCTTTAACATGAATAATCGTCTGTCTATTAATGGAGAACGGTACGTCTTTATGCAGACGAACAAATTTCATCTGCATTCGATTGAACCCAAGCTCTTTATTATGTTTTAAGATATCCACAAGGCTTGATGTATCTCCGGTAATAACGCTTAATCCCCATAAGTCTCTAAAATTTGAATTAAAGTCAGGATTATCAATAATATATCGTATATTTTTCGTTACAAGCTGATAGGTTCCGTTCCCGTTATTGTCCAGCCTATTTTTATCATGTTCACTCTGATCGCCATCAATACTGACTCCCAAACTTATACGATTTTTTTCTAAGAATTCCCAGTAAGATTTCTGATTGATGGACCCGTTTGTACATAGCCATATTTCGAGTTTTTTACCTGTTTCGTTGTACAGATCGCGGCCGATCTGGACGCAATCTTGAATGATACCAAAATTGAGCAGTGGCTCTCCGCCGCTAACAAAATCCAAGCGGAACGTCTCAATATCTGCAAACAAATCCATATACAAGTATTCCATGGCTTTGCGAAGAGTCTCAGGCTGAAATGCCATTCCATATTGTTCAAAATTCCGGCCCGCGTCTGCGAAACAATAGCGGCATTTAAAATTGCATCGATGAACCGTAGGAAATGAAAAATATGCCTTTTGATAGACACGGTTATCAACCATTTCATCCTCATCTTCGCCGAAAAAGAAGCCTTCCTTTATAACTTCTTGCAAGGAACGATTGCTTTCTTCAACGAGAGCTTTTTCATATTTACAATATTCACTGCTATTAACTTGCCCATTTTTCAAGTCCGTCAGAAGATCATAGGTAATATCATCCAATGATACAGCAACAAGTCTCTCTGAATCAAATGCATATTTTTTACTATTCGCTTCGAATAGGTGCGTATGATCCTTTGTCATTTCCTATGCCCTCCCGCACTGTCGTTTCATGCCCCGGTATACTGACTACTCATAATCGTTTCTATCACGTCCTCTAAGGCATTTATACCGATCTTTTGAATGTTTTTTTCAGGCACCATTTGTAGAATATGATCCGCGCAACGATCGTATACTTCATCTTTTTCAGTGAGCAATACAATAGAGGAAAATAACTCCGATGATAATATTTTGCATACGTCCCAGGATTTGAGCACCGGAAAAAGCTCAAACAATTTCTCCAAACTCATTCCATTTTCACATATGTCTGGTTTCACAGGCTTAAAATACTCTTTCCAATCTCCTGATTCAATAAGGTATGGAAAGTCCACTATCCCCTGATAACCTATAAACTGATTCAACGGTATATGACAATCATATGCGGCGACCAGAGCCGCCATTCCGGCGGAATAAACGCCGATAACATCAAATGGTTTTTGGGAGATATTTGTTGATATATATCGAAAAATGAGTTTATATTTATCGATAATCATTCCCCATGTTTGTGAAAAATCAGAACAAAAATCCTGACAATAATTTTGTTCTTCCATTATGACCACCTTGTATAGCTCCGCCAATTTGTGCGCATTTAAAATGGTATTCGACACATGGTTTGTAATATTATCCGCAAAAACGAGCACAGGTTTTTGCGTTTCATCCTTATGCTCTATAATTCTCAGCTTGACAGAGGTGTGCCGCTCATTAGTAGATCCCAATTGTATGTGGGTGTACATATATTCGTCCGCTAGCTGCTGATTGACCGAAATGACGGAATATTGTTGTTCCACTTCCTTCTGAGCTTGTTTTATTTTTGCTAAATATTTTTTTCGGGATTTAATTAGTTCTTTTTTCAGATTGCCGGTTTCCGAATAGTAAAGTTGCAGATTGTTGCTCTCGACCATGTCTACTATCTTGCTGACATAATCCAGTATAGTATTCATTTGATCTATCTGGAACTGGTCCACTAGGTAATGGGTGCATTTACTATTGTAGTATTCCTCACAATCTGTTAGCGGCTTTTCGTTTTCATGTATGAATTCATGAAGACGCGAATCAATTAATAGTCTCTTCAGAAGCTCAACGTGCGCATTCTGGCAAATATAGGTATAATCACGGTCATTATTTGTCGTGTAATTTTTGCTTTGAAGTATTTCCTCATAAAATTTAGTGTGCTTGTATGGAAGCAGGATCGTAAAAGGGTTAACCGAATATGTCGGAATCCTTACATAATTTTCCACATATTGATTATGGGCAAATCGGAGAAAGGAGAGGTTTTGCTTAATATCTTCCATATTTGCATATGGAGTAAACATAATAAAGCCAACTGTAAATTTGATGCCATATTTTTTTAATATGGAAAGAGCCTGTATATTGATTTCACGGGTTAGTCCGCCCCTACCTAATTGCTTGAGAACAGCAGTCGAACCCGATTCGCAACCCAAAAAGACCAGTTTACAACCAGCCTGAGACAACAAGGAAGCTACCTCTTCGGTGATATCGTTGGGGCGACATTCCATGTAAAATTCAATATCTAAATTTCTTTTCAGTATTTCCGTACAGATTTGTTTGGCCCGTTCTTGACCTGTTTTACCAAGACCTATGAAGTTTTCATCTACATAAGTAAACTTTCTAGCGCCGTATCGTTTTATCAGCATCTCGATTTCATCAACGACATTCTGAGCGGATCTATACCTCCAGGAATCTCCGTTTGAACCATAGAATGACCGATTGCTGCAATATTTGCAGTTACCATAACACCCGCGACTTGACTGAAGGTTTATGGGCTGGCCAATCGCAATCAGTTTTTTCACATGATCTTCCGCAGCAAATGGCAATGCGGATAAGTCCTCAATACAATCCGCATTCGGCATGGCGATTGTCTTGCCGTCTATTTGATACGTTATGCCTCGGATTTGACTGAAATCCGTCTTGTCACGAATGGCATTGGCGACAAGCAACATGGTTTTCTCGCCCTCGCCGCGAATAATAATGTCTACATCATGCTGCCGTGTCTCGGCAAATATTGTTTCATGCTCAAATGTGGCATAAAAGCCACCCAACACAATCACTCCGGAATATCCTATATCCCGAAGAGCTCTGATCACATACTTGCTTTTCTCCCATGTATTCGGTCCAATAATAGAAAAACCGACGATTGCATAATTTTCATTCATCACTTTAGAGCATAACGCTGCTTTATCGGTATATTCTTTATCCAGCGTTAAGTCTAAGATATCAGTTTCGTACCCATTGGCACGCAACTGGGCCCCCAATAAGGCAATCCCTAAAGCACGGCCTGAAACGACGCTTTCCGAACCTACAAATCCCATTCCCATGCATATCAAACATATTTTCATAAATAACCTCAATCATCATTTTTGAAGGAGGTAGGGTGAGATATATTTCCCGATTATACGAAAAATATATCTCACCTAACTTACCTCAGCCCGATCCTAGCATTGTGCCCCACAAGTGTAGCATACCGTGTTGCAGCAAAAACTTTTTTCGCCCAGCTTCGGCTGCTCCAAGCAGATAACTTTCATACCTTGCACCTCCTTTTATTATATTTATATTTCAAACACTCTTATTGATATATGATTGCACTTTTTGCTTATGGGTATATGTAAAAAATGCATTCATAATCGACTCGAATGTTTGAGATATACAATAGTCCGCGTTATAATCGGGACTCTTTAGGTATTTTTGGTACAGGCACCCACCGCCACAAATGCCTATCCAACGACATTCTTTGCAGGCGGACGGAATATCACGATTAATGAAATCGTAGTAATGTTCGTTTACTCCATTATAAATGTCACCGACGGTTTCTTCCTCAATGCCGGTATATGAGGGGCATTTGTATAGCTTGCCATCGCTTGCAATAGAAAAGAAGGATTTTCCGTAAATACCGCAAAGAGATTCCCAAAAGGTGGTGTAAAACCCTTTCTCCACTGTTCTTTTATAAATATCCCCAAACCATTGGAGAGCGGATGCATTATGACCGATTTCTTCACTGCTGGATTCCCAGGAATCCACGGGGGCAAACTTTATTTCCGCAAAATGCTGAATCCCAAAATCCGCAAGAATATCTATCAGTTCAGTGATATGCTTTGCGTTTGTAGAGTCAATGTTTACACGAACCGCTACTTTCAATCCCCACTTATGCAATTTCTTGATGTTGTCTACAATTGTCATAAAAGATGGCCTGCCGTTTACATATGTACGACGTTTATCATGTATTTTTGGCGGACCATCCAAGGTGATTTGAACGGTATTCAAGCCGTAAGCTTTCATTTCCAGAATAATATTTTCCCGAATGAGCGTGCCGTTTGTAATCAGTATATAATCCGGTCTTATATCCTGACCTGCAAGCTCTTTCACCGCTTTCATCATTTCCAGATCCACTAAAGGTGCCAGTAATGGCTCTCCTCCGTAAAAACAAATTAAGAGTTCTTTAGTCGCTTGTTGTTTGGCATACTCTACCATGAATTTACCACATTGCCGTGCCGTTTCCAGCGACATGGTAGTTCCTTGATCATCTGTTTGATTATGTATCGTATTATGCTGAATGCAATAAGGACAATTAAAATTACATTGCCAAGTTGGTACAAAATAGAAAACCGAACGTATGCCCTGCCTGTAATATTCATCCCGCATACGATCTGTAAGCGTACTTTCATCATTGTCTCTATCTACTAGCATTCCTGAATGATATAGTTTAACAATCGCATCTTTAGCTCCTTCCGACGGCAATTTGTTATCGGAAAGATAGATATCTATTTCTTCCATAAATTCTTTTGGCACATAATATACGCCTCGATTTATGCTGTGAAACAAAACAGAGCCCGATAATTCTTCATCCTGTCGATCGATTCTGCTCAAAAAACAGGACCATTTCAAGCTTTTCATTTTTTCACCTACAACATTTATTTTTTTCATCTTCCGATAAAGAACCTTGGTATTTGATTTGCATATAATTCTCTGTAATCAGCTTATAATACATCTTCTTACACATGCCGGCGGCTTCTAAAGAGCCTTCATTCAAATATGAGAGATACCGGCAGCCACCGGAGCATATGCCGACATATTTACATTGAGAACATAATCTCGAGTTCCATGCTTTTATACTGGTTTGGCGCTCATAATTATCATTCAATCCCGTCTTTACGTTACCAACACGCAGCTTTTCCTCCCCTACAAGGGAGGGGCATTTATAAATATCACCATTCCAATTAATCATAAACCAGCGCGGGCTAGAGAGATAACAAACATTTTCTTCCGACAAGCTCACTTGAATCCCATTGCTTTGCGCTACTTTATATAGTTGCATCAATTGCTTGTAAAAACCGGATTTCAAGCGTTTTTGCTGCCCCTTAATTACGGTCTCTCCAAGACAGATATTCACTCTTTGGCTTAGCCTGATTTTGTGAAGGAACTTAATCAAGCCAGCAACATGTTGTATATTCATTTCATCGACATTGATGCGAATGGTGATATTTAAGTTTTCGCCGCAAGCGTTAAGTGCGTCGATAATATTCCGCATGATAATATCAAATGTTGGTTTCCCATCTTTAAAGCGCCTTCGTTTATCGTGTTGTGCAGCAAGTCCATCCAAAGTTACCTGAATAAAAAAACGACCTTTTTTGAATATATGTATATAATTTGAAAGTAATGATCCGTTGGTAATGATACAGCAGGTAAGTTGTATATTCCTGGCTTTTGCTGATTCTGCAAGCGTTTCATACACAAATTCAAAAATTTCACTATTAAGCAGTGGCTCCCCTCCCATAAAAGTAATTTCCAGTTCTTCGCACCCAGCTCTATCGATGCATGATAATATCCACTGTATGGTGCTGGAAGCGATATCCTTGTCCATATATTGCTCGCTAATCCGATTTGATTCAAAACAATAACTGCAGCGGAAATTGCAATCCATATCCACATAAATCCAAAAGGACATATTCTTATAATCGTTATACCTTTTATCGAAACAGGCACAAAGAAAGGCTTCATCCGTCTGTTTGTAAATAAAGCCAGCCCTTTCTAATATGTCTTCATCTTTCCCATAATTGCCTGTTTCACGCCAGCCTTCATATATCTCTTTCTCAACTGTTATGATACTGTTGCTGACCGTATTGAATAAGACTACTGTATTCTCAATGATTTTGATACAGTTATAAGCTGACCAATTCCAATTAGAATATTTCATGCTTTAAAACCTCTAAATGCATGGTCTCCTCTTCTTGTTTTTGCACTAATACTTCAATTTGGTTAACAAGGTCATTAAACGTCCTCAGCTTTACGATAACTTCCTCACCTATATCAATATTGAAGAAAGACTCAACCTCAATTAATATTTCAATGACTTGAAGAGAGGATAACCCCAGATCGCTCGCTTCTACGTCATCACCTACAACATCTCTTTTTAGCAAAACATCAGGTGTTATTTCTCTTTCCGAACCAAGTGCATTTTTGAATATCTCCTGGGTTTTTTCATAAATCTTGTCCATTTGCTTATCACCTCTAATTTATTTGGTTTTTTTAAAAAAGATGGAAATTATAAATGTGAACAGAAGGACTGTCAACACACCCATCCATGAAGTAATAAATGAAATGGGTTCTCCGTGAAAAACTTGCTCTATAAAGTAATTTAGCAGAAACATGAGAATATAAGCTGCGAGAAGTGTCATCAAAACGCCAATAATAATTCCTATTAATGAAACCAAAAAAATGAGGCCTTTTTTCTTCCTTACTTTAGTTGTCAATTCCGATAAGTTCATCTTAAAATCCCCCTTTATTATTTTTGTGACAAAAATTGATTCATTCGATGGCTAAACGGATAAATTACACCCCCATTGATCGCATCATCAACTGCGAAATGCTTCTTAACATACTCTCTACTCTCTATAAACCAGGAGCTTTAAATCATTTTATTACCTATTCGAACACAAAAAGCGACACGAGGCGCAGCTAAATACTGCGATCCGTGTCGCTTTTAAAATTTGATATTATAGAAAATGAACAGAAGAAACCTAGGGCACTAAGACCCTCATACTTATAAAATAAGTTTTGAATATATTTTTGACGTCCCATTTGTTGCCACGTCCTTTTATTTGTTTTGTTCATCTCCTGTTAGAATATCGAGTGTAATATATTCACCGTTTGCTGTAATATATCACGTATTTTTTCGGATGTCAATAATCTGTTTTAAAATTTGTGGATATAACGTATTTTTGTTGTTTATTTTGTATAATCTACAAAAATATTTAGAATACATTCGTCTTCCAAAATATGTAGTAAAGATGCACTTTCTAACTAGTCGAACAATTACATGCCAAATATTTATTTTAATCAATCATTATGTCGCGATTCCGTTCTATCAAAAATTATTCCTTCAATCCTATAAATATATCGTGTGGATATATTTCATAAGAAAAGCTGTGAAACCACCAAAATCTACAATCACAGCTTTGAGAATCTGGCTACATTAGGTAACCCGCGCCCTTTTATAAACCGTTACTGCCAACTGTTGAACGGCATCTAATTGTGAAAAACGGCTATACATTAAAGCTCTCCCTAATGTCTTCGACGGGGAGGGTTCACATTTCGTTATCTGCCGAAACACGCAACAGACCTTTAGCTACGTTGTATATAATTATATTAAAATAAGCATTAAAATAAGCACAAATAGGAAATCTGTGGAAACTGGCCGGTTTTGGGCTTATATACAAAACGCCAGCCGCAGACAAAGATTCGTCTGCGGCTGGTGCCCATTAGAGTTTAAATCCAGCTAAACTCGTCTAAAAAGACGAATAGGCCGAACATCTTGCCAATGGTCAAGAGGTTCGGCCTATTCAGACTTGTAAAGGTGGGACAAAAAGGATCCCGCTCGTGGTCGATCTACGCAACGAAAAAGCAGCCGGCAACCCATTACGAATTACCGACCGCAGGTCTGGTCGGAATGGAGTTATAGGATTCGAGGAAAATAAAAAATGGGAGGTCCTATAAAGACACTCCCACTGTATAGGTGAGATGTAAAAGGATCTGTTGCGAAAGCAATGGACTTCATTATTCAGTTGCATTTTCTGTATTTAAAAAACAAATATACAGAATCTACTACATCGATAAAGAACAACAACTGCATCATGATATGTAAAATACATTGTCCCTTTGTAAGAGTACCGTTTTTGCGTAATTTTAGTATTTGTACAATCAAATAGGACGAAGTGGAGAATAAAACCAGATAGGCGTAAAACAAAAATAGAAAGGGTATAACAAACCACAAAATCATTAAAAATGGATTAGCCGTCCCCCCCATTGCTAGAATAAACCAATAACTGTGGCTAATGAAAAAAGGAATTAACGCCAGCTTAAATCCCATTATTGTGCCAAGAGGGATTTTTTGCGTGCTGTTGTTTGAATTTCTCAGTTCTAAAAATGCTGTCACAATATTCACAATGATGAATATAATTGACAGCAAGAAAAAGACAATGAGTAGATACTTACTTACAGGTAACGGCGGGTTTGTAGTCTTTATGAAGAGTAAGAGTGGTGACAGAATATATAGAAGCAACGCTTGAACGACATAGATCGTAGCTGTTAACATGACAAGGAATCTTTTCTTCATTATTTCTCCCACCCCATAGGCATGTCCTTCTGATTCAATATTTATAGATATAGAGATTATATCACGCAAATTTCAAGAAGTTCAACGACTTGTTCAGCGGAAGGTTCGTAGAGCAAACCGTGCACCACTATCTTTTCTCATTGGTTGGAGTGGAATTATAGGACTTAAAGTAACCCAATTATATCCATGATTCGCAGGCCATCAGCAAGAGGTTTTATCCAAACCTTAAGCTTTGGTGTTATGTAATAAATCATAGGCGCCTGAAAGCATCCTCTAAATAACTTTTTCCAAAATCCTTTGGCGTCCATTGTTTTACCCATCCATCATCGTATATAGAAAATATATATAGATTTAATGTATTTGCAATTTTACGAGGAATTCGCCGCAAAGCAACTTGAGCGCCAATCCAATATAGTCCCATACCATATTTGTAGGCGCGATTGATTTTACCTCTGTTTTTACCTGTTTGAATGACACGTTCAGTTTCCATCCTTGTGACTAGTTGTCCCAAAGCATTAAGCCAGCCTTCTTTATTAACAGATTTAGCTGAGGCGGTATATGATTTTCCTTTGCATTCAATTATAAAATATTCGCTGTTCCTTTTGCCACCCACAAGAATTAAATCGGGCCCGTGCCCATGAGGCTTAGATTCTCTTACCTTTTCTTCGTGCCAGTTTCCATCAGGTTTATTTGTCAGAAATTCTTTCACACACTTAACAACAACTTTTTCGGTTATTTTTTCTGTATTTGAGTGCATAAATATCTCCCAAATATAACAATAATTTTTATTATTATATCATCAATGAAGAGTCATGTCACGCAATATTCCGTCCACAGTCATAGAATTTGGGGAAAATAAAAATCGGTGAGTCCCATAAGAACTCACCGATGGTGCGAGAAACGGGACTTGAACCCGTACGCTAAAAGCACACGCACCTCAAACGTGCCTGTCTGCCAGTTCCAGCATTCTCGCCTCTATTCAGTTGGCCGCACCCGCGGCGCAGGCATTATTATAGCATTCCCCGGCCATGCTGTCAACAGGCTTCCGCCATTATTTTTGCGGCGAAAGCCGCCTTCTGGGAGGAACGGACGAAAGAGGAAAACCGCCGCCGCAAATTTTCTTTGCAGCGGCGGAAGGTCTATTCCTCATGGAAGCTCCGGCGACAGTCCGCCGCCGTCGAATTGATAGCGGGTTCCCTGGCGGTCCTCGAAATAAAACCGGCGCGCTTCCCGGTCGCAGCCGTAGAGAAACAGTGTGGGAAAGCGGTTTTCCATCTCCCGCCTGCGGTCGGTTCCGCAGAGGAACAGAAGGTTATAGCCTCTGTCGCAGCGGTCGATCCACAGCCGCTGATAATCCGTTTGGGAAAGGATACGGTTTTCCAGATTTCCGATGGTTCGCAGGGAAAAGCGTTCGCACCAGAGGATATCCTGTCGGTAGAGCTTTTGGCCAGTTTCGCCCGTCACGATTTCCTCCTCGTCCTGCACGACGAGAAGGCGCTTCACCCACTGCTTATACGCGACATAGGCGCGGCTGTGACCATCGGTGAGGGTGAAGCGGCCGCTGCCGAAATTCCGGACGGGAAGGGGAGCGTATGCCGCTGCTTGGGAAGGGTCGAACCACCCCATCACCCCGCGGATTTTCCTTTCGCAGAGATAAAGCTGGCTGATTCCCAGATCCAAAAGATCCATTTCCGGCATAATCATAACACCCCGCGACGGCTTACCGGCCCAGCGCCGCCAGAACCTTGTCAGGAACGTTGGTGATGATGCCGTCCACCTGAAGGTCGATGGCACGGCGGATCGCCTCGGGGGCGTCCACAGTCCAGGCGTTGATCAGGATGTGGTTGGCGCGGCAGGCCGCCACGATGTCGGGGGTGAGGCCGCCCAGCTCCGGATGGATGGCGTCCGCCTTGTATGCCGTCACCAGCTCCAGGGTCTGCTCAGGGGTGAGATGGTCGCCGTAGAGCAGGCCCATCTTCAACTGCGGATAGAGCTCCTTGATCCGCCGTCCCCAGGCGTGTTCGAAAGTGGAGATAATCGTGCGCTCCACGCAATGATATTTTTCCAGGGATGCGTATAGAATAGAGAGGGCCTCGTCCAGATCCTGCCCCGCAGGCAGCGGCCCCTTCAGCTCGATGTTCAGGATGTCCATCCCGTGGGTGACCTCCAGCATCTCGTCCAGGGAGGAAATGCGGGTGCCGGCGAATTTCTCGGAGAACTTGACGCCGAAATCATACTGCTTGAGCTGGGCCATCGTCATCTCATGGATGGAACCGGTGCCGTTGGAGGTGCGCTCGATGGAGCCGTCGTGACAAACGGCGAACACCTTGTCCTTGGTGAGATGGATGTCGTTTTCAAAGCCGTCCGCCCCCATCTCCATTGCCAGGCGGAAGGCGGGCAGGGTATTCTCCGGCGCGTAAGCGGACGCGCCCCGGTGGGCATGAACAACGATCATGGAAATCCTCCTTACCGATGAACGATCTTTGCGAACCAGTATACGCTTTTGCGAAGAAAAATGCAAGGCGCGGGACGGGAATAAGGGAGGTTAAATTCCCATAGAATTCTTTACGATTGGCGGAAAATGGGGTATACTGAGGATATCATCCTTATTCAGAGAGGCAGGCGGGAGAACATGAGCGACAAACCGCGCAGATGGAAGGCCGTCGGCGTGCTGGATATCGGCTCCAATTATGTGCGCATGGGTATTTATCAGGCGGGCAAGGGCGGCGCCCAGCGGCTGGAGTTGCTGGAGCATCCGCTGCGCATCGGCCACGAGGTGTTCACCTCCGGCCGGATCAGCGTGGAAACCGTCCGCCGTCTGTCCGAGATCCTGCGGGGCTATTCCCAGGTGATGAAGGAATACGGCGTGACGGAATACAGAGCCATCGCCACCACCGCGCTGCGGGAGGCCCGCAACCGCGCCTACGTGGTGGATCAGTTGAAAACCCAGAACAATCTGGTGGTGGAAGTGCTGCAGAACGGAGAGGAAAGCGCCCTGGTTTACGCGGCGCTGCTGGGGCTGCCCGGCGTGCAGGCGGAATCCATGCTGGCCTATATCGGCACGGGCAGCGTTGGGGTGGCGGCCTGGGACGGCAGGACCATCCAGCAGACCTGCAACATCACCATCGGCTTTCAGAAGCTGGGGGAGACGCTGCGCAGCCTGGAGGAGCAGACCGCCGGTTTCTACAAGGCCCTGGAGGAGTATGTGGAAACCTATTTCCGCCGGCTCACCCTGCGGCTGGGAGAGAGGCGCTTCGGCTCCCTGACCCTTACAGGACGCAATCTGGAGGTGATCGCCCCCCTGTGCGGGGCCACGCTGCAGGACGGGATCTACCGCATCGAGAAAAAGCAGTTGGAGAAGCTGTACGGGCGCATCAAGGGGATGCACGCGGCGGTGGCCGCCCAATATCTGTCCCTGTCGGAGGAAGCCGCGGAGCAGCTTCTGCCCATGCTGGCGCTGTATCTGCGTATGCTGGATTTCACCCAGGCCTCCTACATGACCGCCCCGCCGGTGGACATCATGGACGTAGCGGCCGGCCAGATGCTGTATGAGGCCCAGCGGCGGGCGTTTGAGGGAATCCAGCGGGATGGAGCCGTGGCCTGCGCCCGGGAGATGGCTCACCGCCGCCTGAGCGACATGGCTCATGCGGAGCGGGTGCGGGAAAACGCCGTGCTGCTGTTCGGCAAGCTGAAAAAGCTCCACGGGATCAGCGGTAAGCGGCTGGTTCTGCTGGAATGCGCCGCCCTCCTTCACGAGGTGGGCTTCGGCGTCAACTCCAAGGATTCCAGCCGTTCCACCTTCGACGCCATCAAGCAGGCGTATCTTTACGGCCTGAACGAAGAGGATACCGCGCTGATCGGCGAGATCGCCCGTTACGGAGACTTTATCGAGGCGTCGGATACCGGGGAAAAGCTGCCGGAGAAGCAGCGGCTGCTGGTGGATAAGCTGGCGGCCATGCTGGTGCTGGCCGATGCGTTGGATGAATCGAGAAAGGGCAAGATCACCGGCGTACGGTTGCGGCTGGAACCGGACCGCCTGGTGGTGACGGCCTCCGGACGGGAGGAACCGATCCTGGAGCGGTGGGCCTTCGGGGAATGCGCGCCTTTTTTTGCGGATGTTTTCGGCATCCAGCCCGTTCTGGTATATAAAAGCGAGCTGCTATCATGACACAGAGAGGGGATGACGGCAAATGAAGAAGGAAACCAGATTGCCCTTTACCAACCGGGAGTTGAGCTGGATGGATTTCAACGCCCGGGTGCTGGAGGAGGCTTACGAAAAGGACAACCCGGTGCTGGAGCGGTTCAAGTTCCTGGGGATCACCGCCTCCAACCTGGATGAATTTTTTATGGTGCGGGTCGCGGGAGTCAAGGAGCAGGTGCGCTCCGGCTACCGGGAGCCGGACAACGCGGGGCTGGCGCCCCAGCAGCAGCTCACCCTGCTTTCCGCCAAGATCCACGCCTTTGTGGAGAAGCAGTACACCTGTCTTTCCCGGTCGCTGATTCCGCTGCTGAGGCAGCAGGCCTTTTTCCTGCTGAGGGCGGAAGAGTGGAACGAGGATCAGCGGAGCTTCGCGGACGATTATTTCCGCAATGTGCTGTTCCCGGTGCTGACGCCCCTGGCGGTGGACCGCAGCCGGCCCTTTCCCATGCTGTCCAACAAGAGCCTCAACCTGGGGATCCGGCTGAAGCGGGAAGGGGAGCTGGCCTTCGCCGTGGTGCAGGTTCCCTCCATCCTCCCCCGGCTGGTGGAGCTGCCCTGTGAGAACGGGAGGGCTTTCGTCCTGCTGGAAACCATTATCGAAGCTCATCTGGCGGAGCTGTTCGAGCTGCACGACATCGAGGCGGTGGCGGCTTTCCGGGTGACTCGCAACGCCGATCTGGATATCGACGAGGAATCGGAGGATCTGCTGATCGAGATACAGGAATCCATCAAGAAGCGCAAACGGGGTAAGCCGGTACGGCTGGAGTTGTCCCGGCACTGCGACGGGGAGCTCAAGGAGTTCCTCACCGAGATGCTGGATGTGGATGAGCTGGACATCTATGAAATCGGCGGCCCGCTGGACCTGACCTTCTGCTTCCGGATCAGTTCCCTGGACGACCGGCTGCGGCTGCCGCCCATCAACCCGGTTCCGGCGGCGGATTTCTGCGGCTGGGAGGATATGTTCGCCGCTATCCGGGAACGGGACCGGTTCGTGCATCATCCCTATGAGAGCTTCGACAGCGTGGTGAACTTCGTGCGCACCGCGGCGGAGGATCCGGACGTGCTGGCCATCAAGCAGACCCTTTACCGGGTCAGCGGCAACTCACCGATTATCGCGGCGCTGATGCGGGCCGCGGACAACGGCAAGCAGGTCACCGTGCTGGTGGAGCTGAAGGCCCGGTTCGACGAGGAGAACAACATCCATTGGGCGCTGAAGCTGGAGGAGGCGGGGTGCCATGTGATCTACGGCCTGGCGGGCCTCAAGACCCACTGCAAGATCCTGCTGGTGGTGCGCCGGGAGGAGGACGGCCTGCGCCGGTATGTCCATATGGGGACGGGCAACTACAACGATTCCACCGCCCGGCAGTATACGGATATGGGGATGTTCACCTGCCGGGAGAGCTACGGCGCGGATGCCTCCAGCCTGTTCAACGTCCTCACCGGGTATTCCCGGCCGCCGCAATACAACCGCTTTGTCACCGCGCCGGAGGGGATGCGCCCCTTCTTCCAGCGGATGATCGAGCGGGAGACGGAAAATGCGAAAAACGGCCTGCCGTCGGGGATTTACGCGAAGGTGAACTCCCTGGTGGATCCGGATATCATCTATCGGCTGTACGCCGCCTCTCAAAGCGGCGTGCCCGTCCGCCTGGTGGTGCGGGGCATCTGCAGCCTGATCCCCGGCGTCCCCGGCGTCAGCGAGAATATCCGGGTGGTGAGCCTGGTGGGACAGCTTCTGGAGCACAGCCGGATTTTCCGGTTTGAAAACGGGGGCAACCCCAAGCTGTATCTGGGCAGCGCGGACTGGATGCCCCGCAATTTGGACCGGCGGGTGGAGCTGGTTTTTCCGGTGGAGGACGAGGATATTATCCGCCGGGTGGAGGAGGTCATCGCGCTGACGCAGGAGGATACGGTCAACGCCCGGGAGCAGAACGGCGACGGGGTTTACAGCATGGTGGACGGCCGGGGCCGCCCGGCGGTCAACAGTCAGTTGGAGCTGGCAAAAAGGGCCAGGACAGCTTATAACCGCCGGGAAAAGGAATGTGCCCGGGAACGCCGGGAGTAAGCGTAAGCGGTAAAGGACGGAAAAATTTGACAGGGGGCCGAATAAATATGCTGAGAGTGGGGATATTAACCAGCGGCGGCGACTGCCAGGGACTCAACGCGGCGATCCGCGGGGTGGCGAAGGCGTTGTATGAGGCGTTCGACGAGGTGGAGATTTACGGCTTCATCGACGGTTATAAGGGCCTGATCGGCGGGGATTACCGGCGGATGAAGCCGGAGGATTTCTCCGGCATCCTCACCCGGGGGGGCACCGTACTGGGAACCTCCCGGCAGCCCTTCAAGCTCATGCGCGTGGTGGGGGAGGATGGGGTGGATAAGGTGGCCGCCATGAAAAAGACGGTCGCCTCCCTCAAGCTGGATTGTCTGGTGATTCTGGGGGGCAACGGCACCCATAAGACCGCCAATCTGCTGCGGGAAGAGGGGGTGCCGGTGATTACCCTGCCTAAAACCATCGACAACGACCTGTGGGGTACCGACGTCACCTTCGGCTTCCAGAGCGCGGTGGATGTGGCGGCCAACGTCATCGATTACATCCATTCCACCGCTACCTCCCACGGCCGGGTATTCATCGTGGAAATCATGGGCCATAAGGTGGGGTGGCTGACCCTTC
>CAKTAA010000030.1 GCA_934526185.1 uncultured Eubacteriales bacterium | reverse complement strand
CACCGGCTGCCGAACGGGATGATTTTTTCCGAGATAACAAGACCGTGTTCTTTTCGCGTTCTGTCAGGTATCAGCATTTTGATCCTCCTCTGTCTTTTCAACCAATGCCGTGCTTTGCACCTGACTTTCGGCTGCGGCAGAATCAACTAAGCCCTCTCCGATGATATAGGCGATGAGTACAGCGCCGGACATGACAATAGAAACAATTTCCGCCGCAGCATTTTCGGTTACGCCGAAAGTTACCAGCAAAGGTGTCAGAAATCCGGCAACGGCTGCCCAGAATTTTCTGCTGGTCAATTTCTGTTTCCAGTTTTTCATTCGAATCTCCTTTCTTTCCTTTTTTGAAATAGTCTTTTTTACAAATTTTGTTTTCAATTGTTAGTTTTGTAATGAATCAGGACTTTTTTCATATTGCATTATAACATGAAATAAGTCCTGATATCAAGCGGTAAATTGTTAAGGATCAGAAAATGTTTTGATTCGGCAATTGTGGGACTTGACAGGATGCAGCCTTTTTTTTATAATAAATATAACGAAAAGTGAGCGAATCTCTGTCTTTGTAAGCGACATGCTTTCCCTGCTGAATGACGGGCTTTTTGCTTTTATCAAAAAAATGAACGGGCGGTGTGAAATGACTGATAAAGAACGTCCGGGCGAGACTTTGCTATCCGATGCAGACCGAGCAGTGAACCGTCTGCTGGATCAGCTTTATGAACTGACAGGAGGAGATCTGAACAGATTAGAGCTTCTCAGCGCCCAAGAGGTTTTGTCTCTTTTCCAAACGGATCGCGGGATTCTATCAAAAACACCGTTTCGTCAAATAAAAAATAATATTATACGTGTTTGCCGTGCGTTGCGGGCAAACGGCATAATATGCGAAAAGTTTGAATGTCTGATACGTGGCCTGACGTTGGCCGATATCCTTGATGTCAATCAAATGCGCCGCTTTTATTACCGCGATATAGACGATCTGATGCAGACTGTCAGCAGAACCGCTCAGCTTTCGGAATTACCGGAAGGAGAGGATGTTCTTCCTATACGCACAGCCGTGCTTCTGCTGTGGTGCGGTATGGAGGTTCAAAATATCCTGAGTTTGAAAAAAAACGAAATTGTCAATCATCAATTACATCTGCCCAAAGCTTTTCTGCCTCTTGAAGCACTGCTATATCAGACAGCGAGACAATATGGTGAAGCCGACGGAAACCGAAGTCTTATTTCGGGAGGATACAGAGTCTACAAGCCCAGCGATTTCTTGTTTCGAACAAGTGTTGCTCCGCGGATGACCGTTACCGCCTTTTCCAATATGCTGAAAAACTTTAACCATGTGTCCGAAATGATTGACAGGCAAATAAGCGCACCGCGGCTTCGCCGCAACGGCCTGTACTGCTCGGTGCTATGCGCAGAGGACGCCGGCGCTTCTGTCGGAGACGCTATCCGTCTTTTTATTCGTTATACCAATGATCCGGCTGCAGTATCCGAGTTCCGAAAGCATTATACAGCGTGGAAGCGCCTGTTTTATCCGGAACGGTTTTAACGGGTGTAAAATTTTCAGAAAGGCAGCTTCGTCATGGAGTATCAAGTGATCCGTTCGACGCGCAAAACCATTTCCGTCGAAGTGACAAGAGATCTGCGCATTCTTGTCCGTGCGCCTGCGCAGCTCTCTGATGAAAACATTCGGGAGTTTGTAAATCGGCACCGGACATGGATTCAAACCCATCGTGAGCGGCAGCAAGCCAAGCTGGAGAACCAAATCGTGCTGTCGGAGGAGCAATTGGCTCTTCTGCGGATACTCGCGGAGGAGGAGCTGCCGAAAAAAGTGAGGCACTTCGGTTTACAGATGCAATTAATGCCCGAACAGGTTCGCATTACTGCGGCAAAAACAAGACTGGGAAGCTGCGGTTCAAACCGGCATATTAATTTTTCCATGTATCTGATGCTTTATCCGGAACCGCTTATCGACTATGTTGTGGTTCACGAGCTTGCGCATCTTCGCTATCTCAGCCACAATAGCTCCTTTTACAGTTTGATTGCCCAATACATTCCGGATTATAAAGAAAGACTGCGGCAGATACGGAAGCTGAATCTTTTATAATATGAGCGGCTCTCCTGTTTTTTACGGCTGTAACTGCTTTGAAAGATTATGAAACTAAATTTGCAGAAAACCAAAGAGGATGAATGCTATGTTTACTGAACAAGCGCTCCGCTTTCTTGCGGAAAACAGCCGGCAGAACAACCGCGAGTGGTTTCAGTCACATAAAGAGGAGTATCGGAGGTCTGTGGTGCAGCCGCTTGCTGTATTGACAGAGGAGCTTGCTCCGGCAATGCATGAAATAGACAGGCAGATCGTTTGCGATCCGCGTGTCGGCGGCTCCATTTCAAGAATTTACAAAGATATACGGTTTTCGCGCGACAAAAGACTCTATCACGAATCAGCCTGGGTGGTATGGACACGCAATAAAAAGGCACATGAAACAATACCGGCCTTTTATTTTGAAATTCTTCCGGACGGATTCGAATATGGCTGCGGTTTTTACAGTGCGGGGACAAGGACAATGGAGGTGCTCCGGCGCCTTGTCCTTGACGGCGATATCCGTTTCCTGGATGCAAGGAAAAGCTATACGACGTTAAAGAAACGTTTTCCGCTTTACGGTGAGCAATATAAGCGGCATCGCTTTCCGGAAGCATCACCGGAATTGTGGGAGTGGCTGGACCGAAAAAATATCGGCCTGTCACGCAGAACGGAAAATACGCGCGAACTGTTTTCTCCGAATCTGGCAGAAGTTCTGGAACGGGATTTTCGGCTGATTGCTCCTGTATATCATTTTTTTATTCGTGCGGGGGAGATCGCGGATGCGGAAAATCCGGAAAAAGAACGGTGGGAAAGCTTTTAAATTGCGAATGCATGTACAGCCAACAGACGCAAGAGGAAATAGGGGTATAATTAATGCCATTGAATCTTTCGGTTTTGGCTCGTCATAGTCATCAGGGCTGAGAAGGTTAGGTGTAAAATGAAGGAATTGAAATTAAAAATCGGCTGTCATTTGTCATCGGCGGGAGGCTATCTGGCTATGGCAAAGGTAGCGGAGGGAATTGGAGCCAGCACGTTTCAGTTTTTTACCAGAAACCCGCGGGGCGGCGCTGCGAAATCTGTCAACTTAGATGAAATCGAGGCGTTCCGCGCTTTTCTTGCGGAACATGGCATGGGACCTGTCATGGCACACGCCCCCTATACGCTGAATCCGTGCGCGGCTGTGCCGAAAACACTGGAATTTGCCGAAATGATTATGGAGGACGACCTCCGGCGCATGGAGCTTATACCGGGGAATCTGTATAACTTTCATCCCGGCAGTCATGTGGGACAGGGAATTGAAAAGGGAATCGATCTGGTTTCCTCCATGCTGAACCGAATGCTGAAGCCGGAGATGACGACAACGGTATTGCTCGAGACGATGTCAGGCAAAGGAAGCGAGGTAGGAGGACGTTTTGAGGAGTTGCGTGAAATTATAGACAGATGCGAGCGGGCGGAGCACGTAGGCATTTGCCTGGACACCTGCCATATATCTGACGCCGGATATGATATTGTCAGCGATCTTGACGGCGTACTTGAAACCTTTGACCGCGTCATCGGACTGAATCGTCTGAAAGCTGTTCATTTGAACGACAGCAAATTCCCCGCCGGCTCCAAAAAGGATCGCCATGCGCCTATCGGTGAGGGAGAGCTTGGCCTTAAGACGCTGACGGCCGTTCTCAATCATCCCTGCCTGCGTGCTCTGCCCTTTTATTTGGAAACACCATTGGAAACAGAGGGCCATGCAGAGGAAATCGCACTTCTCAAGGGACTGTACCAGCCGGCTTGAGAGAGCGGCTCTATAAAGAATAAAGAAGTCAGCCGAATTTATTCGGCTGACTTTTCTATTTATTTTCCTGCTCAAGCGTTCCTAACAAATCGATCAGTTCATTCCATTCGTGTATATGTAAATGTTCACACTGCGGCGGCATCACGCTTTCACGGCTTTTATCATTTTTTTCTGTTTCATTATCATACCAAACGGGATAAATACTGGCTTGGGAAGATCCCATGACATCGGCTTCGGGATTGTCTCCGCAATACCAAACGTTATCCGCGCTCAGCCCCGCTTTTTGCAAAGCAATTTCAAACAGGATCCGGTTTGGCTTTCTCAGGAAATAATCGCTTGAGGTCATGACAAACTCGAATCTGTTGTTTGGCAGCAGTCTGTTCAGACGCTCCTCCAAAGCTTCGCCCGACCATAGAAGATTGCTTATGACGGCACTCCGGATGCCCCTTTCATTTATACAGTCGATCATCTTTTCGGCACCGGGCATAACCGCTCCCATAGAAGCGCCGTTCCAAAATACGGTTTCCATTTCAAGAGGCGTCAGCGAAAATTCTATGCCAAGATACTCATAAAGCACCCTATTGCCAATCTGACCGCAAATGTCATAGCCTGCTCTGCGAATACTTTCGATATACTCGCCGAAAATCAGCTCTGCACTGTTTCTGACATCCTCAAGGGTATATCCATTGGGATTCTTCGTAACATATTTTAGCAGCTCGGCATTTCCCCTGAGCGAATTCCAGTCCGGCTCATATAACAGCGTATGTCCGTAATCGAACAGAATCATTTTAGGATATTTCATTTTGTCTCCTTTTTCTCAGCGTTTCGAAATGCCTGTACAGGATACAAAAGATAAATTTACATTTTATCGGGGGAAGAACGCGCCCGAAGATTTACGATAATGATACCCGCGCAGACAAGCAACAGCGACGCCAGAGCGCGCCAGCCAAGCGAAGTATTGTCATCCGGAACCAGAAGGGTGGAAAGAAATACGCCGCAGACGGGATTCATAAAGCCAAAGACGGCGACTTTGGAAACGGGGTTGTATTTCAAAAGCATGCTCCATATGGTATAGGAAGCAGCGGAAACGAAAGCCAGATACACAAAAATCCATAAACCTGACAGAGACCAAGTGAGATGCCCGCCGGATAAAATGCCGCACAGTGATAGAACGATACCGCCAAATAAAAATTGCCAGCTGCTGAGCATGACCGGATCGTGCTGCTGGGAAAAGCGCTTCATCAGGACAGAGGAAACCGCCGATGCAAGCGCTGCAAACACAATGAAGCCTTCACCGCTCAGACGCATCTGAAAGTCAAGGCCGCCGGATCCTGCATTGATGAGGACAACGCCGAGAAAACCGATGATACCGCCGATAATTTTGGCGGGCGTCAGTTTTTCCTGCCTCAACAGAACGGACAGGAGAAGAGCTGCAAATACGTTCGTTGCCGTCAGAATGGAGGCTTTCACGCCGCTGACCTGAGACAAACCTATGTAGAAAAACAGGTATTGCAGAATCGTTTGAAACGTGCTGAGAATGCAGGCGCGTGAAAGGGAGGAAAAGGAGGACGGTATCAGTGGTTTTCTGCGCAGAATACTGAACAGCAGGATATTCATGGCGCCTGCAAGAGAAAAGCGGAGTCCGGCAAAAAGAAGCTGAGAGCCGGTATCCGAGGAGGCGATGCCGAACGCTTGATACCCGATTTTTATCATGGGGAATGCGCTGCCCCACATCATGCAGCAGAAAGCTGCAAGCAGGCAGACAACCGGCAGCTTTGTTAGAAATTCGGATTTTAACATGACCTTTTTACTGTTTACCATTTTCATTTCAACCTTTCATTTGTGGATATTGCATGGAGAGATGAACTGCGATTTTGGCTGAGGCAAGATTACAGGGCGGACATGAGGGGGCTTTCCGCATACGTTTCAGGCAGTTATAATTATTGTTTTCGCTATATGATTAAAAAACTGACGAATTTATTTTTTTACCTCTGTACGGTGTTTCAGTACATACCCCCGAGCTTTGCGAAGAATTTCCGTGAGAGAGGTGACGAGGATAATACCGAAAGCAATAGCAGCCGCTTCTTTAAGGACAAGCAGAGAGGATACGGCAAATTCCTCCTCGCCGCCTCTGACGAGATCATTCATGGCAGCATACAAATCTCCGCCCGGCACAAGAGGAATCAGTATGGGAACGAACAAAATAACGGTGGGCGCCTTCAGCAGTCTTGCAAGAATCTCAGCTATCAGAGTTGTTGCGGCTGTTGCGATGAGAAGCGCAAGGATTTGACTTTCAAGAAATGCGCAGGCACATAAATAAAAGGTATAGGAAAGTGCGCCGCCTGCCGCAATATAAATTAGTTTTCTGCCCTTGATATTAAAAAGAACGGCAAATCCGAGTGAACCGAAAGCGGCGAAAATAACGGTTAAAATTTGCTGCTGCATAATTCATGCCTTTCAACGATGGATATAAATAATAAGAGCGTCTTGATTTAGAGAAAATACGAAAAGGAAACGCTCAGATTCCCAGAGGAACCAAAACGCAGGCGAACCCGACGGCGATGGCGATCGCTTTCACAACGGCTGTGCAGAGTCCGAGCAAACCGGAAATGATATCACCGCTGATCAAATCGCGCAGAGAGGTCGTAAGGGCAAGTCCGGGAATCATCAGCATAATATTGCCGAGGATAATGCTGTTGACAGAGGAACCGAGACCTGAACGTGTCAGAATGACTGCTGTTATCCCTCCGAGTGCAGCACAGGAAATGGTCAGAATCATGGAATGCAGTTCAATTTTGCTGCCCAGACGGAGAAGAAAGTAAATCAGCACGGCACAGACTGCGGAGACTGCGGCATCCCATACGTTTCCGCCGTAAAACATGGTAAAGACAGCGGCGGTCAGCGCATATGCCGGATACAGAATCCGCAGACCGTACTTTGGGTTCTGCCGGATATCAGAAATTCGTCCTTCAAGCTCAGAGATTTCCATAGGGGAGCGGCAGATCTCTCGGGATAAAGCGTTGACCTTTTCCACACGTTCGAGATCCGTTTCATAAACCTTGATGCGGCGTGTCTGAGTGACCGTTCCGCCGCTTTCGGTTTTTACCGTTAAAATAATACTCGAAGGGATGGTAAAAATATCGGTCCTTGTGAAACCGTAAGCGCTGCATAACCGGGCAATGGTGTCTTCGATCCGGCTGACCTCTGCCCCCGATACGAGAAGAATCTCCCCGAGATCCAGTATGCACGATATCAGTTTTTCATCGTCATTCATATAAAGAGGCGAAATCCTTTCCTTATGCTGTTTTACGGACGGACAGAATACGCGGCAATAGGAAAATATTTTTCAGTGACGCTGCTGTTCCGCTTTGAATATTTAAGGCATCTGCTGCATCCGAAACGGCATTGCAAACGATAAGAAAGCCGAAACAGGGCGTATTTTTATTTCTTTGCTGATATTTTTTACATCCGTAAATTTCATTATATCACTTTTTTTGTAAAAGAAAAAGATGTTTTGAAAAAAATTGATAACTTCAGCAAAGCCGATCTCTTATTGGCAAAATAAACGATAAATCTGTTTGAAAAATGAAAATTTATCTGATAAACTTTTTTACCGACAAACGCAATTTCTTTCCAATGTTAATTGAGCTACAAGCAAGTTCTTGCACGCCATCATTGACTGTGTAGAGAGAAAAACACTCTGCAGATTTTTAAAACTGCAGAGTGTTTGCTGAACTTTTTTCATAGCTGTGACGGGAAGCTGCGGGCTTTGTCAGACTGCGGGCTTCTCCGGTTTTTGCCGGTTATTGGTGGAAGATTTCAGTACCGCCGCTGCAATGCTCTTTTTATGGGAATGCTGTTTCTGCTTATGGATAAAGTCAAGGGTAGACTGTTTTATCTCTTTCAGCATTAGGAGAACGAACGACGTGTTGAGCAGCGTCATCGTCATGGTAGAAAAATCCGCCAATTCCCATATGAAAGAGGTGCTGACCTGTGCGCCTAGAATCGTGACGGCACAGAATATAAAACGATAAATTGTACCGGCTTTCGGCGCCGGTATCAGAAATCGAACGGCCTCCAGTCCGTAATACGACCAGCAGACGAGGGTAGCGAATGCAAAAAACAAAACGGAAATCGTGATAAGATGGCTGGCCGCGGGGCCGAAATACAGTTCATATGCTTTGATCGTAAGTACAATGCCTTCGTACCCTTCCGCACGCAGAGTATCCCATGAAACAAGAATAACCAGCGCGGTCATCACGCAAAGGAGCACGGTGTCTACAAAGACCTCGACAATTCCCCACAGCCCCTGGCGGGCCGGCGAATCTGTATCGGCTCCGGCATGAGAAATGGATGCGGTTCCACAGCCTGCTTCATGAGAAAAAACGCCTTTGGCAACACCGTGGCGCATAGCCGCAATCAAAAGCGCCCCGCTGAAGCCACCGCCTGCCGCCCGCGGCGTAAAAGCCTCCTCCATCACAGCGGATAAAACAGAGGGAAGAACGGAAAGGTTTTGGAAAATAATAATGAGAGAAAATAACACATAGGCCGCACACATAACCGGGATAGCACGAACCGTAAAGGCAGAGATTCTATCCCGGCCTCCGAAAATCAGCAGAAAGGCGATGACCGTTACGGCAATACCGCTCAGAAACGGAGGAATGCTCCATATCTCGCGCGCAGATTCTGTCAGAGCCTGAATTTGAATCATATTTCCAAGCGTAAAGGAAGCGAAGATACAGAGAACAGCAAACAGGCAGGCGCATCGTCTGCGCAGGCGCGGAGAGGCGGGAGACTCGGATATATAATACATCGGTCCGCCGTAGTGCATCTCGCCCTTGTCGGTCCGGTGTGTTTTTCGATGGCGAACCGCAAGAAAAATCTCGCAGTATTTCAGCAGCATAGTAGCAAAGGCAGATAAAACCATCCAGAAAAGGGCGCCCTGGCCGCCTGCTGTCAGCGCAACGGCTACGCCCACAATATTGCCGACGCCGAGTGTTCCGGCCAAAGCCAGTGTCAGAGCGCGGAACGGTGAATAGCTGCTGTTTTTTTGAGCCTCGGTGCGCCGAAACAGTGCGCGACCGACGGCGAGCGGATGTGTAAAGCAGAAGAAACGAAGCTGTATACAGATATACAGACCGGCCAGCAAAAGCAATATGGGAAATACGGGGCCGAAAACAAAGGTATTAATCCTTTCGAGAATTGCCATAAGCTATGTCAGTCCTTTCCTTACAAACAGAATGTGTTTGCCGTCTTTTTATGCCATCTTCCTGTTTTGTTTATGTATATTGGTGATCGAAAAAATATATACCTGCAGACTTCGCGTGCGTTTTCGCACTTGAAGCTCCAGTATGCTAATACTATGGTACGCATTTCAGGGAAAAGCGGAGGAAAAAATGTTAATTAACTGTTAAATATCGGAAAAAGACTTGATTTTTTTCCGAAGTGCGTTTACAATAGAAACAGAAATTAGCACTCGAATAAAAAGAGTGCTAACGACAAAAACAGAAAAAATAAAAATAATACAGAGATGGAGGAAAATGAAAATGACAATCAAACCCCTTGCAGACCGTGTCGTTGTAAAAATGGTCGAAGCTGAAGAAACGACAAAAAGCGGCATCATTTTAGCAGCCGCAGCAAAGGAAAAGCCGCAGGTAGCGGAGGTCGTCGCCGTAGGACCGGGCGGAATGGTGGATGGCAAAGAAATCGTTATGACCGTCAAGGTCGGCGATAAGGTTATCACCAGCAAATACTCCGGGACTGAAGTGAAATGCGACGGTGTGGAGTATACTATTGTTAAGCAGGGCGATATTCTTGCTGTTGTTGAATAAGCAAGAGCGGCAGGTGTAGTCCGACTGCATTACCTGACAGAAAACAAAATCCCGATTCCCGAACTTTACAAATGAAATGAAAACAAAACATAAAGGAGAGATTGACATGGCAAAAGAACTTGTATACGGCATCGAAGCCAGAAACGCGCTGATCCGCGGCGTTGACAAACTGGCTGACACAGTAAAAATCACGCTCGGCCCGAAGGGCAGAAACGTAGTCCTGGACAAAAAGTACGGCGCGCCGCTGATCACCAACGACGGCGTTACCATCGCAAAGGAAATCGAACTGGAGTGCCCGCTGGAAAATATGGGTGCGCAGCTTGTGAAGGAAGTCGCAACCAAGACCAATGATGCAGCCGGCGACGGTACCACGACGGCAACACTGCTTGCACAGGCTTTTGTCCGCGAAGGCATGAAGAATGTTGCAGCCGGTGCAAATCCGATGGTTATCCGCAAAGGTATTCAGAAGGCTGTTGACAAAGCGGTTACTGCTCTTGTCGCCAATTCCAAGAAAATCAACGGTACAGCAGACATTGCACGTGTCGGAACTGTTTCGGCGGGTGACGAAGTCATCGGTACGCTGATTGCAGATGCTATGGAGAAGGTAACGTCAGACGGCGTCATTACGGTTGAGGAATCCAAATCGGCAGATACTTACTGCGAGGTTGTCGAAGGCATGCAGTTCGACCGTGGCTATGTATCTCCGTATATGGCAACAGATACGGACAAAATGGAAGCTATTATCGATGACGCCTACCTGCTGATTACAGACAAGAAAATTTCCAATATTCAGGAAATTTTGCCGATCCTCGAAAAGATTGTACAGGCCGGTAAGAAGCTTGTTATTATAGCAGAGGATGTAGAGGGCGAAGCGCTGACTACACTGGTGCTCAACAAGCTGCGCGGTACATTTGTGTGTGCGGCAGTAAAGGCTCCGGGCTTCGGCGACAGAAGAAAGGAAATGCTCCGTGATATCGCAATCCTGACCGGCGGTGAGGTTATTACAGAGGAGCTTGGCCTTGATCTGAAGGAAACCACAATGGAGCAGCTCGGTCGTGCAAGGCAGGTGAAGATCAATAAGGAAAATACAATTATTGTCGACGGCGCAGGTTCCTCTGAGGAAATCAAGAGCAGAATCAGCCAAATCAAAGCGGCTATTGAGACAACAACATCTGACTTTGACCGTGAGAAGCTCCAGGAGAGATTGGCAAAACTGTCCGGCGGTGTAGCTGTTATCAAAGTCGGAGCAGCAACTGAGACGGAAATGAAAGAGAAGAAGCTGCGCATTGAGGATGCTCTTAACGCAACAAAGGCGGCAGTTGAAGAGGGTATTGTTGCAGGAGCCGGAACAGCATATCTTAATATCATTAAGGATGTTGAAACCGTACTTGCAACAGTAGAAGGCGACGAAAAGACCGGCGTGAAGATTGTCCTGAAAGCGCTGGAAGAGCCCGTTCGCCAGATCGCAGAGAATGCCGGATACGAGGGCTCTGTAATCGTTGACAAAATTATGTCAAGCGGAAAGACCGGATACGGATTTGACGCATATAATGAGACATTTGTCGATATGATGGAAAAGGGTATTGTTGACCCGACAAAGGTGACGCGCAGTGCAATTCAGAATGCGGCGTCCGTAGCTGCTACTATTCTGACAACAGAGGCGTTGGTAGCAGATAAGAAGGAAGATGAACCTGCTGCTCCTGCCGGCGCAGGCGGCATGGGCGGTATGGGCGGCGGCATGTATTAATGCCGGAGCAGAACAGGATACCTTTTAGCAGTTGTTCATCGGACGGATATCCAGTAAAACGAATGATGGCAGCATCTGTAAAGGGATTGCTGACTACGAGGGTATGTATCGAAAGGTACATACCCTTTTGTTGTGCCCGGCGGAACCAACAAGAGGGCGAAATACGTAATTTATGCGCTGTTCCAATAATGCAATACAGCGATTCTTCTGATAGTTTCAATACTGTAGATCCCTTTTATGCGTACGCTGAAAGGATATGCTTGTATTTTTATACCGTTCACAGTAAAATTCGGGATTTTGCCGGAGTAGTCAAAAGACAGTTTAATTTTTGGGCAGTCAACCTTTGACGAAAAAATGAAGTCGTTCTATGAGCCAATTTGGCCGTATGCGGATAAAACCTATATACACAAAGGCGCGGTTTATCTCTGCTTTTAGCACTTTTATTGATAGATGTAAATTGATTTATCGATATTTACGATGCAAACGGGATTGTAATACTTCAAATGATTTCCAAAATTTCTATCAATTTCTTGACTGTTCTTATCTTCAAATTCCGTATTCATTTTGTATCATCCTCTGAACCGTGCTGTTCCGCAAGAACACACCGGCTGCCTCTGTCAGAGTTTAGCAGGCGGTAAAGGTGGAGGTCGTCATAACAACTCACATGGAAGCCATAGAACAGCTTTTCTGCACGGACCCCATTGCACCGGCATGCACGCCGTCAAACAAGCATTGCCAAACCGGTACGCCGAATCGGCCTTGCAAGCAGATAATTTCACATGGCAAAAGCATCTTTTTCGGCCTGGAGTGTATGCCTACGGTGCAGAGGAACGGCCGGACTACGGCGAAACCTTACTATATATATTCAGGCATATATTCTTTCTAAATATATTTGCATTTACAGGTATTTATTATCGTTATATTGCTTTACGATTTCGTTTATGATACAATCAATACATCAAGTACGGATATGATACAGATAAGTTATAAGAAACTCTGGATATTGCTCATTGAGCACGATATGAAACGCACCGATCTTATCCGAAAGGCCGGCATAAGTGCGGCGTCGACGCTTGCGAAGTTCGGAAAAAACGAGCTGGTACATATGGAAGTATTGTTGCGGATATGCGACAGTTTATCGGTGAATATCGGGGATATTGTTGACTTTGGGCAGGAGGATGAGCATGTGGTATAAAATTGCGGTTTGTGATGACAGCGCCGCCGACAGCGAATACATTAGTATGCTTATTTCGGCTTGGGCAAGCGAGCGGAATGTTACGCCGAAAGTCGATACTTTTCCGTCTGCTGAGGCATTTCTGTTTCACTATGCCGACGAAAAGGATTATAACATACTTCTGCTCGACATTGAGATGAAAGCAATCAACGGCATTGAACTTGCAAAGCGAATGCGCGCCGAAAATCGTTCAGCTCAGATTGTGTTCATCACAGGTTACCCCGATTTTATCGCGGAAGGCTACGAGGTATCGGCTCTGCATTATCTGATGAAGCCGATCTTGGCATATAAATTATTTGAAGTCCTTGATCGTGCTGCTGCAAATCTCGGCGAGAACGAAAAATCAATTATCATCCGCACAGCGGGCGAATCTGTGCGGATGGCTGTGGGAGATATTGTATCAGTTGAGGCCTTCGCTCATTCCAGCGTCGTTACGACAATTCATGACAAATTAGAGGTGAAATCAAGCATAACCGAAATGCAAAAGCTGCTCGGCAACAGCTTTATTCGCTGTCATCGCTCCTATCTTGTCGGTATTCGATATATAAAAAGCATTTCAAAAGCAGAAATTACACTTGACAGCGGCGCGAAATTACCGCTGTCACGTTCCAATTATGATGCTGTCAATCAGGCGTTTATCCGTTACTTCAAGGGGGAGCTGTGATGGGACTGTTCCATATGATTTTCGGGCGTATGCTCGACCGGCGCATTGCTGAATACCAAAACGACCTCATCAAAAAGCACTGCGACGAGGTTGAAAATATTTACCGCACCATGCGCGGATGGCGTCATGATTATCATAATCATATACAGACGTTGATCGCACTATCCGGAGATGAAGCAAAAACCAAAGCGTATTTATTGAAGCTGAACGATGACCTGACTGCCATTGACACGGTTATCAAAACCGGAAACGTCATGGTTGATGCGATTCTCAACTCCAAATTGTCGCTCTGCAAATCAAAAAACATCGCTGTTCAGGCAAAAGCCGTTGTGCCGTCAGTTCTGAGAATATCCGAAATTGACCTGTGCGTCGTCATTGGCAATCTGCTTGACAACGCGATGGAAGCCTGTATACACGGCAATGAGCCGTGGATTCGGGTGTACATCGGCATACTCAAAGGGCAGCTCTATATTTCGGTGTCAAACTCGGTTTCAGGTGAAATAAAAAGATCAGGAAGAAATTACCTGTCAACGAAAGCCGGCGGCGGTCACGGCTTTGGGCTTCTGCGTGTTGACCACATAGCGGACAAGTATAACGGCTATGTCAACCGTCAGAACGAGGAAAACGTATTCGCAACCGAGATTATGTTACCGCTGTGATTACCGTTCGTGCTCAGATTTGAACCATTCGTGCAAAAATCGACACGGATGATGCGGAAAATGGTAAGATAACAGCAGGAGGTGGGCGAATTGAAAAAAGAAAAGAAAGAGCCGAAGAAAAAACCGTTATATTCGCTCGGTCAAAATCTCGTTTACTATTACAAAACGCTGCGAGAGTTCAAAAGCAAAGTCATATACATGGTTGCTGCCGGAATACCGTTCAGTATTTTAGCAACCGTCATATCCATGTATACGCCTAAAATCATACTTGACCAGCTTGAATTCAGCGATACCTTTATGAAAATTGCGTTTGTCATAGTCGGTATATTTTTCGCGAAGCTGCTGTGCGGCCTTGTAAATAACGGCATTGAAGCTCAAAAGGGATTATACGATATGGACACATGTTCGTACTTTTCGGTACTGTATGAAAAGAAAAAGCTGTCGCTTGACTATGAATATCTTGAAGACCCGAATATCCAAACGTTAAACGGCAAAGCAAAAGCAGCCATAAACAATAACCATACGGCAACGGTGAATCTGCCGTCAACTTTATCGGGACTGCTTATCAATGCAATATGCTTTATTCTTTTCGGCGGCATTTTATCAACGCTGCATCCGCTTATCATTCTGATTCTGATTGCGACAACATTTATAAACTATCTTCCTCAGAAATGGCTTCGCAATTATTCACACCGAACAAAGGATAAGCGTGAAACCGAATCACGTAAATTGTTTTACTATGCGTTTTTATCAAAGGATTTCGGTATTGCAAAGGATGTCCGGCTGTTTTCAATGGACAAATGGCTGACAGAGGCATCAGAGGCAACAGCAAAGAAATATAAAGGTTTGCTGCTCGATTTGGAAAACAAGAGCTTTCTTGTTTCGCTCGTCGACTTTGCCGTCGCACTGCTGCGTGACGGAGCGGCATATGCTTATCTGATATGGCGTGCGGCAGCAGGCGATATATCCGCCGGTGACTTTGTGCTGTATTTCTCAGCGATATCAAGCTTTTCCGGATGGTTTTCCGGCATGCTGTCCGGCTGGTCGGCAATACAGAACGCAAGCCTGCAAATCTGCGACTACAGGGAATATCTTGAAATCCCTGACAAATTCAATCACGGAGAGGGGATACCGCTGCCGTCCGACGGGGAACCCGTCGAAATTCGGCTTGAAAAAGTCTCGTTCACCTATCCGAAGGCTGACACTCCGACACTTGAAAACATCAATCTGACCATACACGACGGAGAAAAACTGGCGGTTGTCGGACTGAACGGCGCCGGTAAAACCACACTTGTTAAGCTGATATGTGGTCTTTACACGCCAACCTCCGGGAGAATTCTGGTAAACGGGCATGATATAAATGAATACAACCGAGAGGAATATTATTCGATGCTCTCCGCTGTCTTTCAGTTTTCGAGCATACTTCCGATTTCGATAGCTGAAAACATCGGCGTATGCGAAAAAGGAGAGGTAGACCGCGAGAGGCTTGATGAGGCCGTCCGACTTTCTGGTTTGAAAAAAAAGATCGATTCATTATCCAGGGGGCTTGATACTCCTATTGATAAATCAATAAACAAGGACGGTACAGAATTGTCCGGCGGTGAAAAACAGCGGCTGCTGCTTGCCCGCGCTATTTACAAGAATGCCGGAATACTGGTCCTCGACGAACCGACATCTGCGCTTGATCCAATAGCTGAAAGTGAAATGTACTCAAGCTACAATGAAATTGCGAAGGACAAAACTTCGATATTCATTTCACACCGTCTTGCTTCAACCCGCTTCTGCGACCGTATCATTATGATTGACGATAAAACCATTGCGGAGGAAGGCACACATAACGAACTTATCCTGGCAGGCGGAAAATACGCCGAGCTGTTTAAGGTGCAAAGTCATTACTACAATCAATCCGAAAAGGAGGGCGCATAAATGTTTAACAAGCTGAAAAGCGAACTCCGAACGATAGTCAGAGGATATAAGCTTCTCTATACGATAGATAAAAATCTGATAACCATCAAAGCACTGCGCGCTGTTATCGGATTGGTTTCGCCATATACGACGCTCTGGCTGTCGTCACGGCTGATAAGCGGAATAGCGGCAGGCGAGAGCTTTCAAAACCTGATATTTTATGCTGCGTTGATAGTCATCATAAATCTTGTTATGTCGGTTATCAGTCGACTTGTTTCGAGAAAGGCAAGCGTTGCGGATCAAAATATTTGGACTTCCATAGAATTGTATTTCAATTCTGTCAATATGAAAATGCAGTTTGAGCATCTTGAAAACCCTGAAACGCACATGAAAAAAGACAGAATTTTTCAAGCGCAGAACGCAAACGGATTCGGCATCATGCTGCTTGCATGGCAAGTGGAATCCTTTATGAATTCCATCGCATCCATTATACTGTCTGCAGCTCTGACGGTGAGTCTGTTTTCAATGCGTGCTCCCGGAAATTTCAGCGGGTTCTGGAGTTTCATCAATTCACCAATCTCCGTTTTGATAATTCTTGCATTGCAGCTATTTCATATATTTGCAGGCATAAAAGCAAATGCGAAATCCTCCAATGTATTTTATAAAGAAATAAAAAATCTGGCAAGTCAAAACAGACTTTACAGCTATTACTCCCAAATGGTAAACAATTACGAAGCCGCCGCTGAAATCCGTATATTCGATGAAACACCGCTTATACAAAAATCATGGCTGAACCATATCATCCATCCGGTCTATGTGACGAATATACTACACTTCAATGCCCTGCTTATGAGAATACAGACATGTGTCAGGTTTATCATGGATATCACGCTTTATCTGTATATCGGCGCAAAGGCATATATGGGGGCGTTCGGTATTGGTAATTTTGTTCTGTATACCGGAACGATCGAAAAATTTATTTCTGCTGTAACCAATTTGTTTAATATTTTTTCTGCACTGAAAAATAACAATATATACTTGCGTGAAATTTTTGAATATATTGATATGCCTAATACCATGTACCAGGGCACTCTCCCAGTCGAAAAACGTGCGTTCTGTGATGGCGGAGACGATGATTACGAAATTGAGTTCCGTAACGTATCATTCAGATACCCAGCGTCCGAAACCTATGCATTGCGACATGTGTCAATGAAGTTACGTATTGGTGAACGCCTTGCAGTTGTAGGTATGAACGGCAGCGGAAAGACGACGTTCATCAAACTGCTTTGCCGCCTGTACGATCCGACCGAGGGGGAGATTCTTCTCAACGGTATCAACATTAAAAAATATGATTACGATGAGTACATGAGCATTTTCTCGGTGGTGTTTCAGGATTTTAAGTTGTTATCCTTTTCACTCGGCCAGAACGTTGCGGCAAGTGTGAATTATGATAAAGCAAAGGTTGAAATCTGTCTTACCGAAGCAGGATTTGGTGAGCGCCTGCGTGAGATGCCAGATGGAATGGAAACTTGTCTTTATAAAAATTTTGACGAAAAGGGTGTTGAAATTTCCAGCGGCGAGGCGCAAAAAATTGCACTTGCAAGAGCGTTATACAAGAATGCACCGTTTATCGTGCTTGATGAGCCGACAGCCGCCCTTGATCCCATTGCTGAGGCAGAGGTATATTCAAAGTTCAATGAGATAGTGGGGAACAAAACGGCCATTTATATCAGCCATCGCCTGTCCTCCTGTCGTTTCTGCGACGACATAGCTGTATTCGATAACGGACAGATCGTACAGCAGGGCAGCCACGATGCACTCATTGCAGACGAAGACGGCAAATATCACGAACTATGGTATGCACAGGCACAGTATTATTCGGAATAAGTTAGCTTAATGTCCTTAAGTGAAGAAAATCAAAAGCAAAACAGCCGACTGAGCTTCTCGCTTCTGCCGGCTGTTTTGGTATTTTGAGTCAGTTCTGACAGTTCGTATTTTACCGAGATTTTTTTAGATTTTTTCAAAGCGGTCAACACTGAGAATGAATACCGTAGCGCCTCCAACCGTAACTTCTCCCTCAAGGCTGTTGTTACGGAGTCCTCTGCCAAACGAGGCGGTGCTGGGGGTTGTCTGCGTTCGGGTAGCACAGCAGTCAGATAAAATTTTCAGCACGTGATCTTCTTGCCCGTCCTGCGTACCAATTAAAAAAGTTGTATTACCTACCATTAAAAAACCCCCTGTTGTTGAAAGCTTTGTCACAAAAAAGCCCTCTCTTGTAAGTGCAGCTGCAGCAATTGCGCTGTCGTCATTGTTGACGATCGCTAAAATCAGTTTCATAATGCAGATAATACTCCTTTCAAATAAAATCGGTATGAACCGGTGTTAAATATAATTATATCAGAAAAATTTGCAGGAAGCAAGCCCCCGAATCTTATGGGGCAAAATATACCTATGAGTGCCATCGGATCGTATGGTGAGCGTTGTCTGCGGCCGTTTCCAAATGCCAGAGAAATTAAAGATAACTGTTCAGCATATGGATGCTGCGGCGATCCAGCACGGTGTAGTCAGGTATTTCATAGCGGTTATCACTGGAGTCTTTCATCAAAACTCTTTTGCCGTAAATCAGCTTGATATCGCTGTGTCTGTTGCGGATTGTAAAGTCACAGTCGCCCTTGTCCGTTGTAACGGACCATTTGAGAAGTCCGAATTTATCGATGCACTCGTTAATTTTTGTAATTTTCGGAATCAAATAGTATTCGTTCAGACATGCTAAAATAATTTTTTTGGATTCCGGCATCAGCGTTTCTAAATCCCTGATGATGGCACGCTCAATACCGTCCATGTCTAACAGGGCAATATATTTCGTCAGCCCGCTCATCGGAAAGAGCCGGCGCGGTTCCAGATTTTCGATACGTTCGCCGTTATAAAATTCAGCGTCGACAAGGCAGAGATCCTTTCGATGGAATCTGACGGTATCGCCGCCTATATAATTTCGTGCCATATGCAATTCCTTTCTGTAAATCTGTTTGACAAGAAACGAAACAGAAATGCCGCAGATAAATCAATCTTCTCGGCAGAGCTAAAAATTTTTCGATATACGGCCTGCACCGGCACAACGATGTAAAATGGAAACCTTTGTGCCGTTTTTCGATTTCCGGACGACAGACTTTTCATACATGAATTCAGTGCAGTAAGTCTTCGGAGGCTTCCATACTGTGCGAAGCCATGGACTGCATGGTTATCAGTCTGTAATATTTGCCCTTCAGCGCCAGCAGCTCCTCCGGCGTGCCGCACTCGATAATCTCTCCCTGATCCACAACGACAATTTTGTTCGCTTTGCTGAGCGTCGATAGCCGGTGTGCAATCATCAGAGTTGTCCGTCCGCGGATCAGCCGCTCGATCGCCTGCTGAATCAGGTGCTCCGTTTCCGAGTCCACAGCGGCGGTCGCCTCGTCGAATATCAGGATAGCCGGATTTTTCAGAACTGCCCGCGCGATGGAAATTCTTTGCTTCTCGCCGCCGGAAAGTCCGATACCGCGTTCGCCCAGCACGGAGTCATAGGCATCTGGCTGCCGGATAATAAATTCGTGTGCATTTGCAATTTCTGCTGCATTGATAATCTGCTCCACATGTGCGTCAGGCGTTCCGTATGAAATATTGTTGAAAATGGTATCGTGGAACATCATCGGCTCCTGCTGTACATAACCGATCTGTGACCGGAAATATTGCAGGTCAATATCGCGAAGATTTTGCCCGTCAATCAGGATTTCGCCGTCATAACCGTCATAAAAGCGGAGAATCAAATTGATGAGTGTTGATTTTCCTGAACCGGTTGTACCGACAATACCGACGATATCACCCTTTTCAATGGTCAAATTGATATTGCGGAGAACCTTTTTGGATTTGTCGAAAGCAAAATTTACGTTTTTAAATTCAATGCGTCCGTCGATATGATCGGGTATGTTTCCCTCGCCAAAGTTCGGCTCCGGTTCTGCATCCAGAATATCCATAATTCTTTCGGCTGCGGCAAGCGCACCGTTATAGGTATCGCTGAAGCAGGCGAAAAAGTTGACAGGGCCGTAGAAGGTACCGACATAGGAAAGAAACGCGACAAGCAAGCCAGCTGTGAAATCACCGGAACCCGAAATGACGTTTTGTCCGCCGATAAACCAGATCATGAGACATCCGCAATTGACGAAAAAGTTGACGGCGGCAGGATATGCGGTCAGAATAGGAGCGGCCTTTTTGTCGGTGGAAAACCATTCATTGTTATATTTTTTAAAAGTTTTGGTTGCGTTTTTTTCATTTGTAAAGGTTTTGATGACGCGAATTCCTGGTATGGTGTCCGTCAGCACAGATGTGATAGCGGAATGACGGCGCCAGATTCTGCGGTAAAACGGCCTTATTTTTTTGGAGAACCACCGGGAGGCAATTGTAATCAAGGGAACCGGCAGGAGGGAAAGCAGCGTTAGCTTCCAGTTCATTCCGAACATAATGACAATAATTCCGACCAGCAGAAAAAACTGTACAATCACTTCCTGGGTGACGCGAAGGATGAAGGCCTGCAGCGTGGAGGTATCATTGCTGATACGATTCACAACAGAACCGGTGGAGGTTTTGTCATAAAACTTCATTGTCAAATACTGCGCTTTGTCGTAAATATCATTGCGCAGATCTACAACAATTTTGTTGCCGGCAAGACGAAGTATATAACTGCGGATAATATTGAGCAGGCAAAGTACGGCATACGCGCTGAGGAGCAGCAGAACCACGCCGTAAAGCCGCTTCAGATCGCTGTTAGGAAGAATATCGTCGACAAGTGTTTTTGTAAGATAAGGCGGCAGCAGTGTAATGGTGGTGGTGATAATAGAAAGAATGAGCGAAACTACGAGCACGGGGACGTGGGGCTTGATATATTTCCCCAGCTTGTTTAACAGCTTACGTTTGGATTGACAGGAAAAACAGGTTGCATTGGGAGACGGGAGGGTTCTTCCGCACTTAGGACAGATACACTCCTGCTTTTCAAAGGCGCCTTCCATCATGGTAAGTGCTTCCTCAAGGTCACCGCCGCCGGAGGCGGTTTGAAGGTAAACAGAAGCCGCTTCACATAGACTGGTAAGCGCATATGTAAAGCGCAGAAGCTGTTTTTCGGAACCGTCCGCGAGCTTCACCTTGAGCAGGGCGTTTCCGTACATCCGCTTGACTCCGATTTCACGGATCTCGCTTATTGGTACGGTTTCTGTCAAACAATTTTGAGCCGTGCTGAAAATGCGGATACTTTTTTCCGAAACGATAAGCACATCGCGTGCGTATCGCGCTTTGCCGTCGAGATCGCTGAAAATCAGGAAACGGATGGTCTCACCGGCTGCAGCCTCCGAAAATTTTGCATATTCGCTTTCGGATAGCTTGCGGTTGCATAGGGATGATAAAGAATGCATTTGTTGATTCATGATGTTTCCTCGTACGCCTGTGGCACATCTCTGTAAACTCATAAATTTACTGACGGTGTCGCATAAGCTTTACACCGGAAGCACCATTATAGAATATGATTTCATAAATGTCAAGATGTATTTTACAAATTCGACAAAAATTTCAGGGAGCCGATTCTTATCATAAGAATCGGCTCCCTGAAAGCGCGGCAAATCGTTTGCAACAGAGAGACTCGGTAAACAACACTCCCAAAACTCCAACATTTCTTTTGCCGTTTTACGGCAGACTCGTTACTTTGTCAACGTTGCATTTATAAGTGCAATGTTATAGGCTCTGAAAGCATGGGCAAACCGCAGAATACAGCCAGTTAGAGAAGAGGACTACCACTGGATTTCATACGAAGCCGAAGGACGTTCTGCATCTTGTTGAAAATTTCAGCCGCACTGTTTTACTTCTTCGCATGCTTCTTCAATGACCAAAACCATCGGCGGTGTTGAACCTATTGTTTCATAGTCTCGCTTTTCCATTGCTTTTTTCATAAATGCCATCGGAATTGCATAACAGGAATACTGCCTGAATTTTGCAACACGTCCTTCAAGATGCTTGGGAATATCAATTTTCACCATTGGAAATATTTCCTTGAGCCAAGGCTCAAGTATATCAGCCATACGGCACATATAGCGCAAACGGATTGCATCAAATATCTTGTACTCCTCCGGCGTGAGTATGGGAATATTGACAAAAGCTTTTCCTTCGTTTTCTCCAAGCACTCCGCACTGGATAAGATGCGGAATATCCTTGCAATATATTGGGTTGAATCCCGTATGCTCAACGGGAATATTGTTCGATATGATATAAAGAAGCTTGGCAAGGTTATCATCGCTCAGTTCTATGGGACCGTGCTGATATTTGTTTAAATCCGGCTGAGTGTCATACACTTTCAAATCAATGGACCTTGAATTGAGAAATCCTTCCCAATAGGTTCCTCTTTCTCCGCCATAGCAATATTTTCCGAGCCGATAACTTTCAAAATCGAAATCGGCCGGATAACGTGAACCCACTGCAATCCATCTTCCGCCGTCGGGGCGAACGGGGTATTCTTCTTTTGACGGAATGATTCGCTGTGTTGCGGTATAGATAGCGTGTGAGAACAAATGCAGAATAAAGTAGTATTGGAGTTTCTTCTGTCTGTTTTCTGTCAACCTTTTGAAAATTGAAATTTCCTGCAAAGCGTCCAGATAGTCCGTTATGAAAGACAGCATATCGGTATAATGCTTTTCAACCAATTCAATTTCTGCGTCCAGTCCCTTTAACTTCTGTTCGGGGGTATTTATCATAAAATCGGTAAACACCTTACTGCCGGCTTTATGCATTAACTCGGATTTTTCAAGGTCATTTACTGCCTGCTCAACATAGGCAGCAGGGATTCCAAGCGCCTTGGATATCTCAACGGGTGTAATTGGTTTCTCATAGGCGACAATCAAAATATTTTGCTTAAGCATATCGTTTTTAATAAGCGACCAAGGCTCGTCGTGAAAGCCTTGACAACCATGGCAGCTAATCTCCAAACGCTCGGGCCTATAACTTTGCTTTTCGTAATTTTCCATATTATAAAATCCTTTCCGCATCTGCTCCCTGCCTGCTGAGAGCCTCGAAAGCACAGTTCCTTTGGGAACTCCAAGCTTTGTGGCTATCGCATCCACCTTCATACCTTGCATATAATGTAAAACGATTACCTCACGGTGCAGCTTTGCTAAATATGCCACCTCGCGCCTAACCTCTTCGGCAGTTGGGCGGTCAATCTCACTTTCATTGGGGAGGCTGTCTAATACCTCTCCGTAATCCTCAATACTGACAAGCGGGAGCATGTACTTTTTTCTCAGCTTATCGTTCCATTTATGAGTCAGCGTTGAAGTCAGCCAATATTTTATATTGGCAATTCCGCCGCCTTTATGAAGATGTTGGTATGCGGCAAGCAAAGTGTCCTGCGTCAAGTCCTCCGCATCGTGCAAATCTCCGCACTTTTGTAGGGCAAGAGCAAACAGATACTCTATGCAGTTGTTAATTTCTCGGTTCATATTTGTATCCTCTTTTGAAAGCTTTCACCTATAAGTCGCGTATTTTGGATTTGATTCGGTTATAATTATAAATTTTTTTGGTTAGCTTTTCAAGCCTATCGCTGAAAAAGCTGTGGCAGATAAGGCTCCGCGGTACGAAAACCGCTGACGTCGTCAAAAGACGGACAGCAGTTGCTGTCCGCCTTTTGTTATGCTTTCCGTATATACAGCAAGCTCCCTGTTTGCTATGAAGTTATTCGAGCATGCACAGGTTCTTTTATTGAAACCAGCTTTTGAAAAGCTCAAGAAGCTTGAATTTTACCATAATTTTCGGCGACTCGGTGTCCGTCAGAATTTCAACCTGCTTTGGCGTGAAGCCTGCTGACTGCATCAGCTCGCCGGAATCGTCCACGCTGATCTGTCCGCCGGCAACGGTTTCACTGGCGGCCGCGAGACACAGAGGAGGAAACAGTACACACCACCAGTTGCGCCCTTCAGCCTCTCCAATCATGATGCGCAGGGAGCAATATTCGCCGGCGGGAAATTGAATTGATTCGTAATCGCGGGTTGGATAGGCCTCGGTAGTCAGCGTAACCTCGCAGGAATATGCATATCCGTTTGTTTGAACGCAGTTTTCCGCAATGATACGGATCTCGTCCAAACGCGGCTCCAGAACCTTTCTGGAATCCTCAACGGTTTTGCAGTCTGTAAGCCACGTTCTGACAATGCTGAGAACCTCGTCCCGAACCTGAAGCTTCAGCTTCTGATCGTCCTCGGCATCTGAATTTGCTAGAACGTGAAAACGAATTACGTTGTCATAAATAGCCTCCTCACCGTCTACGGGGAGGAAACCGATCAGAAGCGTGGCAATAAGTATGGAGCAGGTCAGGCTGAGCATGAATTTCATATGAATACCATTCCTTTCAGTATTTGTAAAAACCGATCAGCGGCTTAGGCATTTTTTCCTCTGTTTTGCGGCTCTTTGTATACTTGGTATCATAAGTATTTCCTGCGTTCTTTTATTTTAATCATCCGCCTGAAGAAATGAAAGAAAAAATAAATAGAAAAATTCGTTGTAAAGAATTTATAAACGCGCTTGAATTCTTAAGGGAAATTTGATATAGTAATTCAAGACATTGCCGCGGCGCCGTTAGAAGCAACCTGAGAAATGAAAAACGGCCGAAAAAAAGCCGTGTACTCGGCGGATGGCTCAAAAAGACGAACAATATATTTAATGAATTGAAATGCAGCCGGAGAATGGGCTGATAAAGATTTCCCACAGCGGGCTCCGGATTTTTCGATAAATTGTGAAAGCATCAGAGTTTGTGCAAAGGGCAGGGGTGTGCGATGAGTAAAACAGTTCTTGTAACGGGGGCTTCAGGCGGGATCGGG
>CAKTAA010000029.1 GCA_934526185.1 uncultured Eubacteriales bacterium | reverse complement strand
CCCCTTTCCTTTTCCTTTCTCCCTCGGACCTTTTTCCTGCACCTTTAGCTCAGTTGGTAGAGCAACTGACTCTTAATTGAACAGTATAAGATTGATGGGATAGAAGCTTTAAAGCTTCTTTTTTTATTGATGGTAAACACAGAATAGAAAGGTGATGTAAAACGAAAAATGGAAAAACAGAGGAAAAAGAAGACAGGTTTTTTTATTATTTTATTTTTGCTTCTGTTATTCAGTGCTGCTGTAATTTATTTTGTCGGAAGACCTTTAATCCAATACATTTCAGAACCGGAAGAATTTCGTAAATACATTGCCGAGCACGGAATAATCGGCAGATTATTTTTTATATTTATGGTGGTTTTTCAGGTTGTAATAGCTGTTGTTCCAGGAGAACCCTTTGAATTGGCTGCTGGATATGCTTTCGGCATATGGGAAGGCACTCTGTTGTCAATAATGGGAATTGCTTTGGGAAGTCTGCTGGTATTTTTTGTAGTCAGAAAGTTTGGCGTTCCATTTATTGAACAGTTTTTTTCTTTAGATAAAATAGAATCTATTAAATTTCTGAAAAAAAGAAAAAATTTAAACTTAATATTTTTTATTCTGTTTTTTCTTCCCGGCACGCCGAAAGATTTTTTGACATATGTGGTTGGATTAACAAAGATGTCACCAAAGGTATTTGCTGCTATTGTGATTTTTGCAAGATTTCCGTCTGTTGTGACATCAGCAATTGCAGGGGATGCTCTTGTTTCTCAGAATTATTTACTGACTGTGTTGGTTTATGCTGTAACCGGAATATTATGTTTGGCAGGCGTTGGAATCTATCGTAAATTTTCCAACGAAAATCCTCCGGATGACAATGCCGAGCGGTGAAATTATGGGGATGTATTCAATGCATACCCTTTATATTATTTTCAGAATTATTATCTGCCCATATAACCTTTTTTTCGTTGAATACAATATACCTATTCCATTTTATAGAGTAAATGAAAGAGCAGAAATAGATGGATGGCACATTGTCCGAAGCCGAAAATTTTGAAAAAACAGCAGCAATCGTTACCAAATAGTCCGGGCGCTTAAAACGAATCGGCACAGAAGGATGTAAAGGTCAGCAAGTGCAGTGGAGGGATGTCCGGAATTCCTACCTGCGGCGCCGATTTTATCATTTATGTCCGGCAGCACAATTGATATGGATAATAAAAGTATACAAATAAACGCAGCGGTACATTTTGTGCCGCTGCGTTTTAGGAATATAACATATTATAATGTTAATAAAATATCTTAAAAGTGTATAAAAAGGTCCGACTTACGGTAAATTAGATAACAATTGATAATAGAATGAAAATGTATATCTATTTATCGGATGCTTCAGAGGTATCGGACTCCACCACAATAGGAGGAGCTTTATCGAACGCGTCACGAGCAACAGATTCTACAGTGGAAGGGACAATACTCTTGGTTAAAGGCGTGTTATAAAATGCATTTTTCCCTATAGTTTTGAGAGAAGATGGAAGCGTAATATCAGACAAATTTTTACAGCCTGAAAATGCATGATCACCGATTTCTTCAAGCGTTTCGGGCAATGTGACGCTTTTCAGATGATAACAGCCGACAAAAGCAAAATCATCTATCTTTTTGACGCCCTCCGGAATCTTAACAGAAAGCAGAAGACCGTATCCCTGATCTTCGTCGAATGCCTGCGATCCAATTTCCGTAACGCCCTCCGGAACTTCTACATGATACCCCGGGCCTTTAAAATCGGACATGTAAACCAGAACACCGTCCTCAATAACAAATTCACAGTTGTTTACCGATAGTTCTTCCGGTATATCAAATTCAATGTCCGGGGAACAGCCATCGAACGAACTGCGTATGATGGTAAGAGCTGCGGGCAATTTCACTCGGCGAAGCGTATGACCGAACACATGGGAGCCGAGCGTTGTCAAACTTTCAGGTAACTCCACCTCCTCACATTTGCAGCCGGCGAATGCACTATCTCCGATTATCTGCAGCCCTTCTTCAAATTCTATCTGTGCAAGAGACGTACAGCCCGCAAATGCCGCTCTGCGGATTTCCCTAACGTTTGAGGGAATGCGGATGCTTTGAAGGTCTGAGCAATGATAAAACGCCTCTATAGCAATTTCTTCAACCGTTTCCGGAATTACAAAAGTTCCATTCGCACACTTAGCAGGAGGTACAAAGTATAGAATTTTCATATCCCGAGAGTAAACGGCGCCGTCTACCGCGATAAGATCGGGATGGTCTTCGGCTATAATCAGTTGCTCTGGTCTTGGCAACATAAGTCCGTATCTGTGGTAGTCAAATATTTTTTCTACACTTAGGGATGCTGGAATTGTGATACTCTCCGGGGTTTCGTCCTCCGGGGTTTTCCAGTAAGCCGCAACGACTCCTTCCGGGATGACAACATTAGTAAGATCTCCCGCGTAATCCAACATGTGGAGCTTCCCGTTTATCTCCTTTATATTATAATATCCAAAATTTTCAAAATACCACGGTGTTCTCCAGAGCGCGTATTCCCGAATAATCGCTTTTTCCGGAGCTTCAAATGTGATATTGGTCAGTGACTCGCACCCCTCAAAAGCGTTTCCTTTAAACACTGCGACCTCCTTTTTAACGGTCACGCTTTCAAGAGATGGGCAGTTCTGGAAATTTTCTCCTCCTACGCTGGTAAGTGAAGCCGAAAGGGTAACGCTCTTGAGGTTTGGCAAATATTTTATAGCCTCGTCCTCGATCATATAAATGTTGTCCGACATGATGAGATTTTCAAGGTGTTCATTGCTGGAGAAAGCCTTGGAATAGATATATTCCGTTTCGTCGGGTATCACAAATTCCTTTGTATCCTTATAGGCCGGATACAAATAGAGCGCAGACATATCGCCGTAATAAAGAACGCCGTCCTTTGCCGCGAAATATTTCTGCTCCCCGCTGACCTCGAACCCTTTGACATAGCGAAGAGAAAGCAGATCCTCGGGCCATATAAATTCCTCGCCCGGAATGACAACAATACAGTTTTCCATTCCTTTTGCCCGGATTTCCGGCGTCAGTCCCTCCAGACGGTTGTTGGAGAAGTGCAGCCGGTACTCCTCGGGGGCGGCGGGGAGGGCGCCCTCCGCTACACTTTGAAGACTTTCGGGCAGATAAATGTCTGTAAGCGTATCGCAGGAATCAAACGCGCCGCTTTCAATTGAAGTAACGCCGTCCGGTATTCGGACCTCTTTGTTCTTTCCGACATAGGAATACAGCACATTGTTGCGGATGTCAAAGCTATCCTCTGCAGTTTCCGTGTCTTGGGGAGGTGTATCCGGTGACGTCTGCGGTCTGCGTGACAGTACAACAGCGGCGGCGACACCGGCAGCGATCAGCAGACAAACTGCGATGATAATGCAGATAAGTGTACGCTTTTTCATTTGAGGTTCTCCTTTCCTGATGTTGTTTCATTTTATTACAGCCAATAATCAGTTCACTTTTTCATAACGGTAAACATTGGTAATATCCGAAAGTCTAACTTGAGGATAAGAAACATAGGACACGGTTTCTGTAAAATTTTGCAGTTCATAAAGATTATTCTGTAAAATTTCAGTGTGATAACCTCTTCTGGAGGCCGGGTCAAAGACCTCAAAAAGGTTCTGGTATTGCGAGGGCATGCTTCCGTATTGAAAGTTGGATTTGTAAAAGACCATGGTATGTCCTTTATTCTCAAATCGAACCTCCAGGCCGTCCGGATAAGCGTCCAAAAGCTGCGTCAGCCACATGGTAATGCCGTAATCCGACTGTACGTTGCTGGGGCGCTTTTCTTCTATTCTTGTTACACCGAAATGCGAGGTGATTCGGCTGGGGTATGCTCTCACCGGGTCCTCGGAATAGCTGGCCACATACCGCCCCTGACTGTTTTTTGTGATGGTCGGAAAATTCATGTTTGCCATAACGACCGAATAAGGATCGGCTGTGAGGTATTTGTTTTTGGAGAGAGAGCCGGTGCGGATATCCTGCTGCTGCGATACTGTTTTCCCGTTCACATTGTTGATCAGCATCGCCACGGAGGTGATGACGCATCCGGCGTCGCTCAGCCGGCTGCCGCTGTACTGTACATAAAGGGGCGCCGCAGATCCGCCCACGTATAGGTTGTCGCAGTTCCGTGCTTTCCAGGTTGTTCCGATTTCAGCGTCGCCGCTGGAGTACCAGGCGTTGTCCACCTCGGGAAAATTCAGAATTCTGGAAAGCAGGACACAGGCTTCCCCGCGCGACATGCTGTTGGTGGGATTGAAATTGCCGTCGCTGCAGCCGCTGATAAGTCCGCAGCGGTAAAGAACCCTTACAGCAGGCAGCGCCCAACCGCTGATACTGTTTTCATCCGGAATGTTTGGCGTAATGTCAGCTGTATAAATGCTTGTCATGCTGAGTTCGTTTGCGGTAAAAAGTCTATATACAAGAACACAGAACTGTTCGCGGTTCATCTGCGTATTCGGGGAAAAAATTGCTTCATCTTCAGATGTTCCTAACATGATGCCGCGCTGCTTTGACCAGGTAATAGCAGACGCGTACGTATGCGTGACGGGAACGTCGGTAAAACCCGTTTCGTCTATTGACTCTCGGGGCAAATAGGCATCGGACAAGACATACAGGGCGTTGACAGCCTCCGCTCTTGTTATTGCAATGTCAGGTACAAAAAAACCGGTGCTGCGGGCGCTCAGGAGTCCCTCATCGGTTACTGCGTCAATATAGGATTTTGCCCAATGATATTCGGTATCCGGATAGACATATGCTGACGGCGTTAAGACAAACAGGAGGATGAGAACCATACTTAAGAGCAAAGAGAACAATCTTTTGTACGACTTTTTCATATGTACTTCCTTCTCCTTTCCAAGATAAACTACATCATTTGGGGGGAAAATCTGGTATGAATCAAAGCATAACTCTCTACACCTCCTTTTTGAGAAGTGTTAATGTAAACAAATAATATATTTACGTTAATAATATTATAATATAAAATTTAATATATGCAATAAATTTTTGGATAACTTTACATATAATTAACAAATATATTTCCGATAAATATTTTTTAATTTATAATTTATAATCGACAATTGATTTCCCTCATCAAATGATGTATAATAAAAAAGAACATTATGAAGTATGATAAAGGTAGATGAAGAAAGTAAGATGAACCCATGAGTAAAAAATAGGAGCGTGTATGATTCGTGAACTGCTATCAAAATTTAAGAATATATTGTGTTTTTCTGTCTCAGGGCTCTGTTTTTTGCTGATGACCGTATGGTGCATCAGCGGATATATAAAACTCTCAGAGTCTAAAGATATAAAAACGCCGGAAGAAGCAAGCGAATTCCGGGCGGACTGTATCTTGATACTGGGCGCCGGAATTACCGCCGACGGCGTGCCGATGAGCATTCTTGAGGACCGTCTGAACGTCGGCATCGAGTTGTTTGAGCGCGGCGTTTCCGACAGACTGCTCATGAGCGGCGATCATCGCGACGAAAACTATAACGAAGTATATGCCATGAAGCAGTACGCTATCGACGCAGATGTTCCGTCATCCGATATTTTCATGGATCATGCGGGGTTTTCGACATACGAAAGTCTATACCGCGCAAAATACGTTTATGCAGTTCAGAAGGTTGTCATTGTAACCCAGAGCTATCATTTGCCTCGCGCTCTGTTCATGGCGGATGCCCTTGGATTGGAGGCAATCGGCATACCTGCCGATCTCCGTGAATATACACGCATGCGATTCTATGCAGCGCGTGAAAAACTTGCGCGTGTGAAAGATTTCTTATATGCTTTTCTTCTTCCGCCGGTCGATGTGTCGGACGGTATTATTCCGGTCAGCGGAAACGGTGACATTACAAACGACAAAGACTTCCGGCTGCCCGTGAAATCGAATTTCAGAGCATCAGACGAAAGTTTGGAGCAGGGGTGCTGAAAAGGTAATACCGACAGAAAATTTGTCGGAACCAACATGATGCAATATATTTGGCGGATATGCGAGAGGTGAAAGGGAGATTATTTCATAAAAAATTGCCATATGCATTTTGAATGGTAATAAAATTATTGGTTTTCTCCTGTTTTCAGCAAAGTTTAATGTTTTTCATAAAAGGGGAGCCGTTACAGATGACATTGATGAATAACGCTATTTTTATACTTGGTATGTTTTGGGTAGGCCAAAAGACTTGGTATAAAATAGTACATATTGCCGAAAAATAACCGTCTTGCCGTGCGTATTTGCAGAGGTCGATTTGGAAAAATGATCCTCGAGTTTCCTTTTGACAAAGGAGCGCAGGGATCTTTTTTTACTCTCTTGCGTACTATTGGTATTAGGGCTTGCCGATGCCAAGTGAAAACCGACGAGATATAATTTACAATACTTCTGAATCATTGGCATGGTTATATCTCATCTATTGCAGAAGATCGCTTGTCTAACTTGTGATGCATTCCGCCGTCGTCGGATTCTCGTATTCCTTCATCTTTACTTCTCCGGCATAATGCGAAATATACGCGCGGATACTATTGTTCTTTCAAATGAAACGGATTGATTGCAAACAGGAGCTTGTTTTCAATCTAATATCAGTAAGACATCTTTCAAAATTGGGATTAGCAAACCAATAATTTTAGCGAACGCTTATAAAATATTGACATGCGAAAAATAATAGTCTATAATTTAAATTAAATTAGCAAATTCACAATTTTGGGGTGGGCTATGGCAGTCAGTTATAAAAAATTATGGAAACTACTTATTGATAGAGATATGAAAAAGAAGGATTTAGCGAAGCTCGCCGGGGTAAGTAGTTTTACCATCAGCAAGATGAGCGCAGGAAATAATGTAACGGTGGAGGTCCTGGGTAAGATTTGCCTCGCCCTGGATTGCAAACTTGATGATATTATGGAAATTATTCCCGACGGAACCACGAATGGAGACGGGCAGAATGGATAAGAAAAATTATGAAATATTGAGCGGCAACACGTCCGTTGCTCTTTGGCAAGACGGATGTTTGACTGTAACGAATGAAGCTCTGCTCCCTCTTTATCTGAAGCGCGTATCCAACGCGGATCTGTGGCTGGAAACCCGTGCCATCGATTCTCACCGCGCCAATTCACGACTCCTCAAAAAAGCTCTTTGTTTAGCAGAAAAGGATGATGTTTCCACCGTTATTTACGTCAACGGTGCAACCATTACCGATAATTATTGGCTCCGTCCCATTGGCTCCGAGATCTCTTACGATGAGGTCAAATTTACCGACGATTTTTTTTCAAACCTCGCTCTTAAGGGAAACTACGACAGCTTCAACCGTGCTGCCAACAGCCGCCATTCAAAAACACCCGAGCTGACCAACGTGGGAAGCTTTGAAAAATGCTGGAAGCTCCGCGATGGTAAATGGTGGATGTACAAAAAAGCAACACACGACGAAATGTTCTCCGAGTTGTTTGTATATGAATTGGGCATAGCGTTGGGGTTGAAAATGGCAGTCTACGAGCGCGGTGACGGCTATATCAAGTCTCTTGATTTCACCGACAGTGCCTCTGTTAATTTCGAACCGGCTTCCGCTTTCATGGGAGACAATGAGGACTATTTGGATGTAGTAAAAACGTTAGATAAGCTTTGCCCCGATGCCATTCCCGATTATATCCGCCTAATCTTTATGGATACCGTTTGTGCGAATCCTGACCGTCACACCAAAAACTTCGGACTTCTCCGCGACACAAAGACGGGAGAACTGATCGGATTTGCTCCCAATTACGACAACAATATGGCACTGATCTCCCGCGGGTATCCCTCCAAACCGAAATCAGGCGATATACTTATCACCCTTCTTAATGAGCTGTTTACCGAACATTCCGAGTACCGCGATTATATTCCGACGCTTACCGAAGAGATCGTCCGCAATGTTATAACCAAAATCGGTATGCGTGTAAAAACACAAACGATCGTTGATCTCGTGATGGAACGGTATAAGCTGATTCAAAAATAAAACAAACTGACATGACCTCCAAAAAGAAACAAACGGGATGGTCATATTTTCACTATAGGACAGATAGGAGATTATAAAAGATATAAGCAAGATTTTCTTTTTATCTCTTCAGGCGTGTACGAATACCCGAAGGATTAGGCGTTAATGGTTGCGGTGGATGTCATTAGCGAGTTTCTTCTTAAAATGAGATGAAGATCTATATCGTCATATCTGTATCAAAGGCAGTGAGGAAAAATTTACCTGCTGTAAAAAGAAAAGACGAACAGTTTTAACTGTTCGTCTTTTTCATCGAATTTTATTAAATTTATATAAGCGGGATGAATCGGACTGAATATAAAGGTTGGGATATCAGTTTGTTTTATCGCTTAAAGGGCGGAAGTGGGTTCGCCTGCCAATCCGATTGAGATAGGCAGAGGGCAATCTGTTTTTCATCAGCGATTTGTTTGGCGCATCCTGCATTAGAATCCTGCTTTTGTAGCGGAACAAAAACGGAAACCATACATCGCAAAATTTTTCTTTAAGTCGTTGACAAACAATATAATTTTTCATTGTATTCATAAATGTTGTGATGCCGGTTATGACGCGACTCCGCTGCCGTCAGCGGAGAAGTCTGCAAACGACAGTGGAGCCGTGATTCCGGGACTAAAATCAATTTACATCGATTCAAAAAAACAGCGTACATCCGGCATCCTTAAATTCCTGAATACGTTCACGAAGCACGTCAACCGGAAGGTTGTAATAAGCGCCAAGGCAATTGATGCACAAAAAATCCTTTGCGCCGCGGCTGACGAGTTTTCGGTACAGTCCGATCTCGTCGTGCGTCAGTTCCTTTCCGCACTGCCTGCATTTGTCAAATTCCAAAAGAAACGCCTCCGCTTATCTGTTCACCATTTTAGCGCGGAACAGGCGGCAGGTGCGGCCTTCGAGACGCGGGGTGAAGGAGTCGTATTTGACGCCGAGGTTTTCACCTGTAAAAATATCCGTCAGCTCCAGTCCGAAGCCGCTGTAGAACGGCAGACCGATGTCATCGAAGTAAACAAGAACATCCAGCGGCGTGTCTGCAAAATTAAAATAACCGAGAACCAGTTCCTGATTGGAAAGCATCTTTAACAATCCCATGCGCACAGGATTTGCATACCGCGCTTTGTTTTCATAATACGGCGGTCTTGCTTCGGGATCCTGATCGATGGCAATCAGGTCGCGGTTGAGCATGAGCTCTCGACAGAAATCATTCATTGTGCGGATGTCGCCGCCCATCATCAGGGGTGCGCCCATCATGCACCACAGCGCGAAATGCATTTTGTATTCTTCATCTGTGCATCCGCCCACACGCGCGACATTGCCGTCACCATGCATGCCTACGATCAGCATGTCCGGATCGTTGAAGCAGCCGGGCGCGGAGCTGTACAGCTTGTCAATCTGGCTTACACCGTTGTCGCGGAAGGACTCAAATTTATCGAAAATGTCACCGGTGGAGCGGTACATGTGTGCACCGATGGAACGCATCCATGTAGCCGGCTCGTGTTCACCGACTGTACAGCCGGACAGCATAATTTCGCGTCCGGAGGAGCGTAGAGCCATGCTCATAGTCAGATAGGCGTTCTTACAGTCGCCCTTGCCCGGAAAATGACAAAGGTCGTATTTCAGAAAATCCACGCCCCAGGAGGCAAAGGCCTTGGCATCCTGGTATTCGTGGCCGTAACTGCCGGGATAACCGGCACAGGTTTTTACACCTGCAGCGGAATACATACCGAATTTCATGCCGCGTTCATGAATGTAGTCAGCAAGAAATTTCATTCCTCTCGGAAATTTTTCAGGATCGGGAACCAGATTGCCCTCTGCATCCCTTTCTCTCAGCGACCAGCAGTCGTCTATGACGATATAGGTGTACCCGGCGTCACGGTAGCCCTTTTCCACCATGGCGTCTGCGATTTCCATAATCAGTTTTTCATGAATTTTAGGGCCGAAAGTGTTCCAGGAATTCCAGCCCATAGGCGGTGTTTGTGCAAGCATAGTATCCTCTCATTTCCGCGGTTGTACCGCTTTGCGTCTGCATCATTTCTGCGCCGTTCGCCGATAAACGAAAAACGGCAGCTTTTGCCTATTATACCAAATATACGCCGTTTGTCAAGAGGAATCCGGACAGAATTGACTTTTATCTATGGATATAGTCCATAAGGTATATTGCGGGATAGTGGAGCTGCGGGCAGGCGGAAAGAGTTTTGGTAAAATTTTGTTTATTTGTGAGCGGATATTCTTTTAAGGCTTTATCATCCTGTCTTGACACAAAAAGGATTTTTATGTATAATAATAAGGTATTTCAACGACAAAAAGTTTGTCGGGCAGAACATGAGAAAAGTTCGGAGAGGTCAATCGTACTTTTTTGAGCAGAGCTAACTGTGTATAAAATATAAAAAATGTTTGTCTGGGATTCGGTCAAACATCTCTGCTTAATTACTTTTGACGATATGATGATTTACAATACGCATTTGGACCGCCTGCCGGCGGTATGAGGAGCAGAATGGCAACACCGATAGAAAAGAGGCCGCAGAAAAGCGGCAGGGAGAGCATAGGTGCAGACCTTATGGAGGAACAACGGCGCTATATGGAGCTTGTGGCTGCGCAGATTGATGCGGCTGAAGCTGAAAAAGGTCGGCCGCGCGTATATATACAGACATTCGGCTGTCAGCAGAACGAAGCGGACAGCGAGCATCTGCGCGGAATGGCGCATGCCATGGGATACACGGATGCAGATAAACCAGAGGATGCTGATTTGATACTCATCAACACCTGTGCAGTGCGTGAACATGCGGAAAAACGAGCGCTCTCCGTAACAGGCCAGTTTAAGCACCTGAAGGCGGCAAATGACAGGCTTCTGATCGGTGTATGCGGTTGTATGACCTCCCAGAAGCACAGAGAAGATGAGATCCGAAAGCGATACCCTTACGTAGATTTTTTAATCGGCACAACAGCGCTGTACCGTTTTCCGGAAGTGCTTTATCAAAGAATTTCCACGGGAAAACGGCAGTTCTGCCGGAGCGGCGCGGAGAATGTAATGGCAGAGGGGATTCCGGCGGCACGCGCAGATTCATCTAAAGCATGGGTCAGCATTATGTATGGCTGCAACAATTTCTGCACCTATTGTATCGTCCCGTATGTGAGGGGCAGGGAGCGGAGCCGAAGTCCGGAAGCGGTGCTGGCTGAGATCGAGGAGCTCGTGAAAACCGGGTGCCGGGAGATAACACTGCTTGGGCAGAATGTCAACTCCTACGGAAAGGATTTGACGGATCCGACAGATTTTGCATCCTTGCTGGAAGAAGTATGCAAAATTCCCGGCGACTTTACCGTAAAATTCATGACGAGTCACCCAAAGGATGCCTCCCGCCGGCTCATTGATGTGATAGCCGCTCAAAGAAAAATTTCCTGCCAGCTTCACCTGCCGGTCCAGTCCGGCAGTGACAGAATACTCACTGCGATGAACCGCCATTACACGCGCGGCGAATATATGGAGCTGGTGGAGTATCTGCGCAGAACAATACCGGACGCGGTTCTGACTACAGATATCATTGTCGGCTTTCCCGGAGAAACCGAGGAGAATTTTGAGGACACACTCGATCTTGTACGCTCCCTCAGATTTGATATGATCTTTGCGTTCCAGTATTCGCCGCGCAGCGGAACGCCTGCCGCAAAGATGGAAGAACAGGTATCAAAAGAGACCAAAGCAGAGCGTTTTCAGCGCCTTTTGGACACGCAGAACAAAATTTCTTATGAAATTAATCAGAAATATCTCGGAAAACGTTTGCGGATTCTGGTCGAGGGAGAGAGTAAGCACGACTGCACGATGTTCACGGGTAGAACCGACGGTAATAAAATTGTCCATTTTCCGGCTGCATCCGGAACGGAAGGAACCTTTATGGAAGTGGAGATTACCCGTGCGGAAACATTTGTACTTTACGGAGAGCCGGTGTTGGATGAAAACTCATGAGCCGATGTATGGGGTGAGTTGTTCCGGCGGATACTATAAAACGAAACACCGGATTCTCGGCAATGTAGAGTCGGACTGACAGAAATAATATAAATTCACGAAAGGTTGACGAAACGATGGAAAACAGAGGTGCAATTATGGAACTTGCCGCACAGCTCGGTAAATTGATTAAGGAAGATGAACGTGTGAAGGAGCTGGCTTGCGCAACCGCGGCATATGAGCAGAACAAGGAACTGCAGGGATTGATTCTGGAATACAATACGCAGAACAAGGCGCTTGTTGAGGAATACAAAAAGCCTGCGGAGGATAAAGAATTTAAGGACGCTATAGAAAAGCGTATGCGGGAGATATACGAACAAATTGAAGCTCATCCGATCATGACGGCGTATCAGCAGGCGCAGGAGCAGGTCAATGCTTTTATGAATGAGGTCAACGGTGAAATTACCTACCAGATAACAGGCGAGCGGCCTTGTACGCATGACTGCGGAAGCTGCGGAGGCTGCAGTCATTGATTTATTGATTTTGAGTGGTAAACAACTTCAGCTAATCCAACTTCAAGATCTCGGCATATAAAACCCAAAAATCTGATGAGATGGAAATGTAATGGAAAGATAGAGAAAGGTATGGATACAAAATGGCCAAAACGCCGTTTATGAAGCAGTACTGCGAATTAAAGGAGAAATACAAAGAATATATTCTGTTCTTTCGAATGGGCGATTTTTACGAAATGTTTTACAGCGACGCGGAGCTTGTTTCGAGAGAACTGGAGTTGGTGCTGACCGGCCGCGACTGCGGGGAAGAAGAACGCGCGCCGATGTGTGGCATTCCGTATCACAGCGCGGAGGGCTACATCGGTAAACTGGTAGCCCGCGGCTATAAGGTGGCAGTCTGCGAACAGCTTGAGGATCCGGCAAAAGCAAAGGGGCTGGTCAAAAGAGATGTTATTCGTATCATAACGCCCGGTACTGTTATCGAGTCGAGTATGCTTGAGGAAACGACAAACAATTATATCTGCAGCATCTGCATCGACGGCGTTTCCGCCGGCCTTTCTTTTTTTGATATTTCGACCGGCGAGGCATTTGCGACGGCTACAGACGGAGGAGCGAATGCGCAGATGATGCTCAACGAGCTTGCAAAGTTTAAGCCAAAAGAAATATTGCTGAACATGCCCGCTTCTGAAATTCCGTTGCTTGACGATTTCATAAAAACACGTTTGCAGGCTGTTGTAAACGACAAAGATGCTTTTCGGTATGACATCGATAAGGCACAGGAATTGGTACGCAGGCAGTTTCCCGGAGAAAGATCGCGTATAGAGGCTGACGGAAAGGCCCTTGTCCGATCCGTGGGAGCCATGCTTTTCTATCTGTCAGAAACCCAGAAAACCGATATCTCCTATATCCACTCCATCAATGTATACGGAGAGGGACAGTTCATGGAGATGGATGTCAATACGCGAAGGAATCTGGAGCTTTGTGAAACCATGAGACTGCGCGGCAAGCGCGGAAGTCTCCTCGGCGTTCTGGATAAAACCAAAACGGCCATGGGAGCGCGACTGCTCCGCAAATGGATCGAGATGCCGCTTATCAAAACAAAACCGATTCTGCGTCGCCAGAAGGCTGTTGGAGAAATGACGGAACGCTTTATAGAGCGCGAGGAAATTGCCGCCAACCTGCGTGGTGTTTTGGATCTGGAGCGTCTGCTGACAAAGATCGTATACAATACAGTAAACCCAAGGGATCTCAGAAGCATCTGCACATCGCTTGCTGTGATTCCGGCGGTTAAAGAAAATCTTTCCCGTTTCGAGTGTGAGGAGCTGAAGCAGTTAAACGCGGAGATAGAGGATCTAACCGATATTGTGACACTGATCGACAGCTCGGTTGACGATGAAAACACGCCGTTTTCTGTGAGAGAGGGCGGCATTTTCAAAGCCGGTGTCAATAGGGATGTAGATGAACTTCGGGATATTGTAAACGGAGGAAAAGACTGGATAAAAAAGGTAGAGGCGGAGGAACGGGAGTCTACCGGAATTAAAACACTGAAAATTCGGTATAATAAGGTGTTCGGCTACTATATCGAGGTTTCCAATTCCTATACCGGAAGCGTTCCGGAAACCTACATACGCAAGCAGACGCTGACAAACGGCGAACGGTATATCACCAAGGAGCTGAAGGACAAGGAGGCGATGATTCTCGGTGCCCGTGACAAAGTGAATATGCTGGAATACGAGCTGTTTCAGCAGCTCCGAAATCGCCTCAACGATCAGATTGACCGCATGCAGACAGCGGCGCATGTGCTTGCGCGGCTGGACGTGTATCAAAGCCTGGCGGACGTGGCGAGCCGGAATCAATACTGCTGTCCGGAGGTTGACGACAGCGATGTTATTCAGATAAAGGACGGCAGGCATCCCGTTGTTGAAGCGTTTTCGGCGGATAACTATTTCGTTCCCAATGATACAGAGCTTGACACCGATCGCAATCGTCTGCTCATGATTACCGGCCCGAATATGGCTGGAAAATCCACCTATATGCGGCAGACGGCGCTGATCTGTCTTCTGGCGCAGATCGGTTCCTTTGTACCTGCGCGGGAGGCGCGCATAGGCATTGTTGACAAGCTGTTTACGCGCGTGGGCGCCTCCGATGATCTTGCGTCGGGACAGTCGACCTTCATGCTGGAAATGACAGAGCTGGCATATATCGTCGCACACGCAACCAAACGAAGCCTGATTATCTATGACGAAATCGGGCGTGGAACAAGCACTTTTGACGGTATGAGCATCGCGCGCGCTGTCGCGGAATACACAAGCAGCAAAAAACTCGGCGCTCGTACGCTGTTTGCAACGCACTACCACGAGCTGACCTCTCTTGAAACAGAAATGGAGGGCATTGTAAACTACCATATAGCGGCAAAGAAAAAAGGCGAGGATATTATATTTCTCAGGAAAATTGTGCGCGGCGGTGCGGATGACAGCTATGGCATAGAAGTTGCGCGGCTTGCGGGAGTGCCTAACGAAATTATCAGGCGTGCCCGCGAGGTGCTTGCCGGACTGGAGGAGGGCGGCGATGCAGGACGAGCAGTATTAAAGAAATCCGCAGATGACGAAAAGACAGTGCCGTCGCTTATCGATTATGCTGTTGAGGAAATAAAGCAGAAGCTGCTGCAAACGGATATCAACACGCTGACGCCGATCGAGGCTATGAGCATGTTATATGAGATGAAACGTGCGGTCGGCGGCTGATTTGCGGACACATTAAAACGACAAATTTAGGCGTTGGAGTCCGGTAAGTTATGGGCAAAATGCAGATACATGAAAATTTACTGCTGATGCTTACAAAAGAGTCGGAATGAACAGTAAGACGACAAGAATAGAGCGTGTTTGCAGCCGCAAGCTCAGTAAAACAGGCTGGGTGAAGGCGGAACCGTTTCGGACAAATGTCTTTTACCGGAAATCCAAACGGTATCAGACAGAAATGTTCCGTATTACTAAGCGTCCGAACGGAAACCTCAGAACGTGAAAGGAACGCTGCGATGGGAAAAATAAATGTACTTGATTTCCACATTGCCAATCTGATAGCGGCCGGCGAGGTAGTGGATCGTCCGGCTTCCGTCATCAAAGAATTACTTGAAAATTCTATTGATGCAGGCGCAAGCCTGATAACAGTAGAGACCAGGCGCGGCGGAATCAGCTATATGCGCGTCAGTGATAACGGCTGCGGGATGGCGCGCGAGGATGTTCCGGTGTCGATCAAACGCCACGCGACAAGCAAACTGCATACAGCGAAGGACCTTGACAGTATTTTTACATTGGGTTTCAGAGGAGAAGCCTTGGCGGCTATATCATCCGTTTCAAAAGTTCGTATGATGACCAAACAGAAGGACGACGCAATGGGAACCTTGCTGACGAGCGAGGGAGGCACCGATATATCCGTTGAGGACGTCGGCTGCCCGGACGGAACGACTATAATTGTTGAGGAATTATTTTACAACACGCCCGCCCGTATGAAATTTTTGAAGAGGGATATCACGGAGACCATAGCTATAGTGTCTGTAGTTGAAAAAATTGCACTTTCCCATCCGGACATCTCCATGAGACTGATATGTGACGGAGAAATCAGATTCTCCACAATAGGCGACGGTCGGGTAGACAATACGATATATGCCGTGCTGGGGCGCGATTTTACCCGGAAGATGTTGGAAATCCGGGGCGGATTTGACGGCGTGGAGGTATACGGTTATATTGGAAATCCAGAAAACATACGCTCCAACCGAAATATGCAGCTCTACTTTATCAATCACCGAAGCATCCGTTCCATGACAATATCCTCAGCGCTGGAGCAGGCGTTTGCCACATACATACCGGCCAAAAAATTTCCGTGCAGCGTCATGTATCTGCGTCTGCACCCGTCGTTTGTGGATGTCAATGTGCATCCAGCAAAACTTGAAGTAAAGTTTTCAAATGACAAGCTGATATTCAATGCGGTCTACTACACTGTTTTGAATACGCTGAAGAACGCGCTGGTGCGGCCGATTTTAAATCTTGCGCCCGAAAATGACAACGAGGCGAGGGAGACAGCCACAGCCTTTGTTCCTCTGGAGACGACCTCTGACAGCCCGACGCCAAAACAGCCGGAGCTTTTGCAGCAGCCATTGCCATCAATTTCAGAGCCGGATCCAATTTGCATACCTCCAAGAGCTGCAACGGAGGATACCGAAGAGCCGCCTTTCTCTTGGCCGACAATAGACAACAGTATGCTTGCAGAGTTAAGAGAAAACGCAGGAAAAAGAGAACAAAGAATAAATGATAAAGAACAGACTGAGATTTCAGGCGAAACGGATGAGCAAGATTCACAGACTGTACCGTTTTCTGCAAACGAAATATCGAGGATAACAGTTCAGATTGACGAATCCGAAAAAAATGAATATGATGTCAGTGCTGCGGACAAAGGACAGAGGAAAGAAAGCGATTCTCCCGCAAAAACAGAAAATTATGAAGAACCGGCTGTGTACCGTATGATCGGTGAGGTGTTTTATTCCTACCTGTTGGTTGAATCTGGAGATTTGTTGCTGCTGATTGATAAGCATGCAGCGCACGAAAGAATCCTGTTCGAAAAATTGAGGGAAAATGGGAAAAAGGCCATGCCTTTTTCCCAATTGCTCCTGACACCGATAGAAGTTTCATTGGACACGGCGGTACTTGATACGGCATCAGCTTACCGCGAAGAAATTGAAAAGACAGGTTATACCTATGAAATAGATGAAAAAACGGTACGGATACAGCAAATTCCTTCTTTTCTTGACGCATCCGATGCAGCAGATGTTTTTTGCGAAATGTCGGCGCGCCTTTCCGAATCAACCGGTACAGCCGAGCTGACACGGGATGCCCGGTATGAACGGGCACTGTTTCAGGCGTCCTGCAAAGCGGCCGTAAAGGCGGGAAGGCAGGATGATGAAGCGCATCTCAAATGGATATGTCAGCAGGTGATGACGCGGCCGGAGATTAAATTCTGCCCTCATGGGAGACCGGTTTGCATCTCTCTGACCAAAGCTGAAATAGCCCGGCGCTTCGGAAGGGAATAAAATAACCTCCTGCCGTCTGTTTTTATGCGTGCGTATTGACAGCGGAGTCTTTTCCCCAATAAGCCAACATATTTATAAAGAACACTGCGTCCCAGCGGCCTTGAAATTTAACGAAAGGACTGACACGGGGATTTTGATTGAATATGGAAACAGAGAGGTTGAACCTTCGTCCGCTTAAAGACAGCGATGCAGAAAATATGCTATATTTATTAAAACCAGAGATAGAAAAAGAATCCGGCCCGTATATGCCGCATCGTTATGAAGATCTGCAGAACCATATAAGGCGAATAAAAGGAAAATATAGTTGGGCAGTCCTGTTAAAAAGCGGGGAATTCATCGGCGATATAGGGATATTTTCTATTGCGGAGAATAAAATAGGGGAAATGGCATATTACTTTGACCCCTTGTTCTGGCACAAGGGATATGCACAGGAAGCAGGAGAAGCTGTACTTTCATATATGTTTAACAGTGAATCGTTTGTGAGAATCAGCGCACAAATAGATACAAAAAACAAGGCCTCCAGAAGACTGGCAGAACGATTGAAATTTGAGATGGACGCTGTTTTGCCGCAAGCGAATTTAGGCGGAAAGATTGCAGATATCGCATACTATTCCGTCTCGCGGAAAACCGCACAATAACATCAAACCGGCTGTTTTGAATTTTTTATGGAATTCGAATTGATTGATGGGCTGTAGGGACAGGCCATTCATGCGGCAGGGAATGCCGGAACCGGTTTTTATTGCGATAAGCTGAACGCAGATAAGGGTACTGATTTTGCTGACGATAGAAATAACCGATGAAGGGATAATCACAACGGCTATATGCTGTAATAAAGTTTTTGAGAGCGGTAAAGCATTACGCGGACAAATGTTTTTTATTATAGCAAAATGATTTGTACAAGAAATCGGTGAAGAGTTTTATTAAAATTCAAAGTATAGGACATACATAACGTATGGGCAGCCGGCCGGAAAAATGAATGCGGGGGCCGGGGAAAATGGAGAGACAGATGTTTGAATTGCTCGGACAAGAAGGAAAGGCGAGACGAGGTCGCTTTCACACGGTTCACGGTGTTATTGAGACGCCGGTTTTCATGAATGTCGGAACCTCAGCGGCCATCAAGGGCGGAATTTCGACGATGGACTTGTACGAGGTCGGATGCCAGGTGGAACTGTCAAATACCTATCATCTCCACCTCAGACCTGGGGACGAAGTCATACGAGATTTGGGGGGAATTCACAAGTTTTTTAATTGGGATAGACCTGTTCTGACTGACAGCGGCGGTTTTCAGGTGTTTTCATTGGCGCCGCTCCGGCGGATCGCGGAGGAGGGCGTATATTTTGCGTCGCATATAGACGGCAGGCGCATTTTTATGGGGCCTGAGGAAAGTATGCGCATCCAATCCAATTTGGCTTCCACCATCGCCATGGCATTTGACGAATGTATTGAGACCCCAGCGGAATATTCCTATGTGAAGGCCTCCTGTGACCGCACGGCACGGTGGCTTGTTCGGTGCAGGGAAGAGCTTGCCAGATGCAACGCGGATCCGGGGACGATAAACCCCAGGCAGATGCTGTTTGGCATCAATCAGGGGAGCATCTATGAAGATTTGCGCATAGAGCATATGAAACGGATACGAGAGCTTTCTTTGGACGGTTATGCCATCGGAGGCCTTGCTGTCGGTGAAACAGCATCGGAGATGTATCATATAATAGAATGCGTGGAGCCGTATATGCCGGAGGACAAGCCGCGATACCTGATGGGCGTAGGAACGCCGCAGAATATTTTAGAGGCGGTGTATCGCGGCGTCGATTTTTTTGACTGTGTCATGCCGAGCCGAAACGCGCGCCACGGATATTTGTTTACCTGGGAGGGTACGGTAAATATTCTGAATAAAAAATTTGAAAGGGATGCTCGGCCACTGGACGCAGAATGCGGCTGCCCTTTGTGCCGAAACTACAGCCGTGCGTATCTCCGCCATTTGCTGAAGGCAGGAGAAATGCTGGGCATGCGTCTGGCTGTTTTGCATAATCTGTATTTTTATAATGATTTGCTGAGACGGATACGTTTGGCATTGGACGAAGGAAGCTTTGAAGCCTTTTATTGCAAATATCGGGATGTATTGGCCAAAAGAGTCGGGAAGGACGAAAAATAATGGAGTGTAAGGACTGCACGCCACCGCCGGCACAGGTACGCCTATTTCCTGAAAGGCAGACACGCTGGAGAAGTACTATCACCGGATTTTATTGCAGAGCATTCAACGGTGCCGAGCTTTGTAACGAAGAATCAGAGTGCGGCAAACATCTATACGATGAAATAAAACCCCGAAATGCAGAAATACGGCCGATGCCAACAGCCCTTCGTTTTTTAGCAGGCGGTATCAACGAGTCCTGAAACGGAAATCACTACACTTTTACCAGAGATACGATACTCTCCTCCGCAGTCACGATGCCGTCGCAGAAGAATATCAATCTGAACTTCACAGGATACTTATTTGAGGCAGCGCTGCAAGCAGACCACAGTATCCTTTGCTTTCGATCTTTGGCGTTTTGATGTGACCGAGTACAATTCCAGCGAGGAAAGCGCTGTGACAGTCGTTACGGTTGAACGTCCGTATACAGCGCAAAAGGCATTATCGATATTTTCAAAGAGGGTGAAGTGTTCTCCCTCCGACCGTGGGCGAAGAGCTGTATAGCAGCCCAAAGATGGGGCAAGTAGGCTTGCGGCCGTAGTGTATGTAGGACTGCCGCAGAGGACATTTTCACGCCGGACGGAACGCTCCGTGTTTCCAAAGGCGAGGTGCCCGATTCCTTCACAGCCAATGCGGACGGCGTGACCGAGACTGTCGTCACCTTCGGACTGTTTGACTTCGAGGAACTGACGGCGATTTCTGCTACGGAGAATGCAGTGCAGCGCAATTGACTGCCGGCCCAGCGGGACCGCACCTATAAAGAAAACAAATGCCACAGAGGAGCAATTGACCGGCTGAAGGAAAATTATTCTAAGGAACGGCCACACGCTGGGATATTACATGAATTACCCGCAGACTTGGCAATGAGATTGCCAATGTTTACGGGTTTTCTATTACCCAGAAACGCGAAGCCGTTATGGAAAGGCGGGAATATAAAAAACCAGCTTCCGGATGAAAAACTGCCACAGCATCCGTACATATTTGCTCTGATGATAAGCGTTCTTGAAGAAAATGCGGCAAATGTGCCGGACAACTATACTCGAAGAAGCGCTGAAAATCTGATGGAAAAGCGGATGCAATATATCCGTCTGTTCCATGAATGCGGCGAGTAGCGTGCCGGATAGGAACAGAGCTATTCAACAGTGCAAGATGATAAGAGCCGCATACAAAGCGAAAGAACTTTTTTGTCAAAGAAAGCCATTTCCTTTTGCGGGAGGATTTATTGAAGCTGAAAAAAATATATTTTAGCAAGTAAAGCTGCTTGTACGGAATCGTAGAGCGCCATTTACAGACATCACATGAAAAACGGATCCAGGTTTTCTGATTTATGCAAATATGAAAACGAGGATTTCGCTAAAGATCATAAGACGCTCCTTCATGAAATGCTCTCAAGTTTTGGAATTTAAAAATCGTATTGGTATTCAAGATTGCAGCGTATTCTGAGCAGGACTTCAAGTATTGTTACTTTATCAACGTCGGGAACGCGGATGAGTTTAACGTTTATTTTGAGCACATGCGCAGAGCTTTTCACTGTCTGAGGTGGTAGCTGCTGAGACGGCGACAAGCTCATCAACCTTTCCGTCTGTGAATACAGCCATGCACATCTATGAACGCAGAAAAATACAGAAAAATTTTCGATCGATGAAATGACCGCTGGATAATCGCTTTTTCAGTTTTTATATGTTCTTGCAGGATATATCATAGTAAAGGAGGCTCTTCTATTATTCGTAATATATTTTATATCGGCATATTTTTGAGTTTTTTCTATTTTTAATAGAAACGGACATGCTTCACAAAAATTTCAAAGAAATTCCATAGAGAGCAATAAAAATATGCTATAATATGCATGATATGAAAATCTATTACTATATAGTTACAATTACCTGTGCCGTAGTTTCGAGCTGTGAAACAGCCGGAATTGACGGGTTTTACTTTACTGACGCAGGGGAGGAGGGGAAGAGTGCAGCGAAGACCGTATGATGAGGAACGAAGAAAAGCGGAGTACAAACGGATAACGGAGCAAAAAAGGATTCGGAGAAGCATACCTCCGAGTCATTCCAGCTCTCAAAAACGCCCTGCCGCTTCACGGCCTGTACCGATTCGACAGGTCAGAAAAAAACGCCGCGGAGGCGGATGGAAAAAGCCCCTTCCGCTGCTGTTCTCCGCACTTTTGATTATTGCGGCAATTGGATGCGGTATATGGTTTAGAAGTATGCCGTCTTCCGCTCATAGCGGAGAGGATACTCTGCCGGCCTCCGATGTCCAACAGCAGGTGGAAACCGGCGAAAATAATGAGCCGAATAAGCCGTTTACATATCCCAGCGCAACGGATGCGACCATACAGCTTTCGGATGAAATTGTCAGCGGCTATGCAGTTCTTATTGATTGTAAAACAAATGAAATTCTGGCCTCCAAAGCGGCAGATACCGTTATCTATCCGGCGTCTATGACGAAAATTATGACTTTGCTTGTCGCTTATGAAAATGTACAAAATTTGTCAGACACCTTTGTGATGACCGCTGATATTGTAAACCGTCTGTATGATGAGAACGCATCTGTGGCCGGATTCTCAGTCGGAGAAGCGGTTACAATAAAGGATCTGCTTTACGGCGTGATTCTGCCGTCAGGCGCAGATGCCACTTGTGCCCTTGCAGAATATATTTCGGGATCGGAGGATGGATTTGTGAAGCTGATGAACCGCAAGGCGGAAGAACTCGGCTTGGAACATACCCATTTTATGAATTCGAGCGGCCTGCACCATGCGAATCATTACAGCACTCCGATAGAAATAGCTATCATTTTAAAGGCCGCTATGGAAAACAGCTTTTGCCGCGAGGTGCTTGCCACTTATCAGTATACGACAAATTCGACACAGCAGCATCCTGACGGTTTGCTTCTGGAAAGTACGATGTTCAGCAGAATGTTCGGCAATGAGGTACCGGATGTAACAGTGATCGGTGGGAAAACCGGATATACGTTAGAGGCGCGGCAGTGTTTGGCAAGTATCGCTAAAACCTCCGACGGAAATGAATATATAGCGGTGACAGCCGACGGAGAGACGAAATGGGATCCCATAAAGGATACGATAGTCCTGTATGATCAATACATACAGCCGCAAACCTCGTCATCTGCAGCATTATAAAAATGAGGAACGCGATTAGCCGGGCGTCCGTAAAACAGCAATCCAACAAAATTACGATTACGGGCATCTGAGAGGTGTGTTGGCTAAAATAGGCGGTATTCGGAATAACCGAGTACCACCTATTTTTTTACCTATTCTAAACGCAATCGATTTTATAGGACATTTCATGTATAAAGATTTCTATTCAAATTTCATATTTTCTAAATCATACCGTATAAACTCGATCTTATCAACCTCGCCGTTAAAACATTATCCCGTTTCTTATCCACTGTAATTATTATTTTTAAGATGAACATTTAGGGTTTTCCGGCAAAAAATATTGGTTATATACCATCCATCATGCGGAATATAAGCCGCATTCGAAAATGCTGTACTTCCATCATCCTCAGCTACTTTTATATAACATTTGAACATGATATAGGTTGCAGGGTGACCAAATGACACATGGGATAGCTTGTATTATTACCTGAGTTCAATTACCCGTCATAGTAATGATAACGGCTGGCAGTATTTCCTTCAAACCATATGTCAGGTGATTCAGAAGCCCATATATCGGAACATCCCTCACACACCTGATTCATGTCACGGATGCCGTTCGCGTTGTAGAAATAGCTGTACTGGTTTCCGTTCGTTTGAAAGCTCACGGTCTTCCCATGTGAACTTCGTTCCGTTGTAGTATTCCGTCAGGTTTCCCGCTCTGTCATACATAATCGCGTTCCCGTTCACCGCCGTCATCTGATCCCGCGAGCCTCTCACGATACCACGTTTGCCTTTTTGAGACCGTGGTATCGTTATTGAAATCAAAACTGTTTGTTGAAAAAATATACTACTATAAATTGTTTTGTGTTGTAACAATGTCAGCAATTATTGCAATTTATCATTCGTGAGGACATCAATCTTTAAACAATAGACATAAAAAATAAAATTTGATAACTCAACTCATAGTTTCAATACAACTGATGAATAAGCGCCAGCGCGAAACATTGCGTAAAACCTGACCTATGGAGATCAATATTGAATTTAATTTGTACGAAAAACTAAAATATTCAAAAACTATCATTATGCTAATAATTCACACTGCTTTTGACTATAGATAGTTTTGTTCATAGGAAAAGCTATGTATAATACATGTATAGTAGTTATTAAATGTTATTCTTGAACCTCGTTGTGAAAAATAGGAAAAAATAAATTGATGAAGAAGGCTAGTTGCAAACTATGTCCTTTGCATTTGTGTATACCTGGGTTGAACCCATGATTATATTGACAGCAAAGAAGATCAATTGTCGGATGTACAGGAAAATATACTTTTTTTAGTGTATAGAGCGCTGTGCTGGGGTGTTGCGCAGCGTCCCGAGGCGAATCGTTCTATCAAGCTCTCTAAAGATTTGTAATTTACTATTTGACAAACCCCAAGATTTATCGATAGACATGCTGACGATATTGAAGTTTTGTGTGGAGGTACAGAGCGAGCATGACAACCTTGCTCAATTCGGATGCAGCCCATTGTTGGATCGAAAAATTGCAAAGATACATTACTGCTTTAAAAATATTATAGATGAAATACTTCTGCTTACTCAACAAATTTATATTTATAAAAATCCATACGTCGGAGGAAATCGCTTCCACAGCTTATGCTGGATGCACTGGATAGGCTAATTGTAAAAAACGAAAGAAGTGGAGAAATTCAGTGGTTAAGTCTAAGAACAAAATATTGAAAACAATTGATGTTATTCAGAACAAAGACTCAAAAAAGAATATATTAGTTTTGGGCGATTCCATTTTTGACAGTTATGCAATTGGGAAGATATACAGAATGTCTCCCGAGGCCCCTGTTCCTGTTCTGTCAATCTCAAATACAGAATGGAAACTCGGGGGAGCTGCTAACGTTTTTCATAATATAGTTAAATTAGGAGGCAATGCACATATTTGTACCATGTTAGGAAATGACAATGAAGGGTGTCTTATAAAAAATAAATTATCCAACATAAATAAAAACACTGATTTGGTTTACATTGATAAGAAACGAAAGACTTCTAAAAAAACGCGATTTCTAACTGAGGATCGAAGGCATCTGTTACGTGCTGATGATGAGGAAATCCACCCTATGGGAGAAAATGAAGCATCGGAACATATTATCAGCAAGATTCAAAATCGAATAAAAGAATTTGATATTTTAGTAATTTCGGATTATGCAAAAGGGTTTGTCACAAAGTATCTTGCCCAGCAAATGATAAATATCTTTCGGGATAATAACAAAATTGTTTTGACGGATCCAAAATCAAGGAGTATAAGTAAGTACCAGGGGTCTTACCTTATAAAGCCGAATCAAAACGAATTTATGAATATTATTGACAGCAGAAAATCCAAAATGAAAATATCATATATAGCAAAGCAAGGTGAAAAGCTGTTAGAGAGGTCGGATTCAGAGTATATTTATGTGACCTTAGGGAAAAAAGGCGGAATTCTTATTGGAAAACATATAGAAGCTATGTATATAGAGT
>CAKTAA010000028.1 GCA_934526185.1 uncultured Eubacteriales bacterium | reverse complement strand
TTGTACGGATGTCCGTCATGGCCCCGTACCCATATCCATGAAATGCTGTGCGGCTCCGCCGCTGCAAGCAGACGCTTCCACAAATCCGCGTTGGGCACTGGGACAGATGCCCCTTTCATCCAGTTTTTGCGCTTCCAGTTATCCACCCATCTTTTTGTAAGTGCATGAATTACATATGTTGAATCAGACGTCAGCACAATCTCACATGGTTCACGGAGAGCCTCCAGTCCCGCAATGACAGCCATCAGTTCCATTCGGTTGTTTGTTGTCTGTACTTCTCCTCCGAAAAGCTCCCGTTCCTTTCCCGCATATACGAGGATGGTTCCGTACCCGCCCGGCCCCGGATTTCCCTTACAGGCTCCGTCCGTATAAATTTCCACTTTTTTCATATATGATTTCCTTTTGCCATACATTAAATTGAATAACGCAAAAACTGCGCTGCTGTCCGTCCGCATTCCATACTATATCATGTGCATCCCACCGTCAAGGTACAACGGCGCAAAAAGCTATATTCCTTTCGAATCCCGCAGATCACCAATCCCCCTGCCGCACCTTGTTTTTTTCGTCGGGTATTATACAATGTAAGCGCAGGAATTCGTTTATAAAGCAGAAAATCAATGGCATAGTATCCCGCTTTATATAAAATGTAATTTGGGCAATTTTTGTACATGATAGGAAGAATATACCAAAAAACGGTCAAGCAGATACGGTTCAGACTGAACGCAGGCTTTCAATCAGATGCGTAGATTATACCATAAACCAAAAATGCTTGCTTGCAAGTGCATTTTTGTGAAGCCTTCAATACCGCAGACGCGCATAGCGCAGTGAGGCGAAGCCTTAAAAGACTTGCCAAGCAAGGCTTTCTGCGGATATTATACCACAGCCTATCCGATTTTTCAAGCATTCTGCCGTATGATCCTGCTTGCGAGGAATATTTTTCCAGTTAACTTTTTGATATTTTCTGATACAATAATAGACAGAAGAAAAGATTGCAGCCCACAGCTGCTCAGAAACGGAAACAGCGTATTTATGGAACGTATCATACTGCACGCGGACTTGAACAATTTCTACGCCTCGGTGGAATGCCTGTATCACCCGGAGCTTCGCGGCAAACCGGTTGCCGTTACGGGTGATCCGGCACAGCGCCACGGCATTGTTCTTGCAAAAAACTATATGGCCAAAGCTTGCGGCGTTCATACCGGAGAGCCGCTCTGGCATGCCCGTCAAAAATGCAAAGATATTTTGTTTGTTCCTCCCAATTACGAGCTCTACCTGAAATATTCCCGGCTGGCAAGAGAAATTTATGCGGAATACACGGATCAGGTGGAGCCGTTCGGGTTGGACGAATGCTGGCTCGATGTGACGGGCAGCGCAGAGCTGTTTGGCTGCGGCCGGGAAATTGCTGACATTCTGCGCAGCAGAATTCGTACAGAGCTCGGTGTAACAGCCTCTGTCGGCGTCAGCTATAACAAGGTTTTTGCAAAACTCGGCAGCGATATTAAAAAGCCGGACGCGACAACGGTTATTGAAAACGGCAAAATGCAGGAAATCGTCTGGCCGCTTCCCGTCAGCAGCCTTTTATATGTAGGCCGTGCAACGCACAAGAAGCTGCGGCAATACGGTATTCATACGATAGGTGATCTCGCCGGTACAGATATCCGTCTGCTTGATTACCTTTTCGGCAAAACCGGCACCATGCTGTGGATGTTTGCCAACGGTCTTGACACGTCCCCAGTGTCAAACATCGGTGCAAAATCCATGATCAAATCCGTCGGCAACGGCACCACCGCTCCAAGAGATCTCGTCACGGACGAGGAGATCCGGATCACACTGATGATTTTATGCGAAAGCGTTTCCGCGCGCCTTAGGGAATACGGATTTGTCTGCAAGACCTTACAAATCAGCATCCGTGACAATCAGCTTCGCTGGTACAGCAGACAGGGACAGCTCGAATATCCTAACCGGACCGCAAAAAGCCTCTTTGAATTGGCATTCTCTCTTTTTCAGTCCAACCGTCCGGCTCTTCCGGTACGTAGTCTCAGTGTCCGCGCAAGTAAACTTGAAGTGCGTGAATTTGAACAGCTCTCTCTGATGCCCGATGTATCCGCCATTCAGAGACAGGAGCAGCTTGATACCGCTGTCGATTCGATCCGAGGACGCTTCGGCCACTTCTCTATCCGCAGGGGCGTTATGCTCACAGATCCGGAGCTTTCCAATCTGGATCCTCAAAACGATCATATTGTGCCGCCGGACAGCTTTTTTCACACGTAATAAAATTTCACTGTCAGATGCTGCATGTATCTCAATTACAATCCATTTATGCCAATATATTCCCGCCGGGCAAAGCGGCCGACAATGATACCTTTCGTTTTATAGATATGAGGGCCTATATAAGAATTATCAGCAAGGAACGAGATTCCTCGCTGATAAATTCCGTTTTTGACACAGACTTTTGCAGATGCCCTGTCCTCCTGCTTCTCTTACCCAAAAGTCTTGTTATCCTCATCACCTACAAAGACAGCTCTTCCGGCGAGGAAACCGGCAGACCGCATTTGTTATCTGTGCAAAGCTGATATCGTGCTGTATGATCCGTCTCGTATTCCGCGGTAAAGGGCGCAAGGCGCGCCATCAGTCCGGCGTTTTCCGGTGTCAGTACCAAAATTGCCATCTCGGGATAGCGCACAGCGATTTCGCGGAGTGAAGCCATGTGGGCCGCTGCCGGCGAGATACAGATCAGCTTTTTCTGCGGAGCAAAAGTTTTCAGAAGCGTCAGCAAAAAGTAGCTGTGTTCCGTCGGAAAATCCCGACTGGCACCGGTGAGGAAGCGAAGCTGTTTGTCGGAGGCTGTGCGCCATATCTCCGCCTCGGTCAGCCGGGCCAGTGAAAGAAGGACATCTGCTGCGGCAGCATTACCTGAAGGCAAAGCGCCGTCATATACCTCCTTAGGTCTCAGTATCAGCTGTTCCGCGTCGGCAGCATACAGATAAAAGCCGCCGCCTGTCTCATCAGAAAACATCTCCAGCATCAGCTGCGCATATCGGACTGCCTTTTCCAGATAAGCGATATCAAAGGTTGCGCGATACAGCGAAAGAAGAGCCTGACAATAATAGGCGTAATCCTCGAGGTATCCGCCGCCGCTGATTTTCCCCTCGCATATGCTCGCGCAAAGACGGCCCTTTATCATCAAATGATTGCCGATATATTCTTCAGTTTTCCGTGCAGTCTTAAGATAAGTGTCATCCTTCAGTATTACCGCCGCTTTGGTAAACGCCGATATTGTCAGGCTGTTCCACGCTGTCAAAATCTTCTCATCCCGGTGCAGCCGCATGCGGCGCTTTCTGTTTTCACCAACCGTTTGCCGCCATTTTCCGATCTCAGGAGATTCTTTTTTATACAACGGATTCGTCAACAAATTCGGAATATTTCCGCCCTTAAAATTCCCGCGCTCTGTTATATCGTACCAAGCACAGAACGCCTCTCCGTCCTTCTCACCGATCCACTCCCTGATTTCCTGCGGATAAAGCAGATAGTATTTCCCTTCAAAACCTTCGCTGTCGGCATCCTGACTGCTGTAAAAGACGCCTTCCGGTGTTCCCATCTCTTTCTTCATATAATCCAGTGTCCGAATCGCTGTTTCCCGATAAACAGGCTCGTCTGCCAGCAGATATGCCTCCAGATATACGTCCGCAAGCTGTGCATTGTCGTACAGCATCTTCTCAAAATGAGGAACAAGCCACTCGGGATCTGTAGAATAGCGGCAGAAGCCGCCGCCCACATGATCGAAAAGGCCGCCCCTGTACATCTGCGTAAGTGTCTTCTCCGCCATATACATGGCCTCATGAGATTGTTCAAGGCGCGCGCAGCGCATCAAAAAAAGCAGGTTTTGCGGAGACGGAAACTTCGGCGCCGTACCGAAGCCGCCGTTTTCATCATCAAACAGAGACTGAAACAGCTCCGCCGCATGGAGAACGAGGGAATGCTCCGGCGGTTCCGCAGGCCGATGAACAAAAGTATTTTTCAGGTAACGGATTATTTTTTCGCCGGATTGCCGGAACTCCTCCGCATGTGTTTTCCAGCGCTCGGCTGCCGAAAGTAAAAGCTCCCTTAGACCATACATCCCGCCGCCGCTGCGCGGCGGCAGATAGGTAGCCGCAAAAAACGGCTGCTTTTCCGGCGTCATGAGAATAGTGAGCGGCCAGCCGCCCTGTCCGTTCATCGCCTGACATACCGAAATATATACGGCATCCACATCCGGTCTTTCTTCTCTGTCCACTTTCACCGATATATATTCTCGATTCAGAATTCCGGCGATCTCTTCATCCTCAAAGGATTCGTGCGCCATCACATGACACCAATGACAGGATGAATATCCGATAGAAAGAAATACCGGTTTGTTTTCCTCTGCTGCTCTTTTGAAAGCTTCCTCGCTCCACGGATACCAATCCACCGGATTGCGGGCATGCTGCTTTAGGTAGGGTGATGTTTCATGAATCAGTCGATTTGGGTTTCTTGTCAGGGCGCTCATTCCTTTCTCGCCTGCCTTTCTGTTTTTTATTCATGGGACGTGATAAATCGCCTGACGATTTCACTCTCCTTAGTTATATGTCTATTTTTGCTTTTAAATTGGATTCTATACATGATATTTCATATAAAACGGCAGCGTTTCGCCAGAGAACGACGTCCCGGCCTTTCAGAATACATGGGCATTTCAAGAATTGCCATTCCGCCCCAGTATACACAACGCACTTTTTTCTGTACACAGCTTTACGGACTTTGGTATAGAAAATGCGTATTTCCTCATACTAATTGAAGGAAAAACATTTTCCCGAAAGGCACGGATAAACAGATGGCAAGAAAAGTTTTTGTCGCAGTTACAGCCTATTTTGACGCGAACGGGAACATTACTCCCCTTTCTATCGTCTGGGAGAACGGAAGGATTTATGAGATAGACAAGGTCACGGATATCCGTCGCGCCGCGTCCCTTAAAGCAGGCGGTATCGGTCTGCGTTTTACCTGCAGAATCATGGGCAAAGAAACCTATTTGTTTTTTGAAGATCCGAGATGGTTCATGGAAGCAAAAACTTGAGCAATATGTTTTCGCTATGATTCCGCAAGCTGTTTGCAGGCGCGTATGCCGCGAATCCGTTTTGCAGTCCCTAAATTCAGCATATTTTGAAAAACAAATATTACCTGTACGATACCAAAAGCAAAAGGAAAGGAAGATAAAGCTTTATGTGCGGAAGATATACACTGACCGGCGAAGATGACGATAGGGATTTAAAATTCATTCTGAATGAAATACGAAAACATTATCCTGGGCACCCGCTAAAAATCGGGGAAATCTTCCCCACAGACACAGCGCCCATTGTTATATCCGGCAGCAGCGGCTGGGAACCTTCGCCTGCTGACTGGGGCTTTCCTCTCGGCGGTAAAAAAGAGGTGATCATCAATGCGCGCTCAGAAACCGCTATGGAAAAACGTATGTTCCGCGAAAATCTTCTGTTCAGACGCTGTGTTGTCCCTGCAGCCGGCTTTTTCGAATGGAGCCGCACAAACAGGCAAAAATATTTGTTCCGTCTGCCCGACACCCCTCTGCTTTATATGGGAGGTTTGTTTGAAAAAACAGGGGATTCTTTTCGATTTGTGATTCTGACGACACAGGCCAACTCATCTGTTTCTGAAATTCATCATCGGATGCCGATTGTCTTTCACAGAGATCTTGCAGAAAAATGGATTACAACCGAAAATCCCCTCGATTTACTGAAATCCGAAATGCCTGTTCTGCGTATGCTGTCTGCGTGAAATTCCATTTCATCAAGCTGATAATTTTGTTACAGCTTATGAAATATAGTAGAATGCGCTCCTATTTGCAACGGAGCGTATTTTTTTGCAGGAAACGCCTTTGGTCTCACGCTAAACGGCTTATGCAATGCAGTCCAGGATAGCTTTTATAAATATTTTACATTGTGTTTTTGATAGATTTCTCCACATTTTAAATTGTTTTGAATGATATATTCAGAATTCAATTGACAAATGAAGATATATATGCTAAACTATACATAGTTTTAGGATGCTTTCCGTATGGATAAGTATCTGACGATGAAGCTGTATTTTTCAACTTCATTTCATTCCCCGCGGCGAAATCTGCGCAGAAAGGACGACATTTCAGAATGAAAAAAAGCGAACGCCAGGAAAATGAAATCATGGAATATCTCAGGGTGTCCGGTAAAATGTCGCTTGCAGACGCCGCCCGTCTGCTCAATGTTTCAGAATCTACCGTCAGGCGTTTGTTTATCCGCCTGGAAGAACAGGGATTAGCTCTGCGCAGCTACGGCGGTATTCAAATCGCTAAAAAAAAGTCGGAGATGGATTACTCCTTTGAACAGCTAAAGGAACATCACGTAGAAGAAAAGCGGAGAATTGCGGAGCAGGCGGCATGTACGGTGGAAGATGGGGATATCCTGTATATGGATTCCGGTACAACCGTGTCGCACGTCTGCATCGCGCTTACAAAGCGTTTTCTTGAAGGTTCTCTTACCAAAATCGATGTGTTTACCAATTCTTTAATCAATTTAAACATTCTGCACCCGGTTTCAAGAATTAATCTAATCGGCGGTGAATACCGTCCGAACCGAAAGGATTTTTGCGGTTATCTCGCAGAGGAATCCGTTAAAAATTTATATTTTACAAAATGCTTCCTCGGCGCCGACGGCTGCAGCACGCAAAACGGCTTCACCGCTATGGATTTTTCGTCCGCAAGGCTCAATGAGGAGGTTCTCTGCCGTACGCAAAAATGTATTATCCTCATGGATGCCGAAAAGTTTTCGACATCCGCCGTTGTCAGCTATACAAAGCGGCGCTTTCCGGACTGCGTCATGACTGACAAAGCGCCGCCCGCTGAAATCGCGGCCTATCTTCAGGAACAGAATGTAAGTGTTTTGATTGCAGCACCGGAGAGCCGTTCCACAAATATTAAAAAACCTTGACAGAACCGTTTCATCGAAACCGTATTGGGAAGCTGAGCAATAAAAGACGTTTTTAAGCAAGGGGCGGAAGATAATTGAAGCCTTTTGGGGAACTGATATTACTGAAAATTAAAAGAATAATAATGTTAACGGAAATGAGTTTCTAATGGCAAACCCCTCTTTGACTGCTTCCAATGCGTTTGAAATATCAATGGAAAGTGCAACTAAAAACGGTATGCCTGCAGTACATGAAAAAATATCGGAGCCTACGCCATATGTTAATTTGGAATACAAGGTATTTTCCGATTCGGAAAATATGTATCTTGCTAACATAGAAAGCAAATACAGGTTCCCGCTTTCGAAGCGCTGACGGAACTTACCGTTGAATAATACATTCCTTTTATCTAGAAACTGCCGTCTGAGAAAGTTCTTTGCTCTGAATTCCTCTGCAAAGCTGCCCCTGTTATTGGCAAGGCAGCGGCATTGGAAATATATTATCAAAAGTTATGAGACAGCTTCATTATTTAGCATCACCTGCGGACAAACGGGCATTTGCCCGTCCTCTGTCCTCTGTACATAAAGAAAGGAAAGGTACCTATACATGAGAGAAAGAATCATTAAATTTGGCATTATCGGCTGCGGTCTGATGGGCCGGGAATTTGCTAGTGCTGCGGCGCGCTGGTGTCACCTGACGGCAGATATCCCTGTGCCGCAAATCATTGGAGTCTGCGACACCAATGAAGGCGCAAGAGATTGGTTTGTTAAAAATTTTCCGTCTGTGAAATATGTCGAAAGCGATTACCGTGAACTTCTTGCGCGGGAAGACATCGAAGCTGTTTACTGCGCCCTGCCGCATCATCTGCACAAACAGGTATATATCGATATCATACGTGCGGGCAAGCATCTGCTCGGCGAAAAACCGTTTGGCATCGACCGCGAAGCTAACCGTGCGATCATGCAGGAAATTGAAACGCATCCTGAAGTCATTGTTCGCTGTTCCAGCGAATTTCCCTATTTTCCGGCCTGTCAACAGTTGATTCGTTGGATCCGCGAAGGAAAATTCGGAAAAATCATCGAGGTGCGCTCCGCCTTCAAGCACAGCAGTGACATGGATTTAAATAAGCCGATTAACTGGAAAAGAATAGTAGAAATCAACGGCGAATACGGATGCATGGGCGATCTCGGCATCCATACACAGCACGTGCCGTTCCGCATGGGCTGGAAGCCTTTGAATGTCAGTGCGAAGCTCTCCAAGCTGGTGGAGGAAAGACCTGACGGCAAAGGCGGAATGGCTCCATGCAAAACGTGGGACAACGCGACACTTACCTGCGATGTTCTCGACAAGGACGGCAAATGTTTTCCTATGATTATTGAAACCAAACGCATGCAGCCCGGTGCCACCAACGAATGGATACTTGAGGTATACGGCATAGACGCTTCGGCAAAATTCTCCACGAACGATCCCAATGCCTTTTACTATACACAGAGCTGGGATAAGGAACAGGCATGGTGCCGCATTGATATCGGATATAAGCCTCTGTTCCCGACCATTACAGGCGGAATCTTTGAATTCGGTTTTGTAGATTCCATTCAGCAGATGTGGGCAGCTTTCCTATGCGAAATTGCAGGCATGGAAGTACCTTTCGGATGCTTCACGCCTGAAGAAACGGTGCTCTCTCACAACCTGCATACTGCTGCCCTGATTTCTCAGGCCGAAAAACGGACCGTCGAGCTTTCAGAGATTGATTGATTATTTTAAATCAGAAAAACCTTCCGTTGGCTCTTCATTTTATAGCGGAGGATACGGCAATAAATTGCCGTATCCTCCGCTTTTCCTATCCAAAAGTCCTTTTTGTTCCTGTTTTGTTTATGAATTACGGTATGTCAAAAAGGGCTGCTGCGTGACGCAGCAGCCCTCTCTTTATCCAAACAATACCTACCGTCACAAGTATACCGCTAACATTTCCATCTTTGAAAGCAAAATGGCGAAACAGCAAAATATGTTACGGCAAAAGCGATTTTATGATCCCCTCTGCATTCCCGTCATCCGTCACGCAAAGAATGACATGCCGGTCAGAACGAAGCAGAATGGCTTTATCCAGCCGGCTGACTTCTTCGGGCATGTATCCGGCATACAGCGTTTTCTGCGATTCAATGTGCGAAAGCAACGTCTCGTTGATTTCTTTCGCATCCGCGCTGTCCTTTGCCTCAAGCACCGCAAATTCCTCTGATGTCGCCCCGCTCCCCCTATAGATCCGTGCTGATACAAAATCCTCAATACCGTACAGAGTCGAAGCCATGGACGCGTCAACCTCCGTCAGCTCATCCTCAAACGCAACTTTGTCAAGTACACCGCTGACAAGTTCGTCCACCGAAAGTTCTTTCTTCGCTTCTGTACATCCAAACAGTGCCGTGCACATGGTCATAAGTGCTGCTGCCGTCAAAATCAGGCGAAAAAATCCGGTTGTGCAGCGGCATCCCTTTTGCATTTTCCTCATCTTATCTTGATTGCATATTGCCATTTTGTATTCTTTCATCTATCGTTTCTCCTCTTCCCTGCTGTGGCAGTCAGCATAGTGAATAAAATTAGCTCTAAAACAATTTACATCCTGTGCTCTGACGCATCATTCGGATACCGTATGATTTTTCAAATAGGTCAGCCAAATCTCACAGTACGATTTTTTCAGATGAACGCCGTCAAGCGCCGCTTCAGCCGGAAGATATCCATTTTCGTCAGACAGAGCTTCTGCTATATTGACATAGTATACCTTTTTGTCCTCTGCCATCTTCCGAATCAGGCCGTTGAAGGTATTGATGCGCGTCATATTATAAATTTGATCTGAGTCTGATTTTGCCTTGGACACCGGATAAATCGACTGAACATATATCACTGCGTCCGGATTGATACCGCGGATGATGTCCACCAAATCTCCGTATTTTTGGGCAAAAGAATCCGTATTTGACCACCCCAGCTCGTTGATGCCGAACATAAGATAGACCTTTTCAAAGGATGGATCGTTTCGAAGCGCGTCGGTAACTGTTACTTTTTCACCGTTTTGGTTTATCAGACGATCTGTCGACACATTGCTGATCATCAGTCCCTGTGCCGCGTAATATGTCGCATTGGAGAGACCGCTGTACATCATAAATCCTTGTGTTCTTGAATTGCCGATGAAAACCGCATCGTCAAAATAGGCATCATCCACAAGATTCCCTGCCGGGACAGGCAAACTGTAGTCATACGGTGCCAACGGTTCTGTACTCACCGGTACAGTTGTTTCCGTCTCCGTAACCACTTCCGTATCGACACTTTCTGACGCTGCTGTCTGAGTGCTGTCCTCTTCCGGTGGTATCTGCCGGAAGCAGCCAGTCATCTGGAATACAACAACCATGAGTACAAAAAGCAGCATTATGACAGCAAAGCGCAAAAGCGATGCCGATTGCCTGCGTCTCCTCAGAGACCGCGTATTTCTTATATTTCTTTTTGTTAGAATTCTTTGTTTTTCATTCATGTCAATAATCCTTTTTCATCAGGTTATTTTTGCCGCCAATAAGCTATATGATTCCATCTGCATGTATAGTATCTCCTGTTTTAATGCGATACTATTTCAGCAGGAGAAATTCTGTCAGCAAATATTTATCTTTTTTCTTGAAAGATATTTGAAGGAGAGGTATAATTGCCCAGAATGGGCAATTATCGGGAATGGTCCGGCCGGACCATTCCCATGTGATGTACCTTTTATCCGCCGATTTGGGTACAGATCGAAACAAACAGCCGAGTCCTCTCATTGCCTTTATGATTTGCTGCGGTGCATACGCTTCTGTGATGTAAGATTATGCCCTGCACACTGCTTGTCAGAATAAGATCCGGATTCCACTGAGCTCATAGTATCCTGTCAGCCAAGCACATGATACCTAAAAATTGCGGTATTCTTCAAGAGCACTTTTCTCAAATACACACCGATCTATCTCACTGTATAGAAACCATCACGTCCATTTCGCGATTTGCTGCGAAAAATCTCCGTTACATACGGCGCTGCCGTCCGGACATAACAGTAGCTCCCAGCCGGAATGCATCCGGATTGGCCACGGCTTTACCCGTTCCTGTTACGACGCAGGCAGCCGCATTTTCTGCAACGCTTACGGGTATACCCGTTACATGCTCCAAAAGAGAAGGCCATCCTTCAAGAAGGCTCCCGCCCCCCGTCATGACAATTCCCTCACTCATCACATCCGCCACGAGCCCCGGAGGGATTTTCTCAATCACGCCGCGGACAGCATCCACGATAGCGCTTATCGGTTCCTCCATTGCTTCCGCAATTTCACCCGCCCGCACGGTTATCGCCTTCGGCAATCCTTCTACAAGGCACCGTCCCCGAATCTCCATTTGACGGGAATCCTGCCGATTGGTCGTCCCAACTGTCAGTTTTACCTCCTCGGCAGTTCTTTCACCAATCAAAAGATTGTATACGCGCCGGATATAACGGACAATTGCATCATTCATCTTATCTCCACCTGCCTTAATAGAGGTGGATACCACCAGATTATGAAGCGACAGCACTGCTATATCCGTGGTACCGCCGCCGATGTCCACAATCATATGCCCGGCAGCAGATCCGACGTCAATTCCTGCACCAATAGCGGCTGCCATCGGCTCCTCTATCAGATACGCGCGTTTTGCGCCAGCCTGAATAGCAGCATCCACGACGGCGCGTTCCTCCACCTCGGTAATACCGCTCGGTACACACACCATGACGTTTGACTTAGTCATTCGCGGACCGCATGCCCTGCGAATACAATACTGCAGCATTTTCAGCGTCACGTCATATTGACTGATGACGCCGTCCCGCATCGGACGCACCGTTACGATATCCGACGGAGTTCTGCCGATCATGGCATACGCCTCGCGTCCGATTTTGACAGGCTTGTTCGTCTTTGTGTCGATTGCCACCACCGACGGCTCTGAAAGGACAATCCCCTTCCCTTTCACATATACCAACAGCGTCGATGTTCCCAGATCCACTCCGATATCTCTTCCCATAGTAATCCCCATCCTCCGCAGACGGCTCAAAATAAGTTTTGCCGATTTTGTGACGACGTAGACGAAAAGCAAATTTTAGCCATGATTGCCATTATTCCGCAGAATGTTGACTGCCGGCCTCTCAGTCATATCGTCAGAACGCCCTCTTTTTCAAAGACCTGGTTTTGGCTAACGACGCGGCTACAACACATTCAGCGTCTGCATGCCTGAGCAGTTCAGCGCATGCTGAAACCGTCGCTCCCGTGGTAATGACGTCATCCACAATTATAACAATTCGGCCGGCGGCCTCTTTTTCCGCACCTGATACCAATTGATAAGCATTTTCGGCATTTTCCATACGTTCCTGTTTTGTAAGCTGCTTTTGCTCGGCTGTTCGCGGTTTTCTGCAAATCAGTTTATAAAACGGCAAATACAGACGTTCGGCCATTTCACAGGCTAAAAGCTTAGACTGATCCAGCCCGAATTCCCGCACATTTTTAGAGCGCCTCGGAGCATATGTCAACAAGCATTTTCCGCGGTAATCCTGATACCGTCTCAGCTCTTCAAGTAAGACGCCCGACAACTCCTCCGCGGCAAAGCGGATCAAATCCGGCCGGCGTTCCCGTTTCATTTTCCACAGAAGCTGCATCGCAATTCCCGGCTCATAAGAAACTACATGCACGAAGCGGTCAACAGACGAAAACGACGCCGGTCCGCAGCGGCAGAATATCTGCGGTTTTCCGCATCTTTCACAGAGCTGTCTTTTTGCTGCCTGCCAGTCAGCATAGCATATCGGACAGAGCGGCATCTCATATTCCAATTCTCCGTTGAGTTCCCCGCAGCCCGCGCAGCGACGCGGATACAGCAGATGTGCTGCCGCATATCCCCACCGGCTCAGCCAGCGCATCCGTCTGTCTCCTCATACTGATTCAAAAAATAGTGCAAACCTGTGTATCTCTTCGTCCTGCGGTTGTTGTCCACCATATTCTGCACCTCTTTTTCACTGCCAACCAATACTACCATAGTTTCCGCGCGTGTCACGGCGGTATAAAGCAGATTTCTCGTCATCAACTTAGCCGAATATCGGTACACAGGCAAAATAACCACTGGATATTCACTCCCTTGACTCTTGTGTACTGTAATGGCATAAGCGTGCTCCAGTTCATCCAGCAATGCGAAATCATACTGAACAATTCTGTCGTCGAAATCAACCTGCATCACGCTGTTTTCGTTGTCTATCGACAGAATTCTGCCGATATCACCATTGAAAATTCCTACGCCGCTCTGCCTTCCCGCAAGCGTTTCACGTTCCCACTCAATGTCATAATTGTTTTTGATCTGCATCACCTTGTCACCCTCGCGAAACACGATACCGCGCAGCCTTTTCTCCCTTTTGTTCTCCGCGGGCGGATTCAGCAAACTCTGCAACAGGACGTTAAGCGGCTCCGTCCCCGCCGCTCCCTTTCTGGACGGCGTGATTACCTGTATTTTTTTCAGCATCTCCTCGCCGTAGGTACGCGGCAGGCGGTTTTTGTAAAGATCTGCCACAGTACGCGCGGTCAGTTCTTCATCCTCTCGCTCCAGAAAGAAAAAATCCTTTGCCTTTTCCCGCAGTTCCGGATACAGGCCCGCGTTGATCCTGTGAGCATTTGTGACAATCAGGCTTTCCTTGGCCTGTCTGAAAATTTCAGTCAGCCTAATTGTAGAAAATCGCTCGCTCGCGATAAGATCCTGGAGAACATTGCCCGCGCCGACAGAAGGCAGCTGATCGGCGTCCCCGATGATGACCAGCCTTGCTGCCGGCCGCAGCGCCTTCAGAAGCGAGGAAAACAGCAAAAGATCCACCATGGACATCTCGTCCACCACAATGACGTCTTCGTCTAAAAGATGATTCTCATTGCGCCGAAATCGCGGCTCTATATCCTCTGTGAATTCCATTTCCAACAGTCTGTGCAAGGTCTTGGCTTCTCTTTGCGTTGCCGACGACAAACGCTTGGCTGCTCGGCCGGTCGGAGCGGCCAGCGCAATTTCCAGCCCCATGCTTTCAAAAATACGGAGAATCGCGCGCACCACCGTGGTCTTTCCTGTTCCGGGGCCTCCGGTCAGAACCATGACGCCGTTTTCCATTGCAGCACGTATCGCCTTTTTCTGGAGCCGCGCATAGGTCAGCCCTTCCTCTGTTTCGATCTTATCGATCATTGCTTCCACATCTCGCGCTTCCCATGTCCCGCAGTTTCTGCACAGCATATCCAGCTTCTGGCATACGAAACGCTCAGCGCGGTAATACACCGCCAGATAGGCCATAGGGCGGCCGCCGACCGTCAGCCTTACTGCACGCTGCTGTGTATAAAGCTCGGCCAGCGCGTCCTCCACTTCGTGTTCCTCTACCTTCAGCATCCTGACCACGCCGGGGATCAGCTTGTCCTCCGGTAGGCAGACATGGCCGTTCTGCTGCGCGTTATATTGGCATACATACACAATTGCCGCGCCGATTCTCTCCTTCGCATTCCTGTCCATCCCCAGGGACCGCGCAATTTTATCCGCCTTTTCAAAGCCTACGCCGTAAATCTCACCGCACAGCACATACGGATTCTCCCGAATCACGTCGACAGCCGCGCTTCCGTATTTATGATAGATCCGAACAGCCGTACCCGGTGTAAAATAATCCTGACAAAACAGCATTACCGAACGGATACCGAACTGCTCCTTAAATGATTCTGAAATGGCTTCCGCCTTTTTCATGGATATTCCGGGAAGCTGCGCCAGCCATTCCGGATGATGCTCAATAACATCAAAGGTGTCTTCGCCGAACTGTTCTACAATCAGATTTGCTGTTTTGGGCCCGATGCCCCGCACGCTGCGGGAGGAAAGATACCTCAGTATGGCATCCTTCGTCTCCGGAAGCTGCTTTTCATAACAGATCGCCCGGAATTGCCGGCCGAAACTCGGGTGTGTTGTCCAACTGCCAGTAACCCGAACCGATTCCCCGGCTGTCAAATAAGGCATACTGCCCACTACCGTAATGTATTCATCCGCTCCGGCATACATTTCACATACCACATAGCCGTTCTCTTCATTGGCGTATATGATATGCTCGACAACGCCATTAAGCGTCAGCATCTCCTCCTGCTGATTTTCCGCGCCTTCCGGCATTGCAAGCGTCCCTTCCTTTCCCGTTCGTCACTTAAATATCCTTTGCATTAGAAATTCACACCGGAACATGCCTCATGGCTTCTGCCTCAATAACAGCCGCCGCGCTCCAACATACCCTAAAAAGCTCGTCTGGACTATAAAATCAGACGCCGTAAAACGAATAGAACAAACTGAAAATTCTTATGTTTCATCCGAAGCATACGGTACGCCGGCGCAGGCGGACTTTTCTCTTGCCTGCGCCGATATCTGAAAACATGGATTCCTCCCGTATCTACAGTCTCCCGGCAATTTCGATATTTCCATACTCGCTGTTCAGCCTTTGCACAATTTTCAAGGTCTCCTCATCCTCGCTGTCCGGCGGTTCCTTTGTCAGAATTACCAGAGCGCCGCGTCCCCTGACTGCCCTCGCGTATCTTTCTGCGCGGCGGATTTCATATTCCGCAGCAGCAGATGTGCGAACTCGAAGATAAATCGGATACAGCGCCCGGGCAGACATATCCCCCGATGTAAGATATGTATGATGATACAAATAACTCACGAAGCCGAAAAAAATTTCATATGCACCGTAAACCGCTAACACGGCACAGCATATTTCAAACGTCACCTGCATACCCGCATTCCACCTCCCGTAATTTTCGGTATAGGATACCGTTATTACAAGTATATGCGGAAGCGGCGCGTCCGGTGCCGCTTCTCAGCGGTTCAGCGCTTTGGCCAGATCCTTCGCCATGTCAAGCTTTTCCCACGGAGCGTCCAAATCCTCACGTCCCATGTGGCCGTATGCCGCCAATTTTTTATAGATCGGGCGTCTCAAATCGAATCTGTGAATAATTGCCGCCGGACGCAGATCGATAAGCTCTGAAGCCAGACGGGAAATTTCTTCCTCGTCTATTTTGGCAGTACCGAAAGTTTCCACAAGAACAGACACAGGCTTTGCAACGCCGATGGCATATGCAATCTGAACCTCACACTTGGAGGCCAAACCGGCTGCCACAATATTCTTTGCCACATATCTCGCCGCATACGCCGCAGAACGGTCCACCTTTGTGGGATCCTTTCCCGAGAAAGCGCCGCCGCCGTGACGGGCATATCCGCCGTATGTATCTACAATGATTTTGCGGCCGGTCAGTCCGGAATCGCCCTGCGGACCTCCCACAACAAAACGCCCTGTCGGGTTGACATATATTTTTGTATCATTGTCAAGATAATCTGCCGGAAGCACAGGCTTTATTACATATTCGAGCATGTCACGGCGAATGGTTTCCAAAGACACGTCGGGATCATGCTGTGTCGATACAACCACCGCGTCGATGCGTGCGGGACGGTCGTCCTGATATTCCACCGTCACCTGCGTTTTTCCGTCCGGACGCAGGTACGTCAGTGTTCCGTCTTTTCTTACCTTTGTGAGCTGCTTCGCCATTTTATGGGCCAGAGAAATCGGCAGCGGCATCAGCTCTGGCGTTTCGTCGCATGCAAATCCGAATACCATCCCCTGATCTCCGGCTCCTGTGTCGAACGCATCGGCCATTTCGCCTTCTTTCGCCTCAAGCGCCTTATCAACGCCCATTGCAATATCCGGCGACTGTTCGTGTATGGAGTTGATCACCGCGCAGGTATCACAGTCAAAACCGTATTTTGCACGATCGTAACCAATTTCTCTTATCGTTTCACGCACAATGCTCTGAAGATCCACGTATCCCTTGGTCGTAATTTCACCCATAACCGAGATCATTCCTGTCGTTGCGCACGTCTCACAGGCAACCCGGGACATCGGATCCTGCTCCAGCAGCGTATCCAGCACAGCATCTGAAATCTGATCGCAAATTTTATCCGGATGCCCTTCTGTTACAGATTCGGAAGTAAAAAGCTTTTTTTTCATCATTATTACCGTTCCTTTCCTTTATAAAATGCGGCGCTTTGTAAAGTGCCCGTCAGATACACAAGTTAAATCGAAGGTTAAAAAGAAGTCTTTCGTTCTGAAGGTCACAAACGCTCCGCCGAAAGCTTCTCTTTCGGACGTTTTACAGTATATCTTATCAAAACTCACAGCATGAAACAAGAAAAGCCCTCGTCATCCGAGAACTTTATCGCCTGTGCTTCCTCATCTTCCGGGAATTGGCACCTTGTCGGTCTGACAGGTTGCCGGGCTTCACAGGGCCAGTCCCTCCGCCGCTCTTGATAAGTATATTTTGATACAGTATGGTAAAATCTTCGCCTGATTTCTGCCGAATCCAGCGCTTTCACTCTTTGTTTCCCCTTTCATAAGAAAGAGAAGAGGCCCTTTTCGATTCCGGCATAATTGTAAGACAAGCATTTCACGATGTCATGTTTTTCAATACCGCTGTTTTTCTGTAAATTGACATTACTATATCTTCTTTTATTATATCAGATCATACGGGAATTTACAAGTATTTTCAAAAAATATTTACGAAGCTCTGATTTTTCGCCAAATCCTTTACGCGGTTCCTGCTCCTGATTTTATATCCGTTTTTCATTGGAGGGGACTTGATTTTTTATATTTCTGTGTATCCTTCCTTTCTTCTTTTCCTTTTGTTTTCTTGGAAGTGTATTTATCTGTTGACTTTCATCAGAACATATGGTAGACTGAAACAGTATAGTTACGCACAAATCCATTTCTACAACAGAAGGAGAGGGGAAACATGGAGCAGATCATTGAAAATGTAGTAATCGACGGCGCAGAATTTCAAATTATAAAAAAGCCGGCGACTCTGTATGCAGGCTTCAAGGGGGACGTCAACGAGGATGGCGAGCCGACTGTCGATACCTTTCAGCTTTTTCAAGCGGGTTATAAAAGCATAAAAAACAGTTTGACTCCGAATTCCATGCTGTGCCTCAGTATAAATTATAAGGAGTGCAATCATGGAAAAAAAGCGACACAAGCTCTTATGCACTGTCAGGAAACATCAGAAAAAGATCAGCCTGAGGGTATTACGGTTCTCGAATCTCCGGCATGCTATATGATAAAAGCGAAATCAACAGAAAAGATGTGGGCGCTGGTAAAAAGAATCACTGGAGAAGAGAATCCTCAGTGGCATATGGCTCCTCTATTCGGTTTATGTGAGAAACTGTTTTGTAATGAGGAAAAAGGCTTCGCCGTAACACCCGATTTCAGCAACACATATGAAATAGAATATTATAATTCAGACGGAGTAAATTATGCTGCTATATCTGTCACTCCGTTCAATAAGGGGCTTTAATTTCCTCAAGGAGGCGTCTCAGCAGCGGGATTTTACCACCACCAGAAAAAGCGCGTGGTCCCCACTGCATATAAAAGGGGTGGACATGTGCTTGCTTTCGTTCTAATTGGCAATACAGGGAGTCCTCATCTATGTATGCCCGGAAATGCCGTTTGTGTTGGCAGTAATTTGCAGAAGCTCAAATATTTTTGTATAAAAATCAATGATACAGGTTCAATTCATCGATACATTAGGGATACGTTATCAAGTTCCATCTCCGTGCAGTCTTAGTGCGCCATGCACAGGTTTTTTCATATATAATATAATAAAAATTCACACCGCAACATGAATGCGATCATAAAAAACCGCCTTATCGGTATTATCCGACAGGCGGTTTTCCTGTTCAACTACCTGAGTATGCCTTTTGAATCTTCCTGTTTCCCGCTGCCTTTAAAGTCAGCAAGCAGTATTTCATGTTTTCCTTCTGCTCAGCGGCGGTATTCGTCGCCGTTCAAGGGTTTTTATTTCGGTGTTTTATTCACGCAATTGCTTTTAAAAATTATCCGCCCATCAAATTCGATTTTGAAAGGCGGTATTTTCCAAAGAAATTATATCAAAAATTGCAAAAAGTTAAGAAAGCCATAACTGATACCGCTGACCAGCAGTCCGGCAACAACCACGCCGGCAAAAATTGCTGGCAGCGCGTATTTCATACGCGCGTCAAGCATCGCGGCAATGAGCGATCCGGTCCAAGCTCCGGTTCCCGGTAAGGGAATCGCTACAAAAATAAACAGCCCGAACATCAGTGATTTCTGCATCTTATGTGTATGCTTGTGCGCCTTATTTTCCACCCATATGGCAATTTTGTCCAGACGCTTTACACCCTTCATCCATTTCAGAATACGGCGGATAAAAAACAGAATAAACGGAACCGGCAGAAAGTTTCCGGCGACGCACAGGGCAAAATTTGCCCAGAGCGGAAGTCCGAAGGAAGCTCCGACAGGAATCGCCCCGCGCAGCTCGATAATCGGAACCATCGATATAAACAGTACCCAAAGATATTTTTGAACAACAGTCATCCTTCACTTCCGCGAAACCGCACGGCGCTTCGCCTCTTTCTGTAAATTTTCCGATTCGGGGGACTGCACCGCTGTGATGCAGTCCCCCGATGCATTATCTTGCCTATGTTTTATTCATGTTCTGAAACAATCAGCCCGTACTCGTCATTCTTTCGACGGTATACCACATTGGTTTCTCCGCTCTCAGCGTCCTCAAAAACAAAAAAAGTATGTCCTAACAGATTCATCTGCAGAATTGCTTCCTCAATTGACATCGGCTTCATCGAAAAGCTTTTTCTCCGGATAATAAACTCCCCGTCCTCCTCAATCTCGTCCTCCGGTTCACCGGCTGTTTTATCAAAGGCGCCCTCGCGCAGCTTCTTTTCCAGTCTCGTTTTGTTTTTGCGTATCTGTCCCTCAATACGCTCAACAGCACGGTCAAGAGCGTTCTGAAACGTCGTGTCCTCTACCTCACTCCGGTACAAAATTCCATTTGAGGCTATCGTAACCTCTACGGCTTCATGAATCTTTGTCCGGTAAAGGGTTACACAAGCCTCCGCCGAATCCTGAAAAAATCTGTCGAATTTAGAGAGTTTCTTCTCAAACAGCGCTTTCAACTCGTCCGTCACGCGAACCTGTCTGCCTATAATGGTTGTCTTCATCTCTCAAAACCACCTTTGCGTTTTATTGTAAAAGCCTGAACTTTTACAGTTTTATTATATCATATTCTGTAAAATTTGTACAGGGTCCTTACAATTTTTTCGCGGCTTTTTTTCGTTTTCTTAACAAGTTCAAAAGCTTTTGAGCCTAAAATTCCGAGGATTTATGACACCCGATGAGGAATTTTCATGACAATTCTTTCACATACCGGCATTTTTCCGTCCCCAGTGCCTCCCGAAATGTGACCATCGGAGGGAAAACATATTATAAATGTTCCGGGACGCAGAACAACCTCCGCCGCCATTTGGCCGCTCAGCAGCATATAATCCTCGTCCTCATTGTATTCCTTTGTCACGGAAAGCGTTTCCAAAGGGGCTACCGCGATGCGTTCCTCTCCCGAAAGCACTGTAAACAGATCCAGATATCTGCGATGCGCTTCAAAATCAGCCTCCCTGATATCGCGGGTCCGCATAGTTGATTTCATATAATACAGCGCCTCCCCAAGCTCGTGTTTTCCTTCAGAGGCCTCTGTTAGATTCAGTTCTGCCGCAACTTTTATTGCGCGATCAAGCTCCGGTAAAATTCCCCTGTACCTCGACAGGTTTTTCCAGCTATCATATATCATGTAGATAAACCGCCCTTTTCTATAACACTAAGTATAATAATTATTGATACTATCGGCCGTTCGTCAGCGGTTTTTCCGATTTTCCGCACCGGCTTTCCGCGCAGTCCGTACACGTTCTTCCCCGAATGAACGGCGGCGTGCCTGCAGAATCATGATCAAAGCAAACGTACCGGCCACCAGAACAGCGCATATGACAACAAGGGCAATCAAACCCGCGTTTGAACCGGATTCACCGTCGGAAAGCAACACTCCCGGCATCAGGCTGTCCATACGGCTGCCGAGCGCGGCGGCACCCGTCGATTCCAATACAAGGTAATCCTTTGCTGCGGTCAGCGATAGCTCTATCGTACCGTTTTCTCCGACGCGGTATTTCCGAAGCACCGGTTCCAGCCTGTCTCCGGCTTCCTCCGGAACATAGCGGTAGACATCCACATGCTTTCCCGCAAAGGATTCCCCGACGTCAACCGTGACCACCGCAAGTCCAGGATACCGGTCGCCGTCCGCAAAATCCAGCACGCAGGCCTGTACATTTCCAAGTGTCTCAGCTACTTTTTCGCTTACACCGTACTCCCCGATTGGCTTTATCAGTACGTGCGGAGAAAAATCAAGCCATTTTCCCATGTTGCGGAATAAATTGTCGTAGGCAAAATAAAATGCCGCCCCCCGGCCTGTAATCTGAATATCGGTGACTTTTTCTGACAGCACATCATAGAAAACCTCCTCTGCCGATACGGTATCGGTCTCGGATGTATAGGAAAAGTTTTCCACTGCTGTCTCAGCCGCCGATATATGCGGACACAGCAGAACCATAGCCAGTATCAGACAGGTCACTAATTTTTTCATGTACCCATCACCTTTCTGTTTCATTCCGGACAAACCGAGTATTTACCAAGTCAGCCTCTGCCGGCTCTTCCCTAAATGGAATACGACTTCCGCAAGTTTTCCTTGCGCATTTCACACTGAAGTTCCGTGTACACAAAAGGGAGGCTCTGACAGAGCGCTCCCTTTTCTCGGCTTTTTTCAATGCGACGCCTTTCAATAAGGGGCTTACCCGTCCGGGCGCAGCGAATCACGCGGAGATTGTATTCCGATTAAGCAGGAAGATAAAACTCCGCTTGGACGGCAAAACATTTTTTTAGTTATACCAACACAAACAGCCGTCCCGAATGTCATCTCATGCCGGAAATTATGCTTGCCAAAAGACATTTATCTTGCAATTTCATATGCAAGCGCGTACAGCTCCTGCAGATGCTCCAGGCGTGCCTTGCAGAAAGCCTCCATTTCGGCCCGTACCGCAGGTTCGATTTTTTCTATTTCCTCCGCAGTCAGCTTGCCTTTGTACATACGGTCCAGTGTTTGTGCATAATCGATATTGGTAGCCGCAATTTTGCCGTCGCGGTAACACATGACAATATTGCTCTCTCCCATCAGCAGATGTTCAATAGCAGCCTGCCCCATCTGACTGGCTATCAGACGGTCGCGCAGTGTCGGATTGCCTCCGCGCTGTACATGCGCAAGTCTTGCGAACTTCGTTTCAATGCCTGTCCGCTCCTGAATCCTCTTTGCAAGCTGCTCGGCGAAATCTCCGTTGCCCTCCGCAACCGTGACGATAAAGTTGCGCTTGCCGTTTTCCTTTTCTTCGATCAGCCGCTGCATACACAGCTCCTCGTCAAACGGAAGCTCATTCAGTGCGATGGCCGATGCGCCGACAGCTATACCTGTTTCCAGCGCAATATGTCCTGCGTTGCGCCCCATGACCTCCACTACGTTGCATCGCGCATGGGATTCACAGGTGTCGCGCAGACGATCTACCATTTCAAGAACGGTATTCATTGCCGTGTCAAAACCGATGGAGTAATCCGTAGAGGTTATGTCGTTGTCAATCGTCCCCGGAATTCCGATACTCGGAATGCCACGGTTGGAAAGATCTGTCGCACCGCGGAATGTTCCGTCGCCGCCGATAGCCACAATACCGTCAATGCCGTTCTTTTTGCAGGTTGCAATAGCTTTCTGCATACCCTCTTCTGTTTTGAATTCCAGGCAGCGATCGGAGTACAGCATGGTCCCTCCGCGATTGATGATGTTGGAAACATCCCTCGCGGTAAACAGCTTCATTTCATCCTGAATCAGGCCGGTATATCCCTTGTATATTCCCATTACCTCGACGCCCTTCGCGATAGCGGCTCTTGTGACCGCGCGCACCGCCGCGTTCATACCGGGAGAATCGCCTCCGGATGTCAGTACACCGATTCTTTTAAACACTTTCTGTGCCATGGGAAACTCCATTTCTCCGGCGACCGTTTTCTTCTACTTCATTCTATTTTCATTCGGACAGCACTCCATCCCGCCGGTAATGGCTACGCTGTCATAAGCTAACGTTTCTTTTCCGCTTTCAGACCGAGTTCCGTACTTTACATGAACCGAAAGACAAGAACTAAAGCTTATTGTAATATACAGCAGTCAAAAAATCAATACCAATTCTTAAATTATATGTAAAATTCATCCTTTTTTTACTCTTTTGCCCATGGTTTGAGAAATCGGTATGACGTCTTACCGCATCAAATATTTACATATCATTAAGATTGCATACACATTCAAATGCTAAAATAAAACAGAAATCATGCTGATTCACAGTTTTTCCTGCCGAAAGCTATATCAACAGGAAAAAAGGATTTACAGATAAAGTTTTCATCAAGGCTCAAAGCCCATTTTCTGCGGATAGAAACGGCGCCTGAAAAGTGCGCAGGGCCATTTAACGTTCTAACTTTCTCAGTGGTAATAGCAGAAATCCCTGTCCCAAACCGGCGTTCGGCCGTAAGGGACGTTTTTATATGGGAGTCAGGCGTTCCGGCAGCCGAAATACTCGGAGATCACCTGCTTTTTCTATATCTGTTCAATTGTCCTGTTTGGACTACCTATGGCCCCAAAAATATTTTGAAACATAGAAGCAACACCGAAATGGCCCGACTTTCTCCCGGTATTTTTACCGGCGGCGCGGTCTGTTACGCTTGAAAGGAGACTCTCAATGAGCAACGCATATCTTTCGCGCGGCGTTTCCGCCACAAAAGACGATGTACACAAGGCTATCAGCCATCAAGATGCCGGCGAATTCTCCGGAACTTTCTGTAAATTGATCCCCGATCCCTGCGGAGATGCGGCATACTGTGCTGTCATGCACGCGGACGGCGCAGGTACAAAATCTTCTCTTGCCTATCTTGTCTACCGTGAAACAGGAGATCTGCGTCCGCTCCGTCAGCTCGCAGTGGACGCCGTCGTGATGAACCTTGACGATATGCTGTGCGTCGGAGCGCTTGGGCCGTTCGTTTTATCCAATACCATTGGACGCAACGCGCACGTCGTAGACGGAAGCTGCATCAAAGCGATCATCGAGGGGTATGAAGACATATGCCGCACTCTCGGAGATTACGGAATCGATATGCGGCTTGCAGGCGGAGAAACCGCCGATGTCGGTGATCTCACGCGGACACTCATTGTCGACGCTACCTGCTTTGCCCGTATGCCTCGTGCCGAGGTCATTAACTGCAACGGCATTCAGCCGGGCGACGTTATTGTCGGTCTTGCCTCGTTCGGACAGGCAGTATATGAAACACAGTACAATGCCGGAATGGGTTCAAACGGACTGACGGCGGCGCGGCATCTGCTTTTTCACCATGATTATGCTGCAAAATATCCGGAAACATACTCTCCTACGATTGACGAGTCACTTGTTTACTGCGGCCCGTATCATGTGTCCGATATTCTGCCCGGGACATCCGTCACTGTTGGCGATGCTGTCCTGTCACCCACCAGAACCTATGCTCCGATTCTGCGTGATGTACTGCTGAAGCACCGCGATGCCATTCACGGCATCATCCACTGCACCGGCGGCGGACAGACAAAATGCAAAAACTTTGGTCAGGGGCTGCATTATATCAAAGAGGATCTCTTCGATCTCCCGCCGCTTTTTTCAGCCATTCGTGAGACCGGTTCCATCACGCCGCAGGAAATGTATCAGGTGTTCAACATGGGGCACAGAATGGAGCTGTATACCGACAGGAAAACCGCAGATTGCATCATTAGCATAGCACAGACATATGGAGTAGAAGCGAAAATTGTCGGGCATACGGAAACCGCAGAGGATGGTAAAAACCGCGTAACCATTCGTCAGGACGGCGAAGAATGGCTGTATTGATTCTTCTGTTTTCCAGCAGAACCGTTTAAATGGATATTTTTAACATATAATGCTTCTGCTGCATTTGAAGATGAAACCAAAATTTGTGAAAGCTGCGCTGCCACCGGTTTTGGAAAGCTGAAAATTTGCCTGTATGAAACCACGAAAAAGGAGCAGTGATACAAAGATGGAGCAAGCTGGAAAAGCAGAAAGGCTGCTGGGCGTGGACTACGGAGATACACGAACCGGCCTCGCTGTATCCGATCCGCTTGGAATACTTGCCAACGGAATTGGTTACATTCACTCCACCTATGACAGAGAAGTGGCACAAAAGGTGGCGGAAGCAGCCGCATCATACGGTGTCACTAAAATTGTGCTGGGATATCCTGTAAATATGAACGGCACTCACGGCCCTCGCGCTGAAAAGGCGGAAGCATTTCGGGCATTGCTGTCCGAATACACCGCCGTACCGGTAATCCTTTTCGATGAAAGGCTGACAACGGCAGCCGCCCACCGCATTCTCCATGAAACCAACCGGTCGGCAAAAAAAAGAAAAACGGTAGTGGACACCTTATCCGCTCAGATTCTCCTTCAAAATTATATGGACAGCGGCAGAAATTAAGTTTTTCTGCCGCTTTATTTTGACAAATACATAAAATCAGGGGATATAATAAAGTCCCCTGATTTTTACTATTCTAAATTCTAAGTCATCAGAAATTCCAATCTGTAATGCATTCACTTATATGATTTCAAATGTAAAAGCGGGGTTTTCCTGATGAACATCATCAAATACCTCCAATATTTTTTTCATATATTCAAAATATTCTTCTGTCAAGGTATTCAAACCCTTTATATACACATGCATGTTATCACAGTAATCCCGCATGCAGTCCCACAGTGCCGACAGG
>CAKTAA010000027.1 GCA_934526185.1 uncultured Eubacteriales bacterium | reverse complement strand
GTCTTGTTTTTGTATACAATGCTGTAGGTCGTTTTTCCGTCCTTGACGATTTCCAAATCCGTCGAGCTTGCGCTCTGCACGGTCGGCATCGTTGTTGTTTCCGTATCGCTACCGCTTTCTTCCGATGTGCCGCTGTTTCCGCACGATACCGCCAGCGGCAGCACCATCAGTACGCACAGAAGCATGGACAGCATTCTCTTCATTTGTTTCTTTCCCCTTTTTTTATCTTTTCATTTTCAATTTACAAATATCGGCTCAGAATTATAAGTTTTGTAAAAAATCCGAGCCGCATATTATAATTGATTATACCATATGAACAAAACAAATGCAAGAGATTATTTGAAAGAACAAAAACACTGCCGTTCGATTAAAATTTCTACCATGTTCGGAGAAGGGTACGCCGTATTATATATCATATCTGGACCGAAGAATGCTCATGAATTGCTGCTTACTATAACCGCGGGGGATTCCGTATCTCGGCAGCATCAGAGAATCGGCGGACGCGGCAACAGCCGGAGACTGCGTGGTATAGGCAAATGCAAAATACTCTCCCGCAAGCTGCCGCACCGTATCCGATGTTTTGCCGTAGGGATAGGCGATCGCCCGGACAGGGCTGCCCGTCAGCTCTTCGATAATCTGAATTGAATTTTGAAATTCTTCACGGATAGCCTCAGCCGAAAGCTCCGGCAGACGCGGATGCGAACATGTATGGGACTGAAAGGAAACCAGTCCGCTCCGCGCCATTTCCTGAATTTGTTCTTTGTTTAAATAGCCGTCCGTGCCAATGAGATCCGTAATCAGAAAGATCGTAGCCCTGCCCCCCTTTTCCTTTAGAATCGGGAACATTTCCGTATAGTTGTCCTCATAGCCGTCGTCAAAAGTGAGCACCGCTGTTCTGTAGGTGTGCATTGCGTATTCGTCTGCAAAAATATACCGGTACCCCATTTCATTCAGCGCGTCCATATGATCGCTGAAGTCTGCCGGGCTGACATACAGTGAGGTATAAGGGCTGTAGGGCTCCTCCAGAATAAGATGGTACATAAAAACAACAGGCTCATACGTTTTTGTATTCGGATCCTCCGTCACGGATTCCGTAACAGCTTCGGTTGTTACCTCCGCACGGCTCGTTTGTTCTGTTTCCGGAGGAGATAATGTCTGTTCTGTTTCCGGCTCACTAATTGTTTCCGCAAAGCTTTCCGCCGCAGACCATTCCGACTCCTGATTGATATCTGCCGGAGAATGACAGGCCGTCAAAGCCGCACAGACGGCAAAACCAATGATAAACAAAACAAATGCTTTCGCAATGCCCCTGCTGGGCACAAACATGCTATCCATAAATTTCCATCCTTAATTTTATAGAATCCAATCCGTGGTGATCAGTATATCAAAAATCGAATTTTCTGTCAATTGTATGCGACAAATATTTTACTTATTCGACAATAGCCGATCAAGCGTCTTTCTTATTAATTATAAAATTAGTATTGACTTTTTTTTATTTTTTAATATAATAATATAATACACGCACGGTTACAACATAAAAAAATCTACATATCAAAAAATCGGGGTGTAGCGCAGTTGGTAGCGCGCGACATTTGGGATGTTGAGGCCGCAGGTTCGAATCCTGTCACTCCGACCAACAAAAAACGCACTTTTGTCTACCAAGACAAAGGTGCGTTTTTTGAATGATGTTTGCCTTCGGCAAATGATGTTGGCTTCGCCAATGATGACGGCTACGCCTAATGATGTTTGGCTTTGCCACATTTTATGGCAAACATCACATCATTGCGAAACGAAGTGGAGCAACATCATATTTGCGTAGCAAATGCATCATGTCGCCATTGGCGATGCATCATTGAAATGTCCTGAATTTTATGATATAATTACTTTTAAAGGAGGCGATTTTGTGAAAGAAAATAAGCTTGCAGAACTTTCAATGGAGTTTGCTGTGGATATTATAAACCTTGTAAGGCAACTTAAAGAAAATCGGGAAGCCATTATTTCTAACCAAATCGGCAGAAGTGGTACAAGCATCGGTGCCAACATCCACGAAGCACAGTATGCACAAGGCAAGAAGGATTTTATTTCTAAGTTGGAAATTGCTTTGAAAGAAGCAAGTGAAACAGGGTATTGGCTTGAGTTGTTGCACAGAACCAACTACATCGACGAGCAATTATATAAATCACTTTCTGCAAAGTGTACTTCCTTGCGTGTAATGCTGATTGCTTCCTGCCGCACAGCGAAGGAGAATGCAAAATGAATAAGATTATTTCGGATATTTCCGACTATATTTTTATTTCTGATGAGCCTGAAAAGGTTGATGCAATCTTGCTGCCGGGAGGGTCACATCCTGAGCAACCTGAATATGCGGCCGAACTGTACCATAAAGGTTATGCCAAGTGGCTTATTCCCTCTGGTGGAGTTAGTGTTAAGCGAGATAAATGGCCAGGTGTTCGTTCGAAAGCAGAAATATATACTGGCGATTACCAATCCGACTGCGCGTTCTTTATCGATGTGTTTGCAAAAAACGGTGTACCTATAGATGCAATTATCGGAGAGGATAAATCGAGACATACTCGTGATAATGCTTTTCTTTCACGAAAAGCCGTTGACGAAAGTGGCATTGATATAAAAACAGCATTGATTGTCTGCAAAGCGTTTCATGCCAGACGTTGCCTTATGCTTTATCAAATGGCTTTTCCCAATGTTGAGATTAAGGTATGCCCTGTTCATTGCTACAATATAACAAAAGATAATTGGTTTACAACTGAAAATGGTATTGACAGAGTATTGGGTGAACTCGCACGTTGTGGAAATCAATTTGTTGGGGATATGAAATCTTATTTATCCTCAATAACTAATAACTGACATATTTTAATCTATCTAACGGAGCATGTGCACTACTTTTACTTACTTTTACCTCTATTCTGCTCCGTTTGGTTACTTTTAGGCAAATAAGGTTGATGGTTTTGATACGAAAGTATCTGAAACTATCAATTTTTTTCTTTTGAGAAAAAATGACCGTGCCACAAGTTTTTCGCCATTTCTTCCCTTTGAGTTAGTTTCATTATGGGCTATATTATATGGTACAGTTATCCGCTGCGGTAAACAGCAGATTTCATCCCCAACAAAAACCACGATGAAACTTTTCTCCGGGGAATAGTTTCATCGAGAATAACAGTCTTACGGCGATACGATCCTTCCGTTGCGAAGCGCAGCCCGTATCACAAATTGCATTATTATTCAAAAACCAAAGGGAGTGAATGAACCGTTCCCTTTGGGCTTTGAATGAGCTTTCATATTCGTAGCTACGCAAATCCTTGCGGATTTGCTTTTTCGGGGTATACGATTTTGCAGATAAAAAACGGGGCTTCCGATACTGAATAGATATGAACCCCCGTGAGTACAAAAAATAGCCGAAAATTCAAACATACGCCAACATCAAACACAACCATAAGTTGTATGTAAAACAAACCGAAGTTGCTTGATTATTGAATATTTTTGAACTATAATATATCCAACAATATACTGTGAGGTATAAATATGAAAATCGGACATATTATCAACAAATTGAGAATCAATGCAAAACTGACACAGGCACAGTTTTCCGAAATATTTGGAGTCTCACAACAATCGGTTCAAAAATGGGAAAGCGGAATTTCGACACCGGATTTGGAAAAAATCATTTTAATTTCAAAATATTTTGACGTTTCGCTTGACTCTCTTATATTGGGAAATGACAACCGTGTTGTAGAAGAAATGAGCAAAAACCGTTTAATAAAGCCGCAATATCAAAACATTCACGATTGGGAATTCTATTCGTCTAATTTATCGATTGAATATCAGCAGTCGTTCGAAGAAGGTCTTGATATAGAAAGGTATAGTGACATTTTTTCTTCGGTTTCAAGACTTCCAAAGAGTGAGATCAAAAAGAAACTCGGAGACATTTTATTTGAAATCGTGATTTCTGCAAAGCAAAAAGAAGGATATCCATATATAGAGCCTTCCGAAATTGAAAAAATTAGGGCTTTGAGAAATCATGTTGAGACAATACGCACATATGATAAAAGTGCTTTAATGAATAAGATCCACGGAGCGTGGATGGGTAGAATATGCGGCTGTATGCTTGGAAAAACCATAGAGGGTATTCGAACAAACGAGCTCATTCCTTTCCTCAAGGAAAACAATAATTATCCAATGCATAGATATATATATCGAAGTGACCTGACAGATGAGATCATCAGCAAATACAAGTTTGGTTTTATGGGAAGACATTATGCGGATGAAATAGACGGTATGCCAGTAGATGATGATACGAACTACGTGGTGCTCGCTCAAGAAATTATTCAAAAATACGGAAGAGATTTTACACCGCACAACGTTTCTGCGGCATGGCTGAACTATCAACCCAAAGATGCCTATTGCACAGCTGAACGAGTTGCTTATTGTAATTTTGTAAAGGGCTATGTTCCACCACAATCAGCTATTTACAAAAATCCGTATCGCGAGTGGATAGGTGCACAGATCAGGGGTGATTATTTCGGATATATCAATCCGGGCAACCCCGAGATCGCGGCAGAAATGGCATGGAGAGATGCTTCAATCTCTCATACAAAAAACGGAATTTACGGAGAGATGTTTGTAGCAGCGATGCTTGCTATTGCTGCTGCCACAAACGATACAGAGAAAATTATTATCGGAGGTCTTGCCGAGATTCCATATACTTCAAGACTTTATGAAGATGTGATGTCGGTAATCAATGCTTTTAAGGCCGGCATTTCTCAACAGAAATGCTTTGATATGATTCATAATAAATATGACGAATATACAAGTCATGGCTGGTGTCATACAATATCAAATGCAATGATCGTTGCGGCAGCATTGTTGTATGGCAGAGGTGATTATGGTAAATCTATTTGTATGGCAGTAGAAGCCGGCTTCGATACAGATTGCAACGGTGCAACGGTGGGATCGGTACTTGGTTTGGCAAACGGAATTCAATCAATTCCCGAGTATTGGACAAAACCGATCAAAGATACGTTACACACATCTATTTTTGGGGTGAATACTGTAAAAATTTCCGACCGAGTTAAGTTGACTTTGGAGCATATTGAAAAACAGTAAAATTTGCATTGCGGTATTATAACGCGCAGGGGTTCAAATCCATACGAATAACTGTAAAAAATATTTTTTATAGCACTTCCCCATAACCGGATACCGGTTTTGATACAATGAGTATCGAAGCGGGTGTCCGGTTTCTTTTTGCATAAACCCTTGTTTATAGGTTTTCCTATACCTTTTAACAAAAGCAGGCTTACGGTAACCGCAGAATGGTCTCCTTAGAGCCTGTTTGCATTTTGCGTATGACCTATTTCAATATATGTCGTGAGGGTGTGCATAGCCTAAAAAGGAATAACGAAAAGGTGCAAGCCCCAAATCTATTCAAATTTTCTGTCATACAGCAATGCGGCAATTAAAACCACAAAGCAGGAGCCGGCATTATGTGCCAGTGCGCCGGTGGTAGGATTCAGCACACCCATAACCGACAGTGCGACAGCAAGCAGATTGATACACATAGACAAGCCAATGCTGAACTTAATGGTCTTGACCGTAGCATTGGACAGACTTTTCAGATAAGGAAGCTTGGCAATGTCATCGCGCATTAGGACAATATCGGCTGCATCAACTGCAATGTCACTGCCTAAACCACCCATAGCAACGCCGACATTAGCAATTTTCAAGGCAGGAGCATCGTTGACACCATCTCCGATCATACAGACATCTTTTCCTTCGTTCTGAATAGCGGTGATATTGCTTACCTTTTCTTCGGGCAGGAGCTGTGCTCTGACCTGCTTGATGCCAACCTGACGGGCAAAGTAATCAGCGGTTTTCTGATTATCACCTGTCAGCAGAACAATATCGGTATCCATGCTATGCAGACGCTCAACCATGCCCTTAGCTTCGGGACGGAGAACATCGGACATTGCCAATACACCGATGCATTTTGTTCCTTCGGCAGCCAGTACAGATGCCTTGCCTTGTGTACGGAGAATTTCGAGCGTTTGCTTGATTTCTTCACTCAGAGCAACGCCGTTCTCCAGCAAATAACTTTCATTGCCGCAAAAGAGCTTTTTGCCGTTTACCTCTGCGTAGATGCCCTTACCGGCGGTCATCTTGAATACATCAGATTCCATAATGGTTGCATTGCGCTTCCTGGCACAGAATACGATTGCCTTACCCAACGGATGCTCACTTTTGGCTTCGGCTGATGCCGCCATAGACAGCAGAATATTTTCATCAACGTCTGCTTCAAAAGAAATTACATCGCTGACTTCCAAACGGCCATAGGTCAGAGTGCCGGTCTTATCAAAGGCAATGGTATTGACCTTACCCATCTTTTCCAATGCTTCGCCAGACTTGATGATAACACCATGCTTAGTTGCCTGACCGATAGCCGCCATAATCGCAGTCGGCGTAGCCAGAACAAGAGCACAGGGGCAGAAAACGACCAGGACGGTAACAGCACGAACGATATCCCTGGTGATGACACCGGCAATCACGGCGATCAGCAATGCAGCAGGAACGAGCCAGCTTGCGGCAGCGTCTGCAATTCTCGCCATAGGAGCCTTTTTGTCCTCTGCTTGCTGTACCATGCGGATCAGCTTTTGCAGAGAGCTGTCCTCGCCCACCTTGGCAGCACGAATGTCTATAGCACCAAAGCAATTGATCGTACCGCAGAACACACTATCCTCTAATGTCTTATCAACCGGCAGAGATTCGCCGGTCATAATGGACTGGTCAACAGATGTCCCGCCGCTGATAATAATTCCATCAACAGGAATGGTTTCACCGGGGAGAATACGAAGAATATCGCCTTCGCAAATCTTTTCGGCAGGAATCATTTCTTCCTTGCCGTTTATGACGCGTCTGCCCTGTGTAGGTGCGAGTGAGATCAGCTTTTTCAATCCCTTCTTTGCTCGCTCAGTCGTTTTCTCTTCAAGAATTGCACCGATTGCCATAATCCATGCAACTTCACCGGCAGCAAACAGATCTCCAATGGCAACGGCAGCAATCATTGCAATGGAAATCAGCAGCGCAGAAGAAATTTTGCTGATGCCGGGATTATAAATTACACGCCATACAGCCAGATAGAGCATGGGAATACCACTGATCATAACAGTCACCCATGCGGAGTCAAAAGGAAGAAAACTCAGGCGGACAGCAGTGCCACTGAACTCTTCCGTCAGATGTGGTACTAAATCCAGCAGAAGGAAAAGACCGGCTACGATAGTAGCGGGTACTCCTGCCAGAATGTCATTTGCTTTTTTCAGCATTTGTTTATCCTCGCTTCATTGACTGATTCACACATAAAGTGTATACTATATTCGTTACAGAACAAATAGTTCGGTACGACAAATATTATACTGATTTCAAGAGAGAAAACAATAATCAGTTTTTTCTCCTTGTTCGATACAGAACATTTTGCATGAATTGTTTGTGAGGATTGTATGGACAGACGGCAGAAAAAAACGAGAGACGCTATCTTTCAGGCGTTCACAACACTTTTGTCAGAGAAACACTATAATCAAATATCTGTGCAGGAAATAATCGATCGAGCTAATGTTGGTCGAACCACATTCTATGCGCATTTTGAAACGAAGGACTATTTGCTCAAGGATTTGTGTGAGGAATTGTTTGGGCATATTATTGATACTGCTATGGGACTACCTCATGGACACTATCACTATTCATGCGGAAGTGCAACGGACTCTGTATTTCTTCATTTACTGCGCCACTTACAGGAGAACGACAGCAACATTCTTGAATTGCTTTCCTCTCAGAACAACGAAATTTTCCTTCGTTATTTCAAGGAAAATTTGAAAGAGTTGATTTTGCGTCAATACGCATATAAAGGATTGATTGGAAGCTTAACTTTGCCGGAGGACTATCTTGTGAATCATATTTCCTCGTCTTTCGTGGAAACGGTTGATTGGTGGCTATCGCATAAAATGAAAGAGAGCCCTGAAGAGATAACGGAGTATTTTTTGTCAGTGATTGAGCCAATATTGAACATGCAACCGCAAACCATAAATACTTAAAAATACACCTCCTTTGAACCTTTACACGAAAAGTATAGGGGGAGATTGGGTATTAAAATTGGTTTTACTTTCAGCAAAAAGCAATTGCGAGAGCAATTGCTTTTTGCAACTAAGGTCGAACCCGATATAAATCTCTGAAAACCTCATAAATATCAGCATTTATCAATAATAATGTAATACTTTTATCAATGTTCTTGCCGGATTATTTTTAGTATATCACGTTATGAAAATAGTATCCGCTCCGAATGAACGGAGCGGGACAGACTGAATCAATCAAATTCAATTTTGTACCACAGGCCGTTTTTGCAGGCGTCACATTCCGGCATCGGTGTGTCCGGTGCGGTGATTTCCATAAATTCATCAGCCTCACCGATACAGTTAGCACATATATATCTGCCGACGGAACCGGGCTGCCCAGGTTTGTAGAGCTTGCCGTTTATACGCTCTGGAAAATTCGGTTCTGCCGCCTCATGACTGGATTTTGTCATTTGAACCAGCTCCTTTGTAAATATTTCTATATTATGAATTCACGTTCTTTGATTTTACATCATATGTTCAAATGTGTCAACAACAATAGTTCGACATAGTACGACATCGGCAGCAGACATATTTTGCAATAAGAAATGGACACGCATAAAATGCCTGCCCTTTTTCGAAGAAAAAGCAATGTATCAAAACAGAAATAGGGAGAACATTTCCCACATCTCCAATTTAAGCGACAGCTCCCCCTTCGTTCGTCCTCTTATTTCTATAACCACGCATTATAGCTCATAAGGCTTCCAAAGCCTGATAATTTTAACCGTGTGTACCCTGCGAGATTTCGTACACGATTCCCCACAAAGTATTTATTCACTTCCAACTGGCACGGCGGTTTGCTTAGGTTCATTTTCTGGCTATGACCGCAATTCGTTCTTATCAGCGGAAGTTGTTTTGTTCGACATTGTTATCAAATCAAGTTACAAAAATATACGCCCACCGTTAAATAACAGTTATTTAACAGTGGTATATTTCTTTCAATTTTCATATATAAATCAGCATGAAGTTGTAGTAAAGCACCTCTGTAAAATGTATATCGAGAAATACGAGAAAGAAAACGGAGAAATTCCAACAGAAATTGCAGAGATCGCTGATTAAGATCAAAAAAATTAAGAGGAGTACCGTTGTCTGTACACCTTTTTCATTTTAATATAGCTTCTTCTAAAAATAAATCATGAACAGCAGGAAAATATCTGCTGAATTCTCGCTTGACAAATCCCGCCAGTATGTTGTATAATAATATAATCGATAGCAACGCAGGCTGTATCTCTGGCTGACTCGATACAGCAATCTGCACGAAAGGATAAGCAGAACAATGGAAGAAAGAATTTTTTTCGATACCCACGAAATTATTTTTGTCAACATGAACAAAGACGGACCAGAATATGTAAATCTGCCGGCGTCGACCATTACCAGCATTCTTTTCGCTCCTCATACATACAAAAAAATGCTGGGACTTATCAAAAAGCAAGAGCGTGCCATTACAATCCAGTCTACTCTGCGCTCAGATCCCCTTGTCCTTGCAGAGCATGAGGATCCCCGCTTTGAAAAATATATGTCGCAGTTAAAGGACTTTGCCGCGAAAAATTATATTTCTCTCAGGGACAGCACCGCAGAAGCGGATTCCGGGAACGCAGGCGCGGAGCAGTAATCCTTCTTTCAGCCGTTTCTATCAGACATTTGTAAAAGGTTCCGCCGCAATATGGCCGGAACCTTTTTTGTTTGACTACTCATGTTATTTCCGTTGCCCCCCTTCCGGCCGCTTTCGCGCTTTTGCGTCAGACAAAAGAAACAGAAATTTTATGACAAAAAGTATATTGATAAGTGCAGAAGAACCGGATTTTGCCTATCATGTGTCGGAAGAATAAACAAAGAGACCTTGTTGAATAGAATAACAGGTTGATATACTTGATTTCTATAATGCTTTGAACATTAAAACCGGAATTGGAGCTATCCATTTTCTACGTTATTTGTTCTATAAAATGTGAATATTTCTTTTGATATTCTGTATATGTGTACTCCGCCCCGTCAAAATTGAGCTGATACAGCCGGAAAACAACCCAGATATTCTTCGGCTGCCAGTTTTCCCTATATGAATAGCGATAGGTCATTCCGAGTTTTTTCATGACTGCTCCGCTGTATGGATTGTTGACATCATGCGTCGCCGTGATAAATGGAAACTTAGCTTTTCTCAGTTGTTCCGTAACCGCAGCGCAGGCCTCATATGTAATACCTTTGCGCCAGAATTCTTTGCGAAGAGCATATCCCAGGTCGTTGCTGCCGCCGATATCATTTATGTGAATATATCCGATAACCCTGTTATCTGCTTTTAAGGTTATGGCGTATGTATATGCTGTCTCCCTTTGATAACACGGAAGAATTCTGCTGTGAAGATACTCCTCGGCCTCTGCCCTCGTTTTAATGGGAAACCACGGCAGAAAGGTGTTTACTTTCTCGTCGCCATAAAGCAGTATCATATCCTCAATATCATCTTCGGTGAATTTTCTCAATACAAGTCTTTTGCTTTCAAGCACAGGCGTATTTTCAGATAACATGATGGATTTTTACCTCCGGGCCGAAAGTTAAAAGCCTTCTATTGTGCATAAGGATGCAACCTTCACGGTGAAGCCATATAACATTTATAGGGCAGTAACTCTACTATATGTAAACAGAAAGTCTCTTTTGTTTTATCCAAACAAAAGAGACTTTGGTGAGCCACAGCATTTGATAAACAAAGAGATTTAGCCCCTTTTGATTTTGAAGCACTCTCCATTTTATCTAAGAGAATATCTGTTATGGTAACTTCTTCGTCGCCTGTATTGAATGTAATAGTAAATTTATCATCATACAGGAAGATTTTATTTACGAATAGTTTTATTAAAGTCTTGCGATACACGGGGTTATTTATATCACCGCTTGCAAGTTTGGTAAGCCTTTCTACAATCTGTTCTTCTGTCATAATATAATGACGGGATTTTTCAATCGTAATCTGCCGTTCAAGTTCTTTAATATCGGCGGCGATTTTGCTCAAATCCTCAATAATCATTTCACGAACAACATCATTGGTACATTTGCGGATAGAAGCCATTTGATTGTTCTTTTCTTCGTGGGCTGTTTTCAAAAGATTTTCCAATCGCTTTAATTCTGAACTATCGTCCATACTTGCAGAGATTTTTACAACCTCTTTTGCAATTCTGCGTATATTTTTCGGAGTAAGTAAAGCCCTGCACTCATTGACAACGATATCTTCGATATAATCTTTCATTACCATTTTCTTTTTACAAGGTTTACCACCACCCGAATTTTTACATTTGTAGTAATTGTAGATTATGCCTTTTGTACTGACTTGATTAGAACTGTGTCCGACAAGCATAGATTTACAATATCCGCAAAAGAGTTTTGTTGTCAGCAGATACTCCGCTTTGGCTCTTGCTCTTGCAGGAGATTTTTTATTTACGGTCATTTTATCTGCTACCTTTTGAAATAAATCATCATCTATAATACGGGGCATACCGCCTGCCACCTCTATATCTTTGTAGATATAAATTCCTAAATATTTTCTGTTTTTTTACATTGTATGTAATGACGATTTGTTAAACTGTGCCCCTTGTGCCGTTTTTATGTGTCGCTCATTCAAACTGTCGCAAATATTTTTAATGCTCCAACCATTTGCATACTTAGTGTATATCTCTTTGACAACAGATGCTTTTTCTTCATCAAGTACATATCTGTGGTCAACAATTTTATATCCTAACGGCGGTGTACCGCCATTTGACAGACATTTTTCAGCATTTGTTTTCATACCTCTTGTAACTTTTTGAGCCAATTCTACCGAATAATATTCAGCCATTCCTTCAAGAACAGACTCAACAATAATACCGCTTGCGTCATCAGAAATTGACTCTCTTGCACTATAAACACTAACGCCGTTTTTCTTGAGAATATTCTTATAATGTGCATTATCGTATCTGTTGCGGGAAAAGCGGTCAAGTTGATATACAATAATTCCTTGAAACAGTTTTTTGCTACTGTCTTTTATCATTTTTTGAAACTGGGGTCTTTCATCGGTTTTTGCACTAATCGCCCTGTCGATGTATTCACCGATAACGCTGTATCCCTCTCTTTTGGCATATTCGTAGCACCATTCAAGCTGACCCTCGATAGACTCTTCTCTTTGTTTACTGTCAGAATATCTCGCATATAAAACTACATTCATAAGTTTTCCTCTTCTTTCTGCGTATTAACTATCTGTCGCATTAAAGAAAGTATTGCATCATTAAATGCACTATTAACATTTTCTGATGCTGAAATTACTCTTACACTATTTTGCTGTAATGCTTCAACTGTTTTCATAGCCGATAAACGATTTCTTCCCAAACGTTCAAAAGTGTAAATGATAACGGCATTAAATGTTCCAGACGAACTATCCTTGACTATCTTGTTCAGTTCTTCCATATCACGATTAGTTGTGTTTTCAATGTATTCTCTAACTACTGAAATACCATTATCTTTTGCATATTGTCTGCAAAAATCCAATTGTTCATTTACGACGGATTTGTCGGCGTGTCTTACATAAATAACTGCGTTCATTTTTTACTCCTTTATCATATCAAGTGCTTTTCTTACTTTGTTAAAAACTAACTGATTGGGGTAGTATCTGTAATCGGCAAATATCGAAATACCGTCATTATAGTAATGCTCCAAAATGGCGGCAGCACAGGCAGCACTACGGCTCTGTCCGTATTCGCATTGACAGATAATATCTAGTCCGTCTTTGTATGCTTTGTCTATGTATTCCGCAAGGCTGTTGACCTCTGGAAAGTATGTGTCAAAGGTCAAGCCGTAATCTTCAAGTGTTTCTATATCAATATCATAAATCGGAATAGTGAATACTCTTTCGGCTTTACCCTTGTAATCAACAGGCTTGAAAACCTCGCCTGTTCTTTTGGAGGGCGGGTCATAAAAACTGATAACGGCTGTGTTTTCGGGAAAATCGCCCTGTAATAATTCTTCAATGGCTTTGCGTGAATAAATCTGTACTTTCATTTTCTTATTGCTCCTCTATGATACTTAAATATTTATAAACCGTAGGATAAGACAACTCACAAAGACGGGATAGGTCTTTCTTTGAAATCTGACCTTGCTGATATTTCGGGTAGTGCTTATAAAAGACACTCGGTATGTCGTCAGCGGTAACGGAGGGTCTGCCTATCTTCTTGCCCTTTGCCTTTGCGTTTTCCATACCGCTTTTGACACGCTGACTTGTGATGTTCCTTTCTATCTCGCTGAATACTCCCATCATTTTCAGCATTCCCTCTGTCATTGGGTCAAGTGCTTTACTGCAATCCACAACAAAGTTACCGAGTATCAATTTTAAGTGTCTTTCTTTGGCAAGTTCGATAATTTCGCAAAGTTGCTTAGTGCTACGGGTTATTCTGCTGACCTCGGTTGCTACGATCGTGTCCTGTGGCTGTACTGCACTTAGCAACTTGTTCAGCTCGGCTCGGTCTTCCTTTGCACCGCTTTCATATTCAAGATAAATCGCCTCGTCGGTTGCCCCTTGCTGTTTCAGTTCCCGTACCTGTCTGTTGATGTCCTGCAATTTCTCATTGGTGGAACACCGTGCATATCCGTAAATCATAGCCACACCTTTTTTGACCTTTCTGTTATTTCGACAATTTTCTTTCGCCTACTGTATATAACTATCCTGTGTTTATATTATAAGATAAAAAACAGGCAAATTCAAATTCGTTAATAGTTTCGTAATATTTAAGAATACGGCTATAAACGAAACGGTGTAGCGAGTATCATTTATAAAAAACAGCCGTAATCATTACTGACTACGGCTGTTCTTGTACGGTATAAAATTATAAACGGAAAGAGATGTTTGTTTTTATAGGGGAAAACTTATACATTGAAGTAATTTTTAATTGCCTGTGTTTCCGCTGTGTCCCCAAACTTAACAAACATAAAGTTATGATAATCTTCGACATAGGGATTGGTTTTGAGAATATCAAAGAACACATCGAGAACTTTATCCTGTGGGAAATTGGGATTGGAGAGATTTTGAAAAATGTTGCTTGCCTGTTGTGCTAAATCATCAGTAGGATACCAAATAGCCTTGCCGTTCTGATTAAGCGTAAATGTGAGCGAAAGGAATACTCTCCAAAAATCAATGAATACCAATTCAAACAGATTGTCGGGATTGATACGCTGATAAAGTTCAAGTTGCTGTGCTTGATTGATTTGACTTGCACCTTTGAGCAATCCCGCTTCTGCTCCGTCACGGACTAAATTGAAAGCAGTTGCCGTAGCAATACCTTTGGCAGCACCCTTGACACCAAAGCCACCGCCGACCAAATTAGGTACAAAACTCATAGCGGTTGATACTCTGTTTTGATTTGCCTGTACGGTTAATTCCACGCTTTCGGTTGTAACCATATATTCCTCAATCGCCATATGGAAATCGTCTATATGCTGATTGGTAAACGATTCTTTTGTAACCGTCCATATACTTTCCGAGATAAGAATATCCGTAGCACGCTGTGTAACTACGCCCAAATGCTTATTATAGATTTTGGGGAAGAACTCTAAATATGTAGTCAAGTTCTGGACTTTCTTATCGTATTCTTTTCTTGCGTTATCTGCACAGACACGGGCTAACTCATAGAACTTGGTTCTGTAAGTATTGAATGCGTCCATATTGGCAGGAATAACAAGTGTCTTGCCGTTCAAGGTAAACTGCTTTTCCGCACCGCCTACCTGCTCCCACGCTTCGGGGACAAACTCTGTCTGTGTTGCTTCTGCTGTCATTGTTTCGTTGATATATGCAATAATATCCTGTGCTAATGTTTTTTGCTCTGTGTTTAGAACAACCGAAACAACATCAGCGTTTTGCGGTGCAATCTGTAAAACAATGTTCTCTGCGGTTTCATTCAAGGATATAGTCATATCCGTAAAATAGATTACTTTACCGCCGGAGCCACCTTGCATAGAATTGCCTACAATGCTACCGATACCCGATTTTAATGCATAAAGCAAGATATAATCTTCATAGACTTCTATCTTTGTGCCTTGCTCGGATTGAAGCACATATTTATAGTTCCTTACTGTGCCGTTTGCTAAATCAATTTGCTCATTGGCATAGGTCATAGCCTTTGCAAAGCGGTCTTTTTGGCTACTCTCAAAAGCCAAAACTAATTCCTTGCCGTTAGCAACGGTAGAAGCTGTACCGTTAGATAAAGGCATAGGCGGATTGACAATACGAATAGGTGTAAGCTGTGAATAAGTGTATTCCTCAGTTCCGTATATCAATGAATTTTCGGTAATGACGAATTTTTTGCCCATACCAAAAGCAGCGGTAAATACTTCGTACATAGTATGCGAAGTGTTGTTTTCTGCTTCTTTGTTGGCTTGGCTCTCCGATACATTGCCCATAATCTGCCCCGCACCGTCAACAACTTTCTTTGCGGTATTGTTCAGTTTTTCAAATAGTTTTTTGCTGTCAAACATAATGACATCCTCCTAAATTTATATAGATTTATTTTTACAATGTTCTACTACGCATATATCGCACTTAGGCTTGTTTACCGTACATATCTCGCCGTAGCCGTTGGCACAGTAAGACCATAAAATATAGTCCACCTCTGCGATCTGTTTTCCCGTTGCCTTTGCTATCTCTGCCACAAGGTCAAAGGCTTCATATATCGGTGTGATTTCGCTATCGGAACAGCCGAGAACATTACAGCCTAAAATCCTGCGTATATGCCTGTCGGGTTTTGCAATATCATAGCCGACATTTTTTAAGTATTCCGCTGTCAAGGCTTCGCCCATTTGAGCGAACTTATGCGGTTTACCCTCGGTAGACAATACTTTAACTAATGCTTTCAAAGTGGGGTCAGTATCAATGAACTTTTGATAAAAATTATCTATACTGCCGTATTCCTTTTCAAGTGAAAGCATTTTACCGATATTAGTGCCGATAAGGGCAACCATTTGATTTTTTATATACTGTGTGCCAAGCGTTTGTGCTTTCACTTTATCGACCAATATCATCGGGTCAGTATTCAGCAGAGTATCAACATCATACTGACAAAATATTTCGTCAATCAGTTTTATGCGACCTGTTTCAATATCAAGGCTCGGCTCAACTCTGCTCCAAGAAGCCCCCGAGGTCAGCATTGAATAAACCATAGCACAAATATGGTCACTTACCGTAAAAGCCCCACCGTTCTCTCGTCTATCAATCTGTTTTTTGATATATGTATTTTCCCATAGTTTTTTGGCTTGTACAGTTCCGTCCTTAATCAGTAGTTCTTCACGCAACTGTTTATCCATAAGCAAAACAGCATTTGCAACTTTATCAATGTTTTTCAAGAAAATCACCCCTCTCTATAAATCAGCAGTTTTTAGGTACTTCTATAAATACCTCGGGGCTGACATTCAAAGCCAAACAAATGGCTCTTAAATCGTCTGCATACATAGTCCGTTTGCCGTTCATCATTGCATTGAATGTAACTTTTGATATGCCCGCTTTCTGTGCTACGGCTAATTGCTTGTAGCCGTTATCCTCAATGTATGCCCTCACTTTCTTGTAAACTTCCATATCTGCACCTCCTTGAATACAGAAATTCTGTACTTTCTTATATCATATCACAGATAAACGGTGAAGTCAATACAAAAGTACAGAAAATCTTGATAAAATTATTGCTTTTTCTTTATTTTCGTGTATAATATTTATAAGTGAGGTGATTTTCTTGAAATACGAGATTGGCAATAGAATACGCAAGTACAGAAAAGAAAGCGGTCTGACACAGGAACAGTTAGCAGAGAAAATAAATGTAACCAAGAGCCGGGTGTCAAATTGGGAGCAAGGTATAAACAGACCCGATGCAGATATTATCGGTAATATCTGCCGAGCATTGAATGTGTCCCCAAGTGATTTGCTTGATGTTCACTTGACCGATGATGAACTGAACGCACACGAAAAGAAAGTTATCAAAGCATATCGCACCAAAGAAGATTTACAGCAGGCTGTGGATATTCTTTTAGGCATAGACGAGGACACCGCAGAATAAGGCATAAAACCGTGTGTCTGCCATTTTAATTACAATAGTATAAATTATCGGGGCGTTTACTCTTTGCCTTGCATAACCGTTGCAATCGGGTGAGCAATCCCGAAAACCTTTAATATTATTGAAGGCACAAAAGATACTGTTTTCTGTCTGTTAGTAATTCGGCTGAAACTGTCGCAGAGTTGCAACCACACGGAACATCTAACCGAGATGTATTACTCTTTCGTGTCAGATTACAGAAAGAGGACATCACTATGAAAAGAGTACGAAAAACAATTACCGCAGATACACAAGAGTCAAAGCGTATCCAACTATCAACAGAAGCACGATATAGTAATGCGGATGTTTATGTTCTGTTAATGACTATTGTTGAATTACAGGGACAGACGATTTCTGCCGTTGAAAATGAAGACGGCTCCTGTGATTTTACTATAGGCAATACAATATACTCTATTGCCACCGCAAATGATTAGCCTTTTATAACTCGCTTCATATAAAGGGAAAAGCCATTGAAACCGCTGTTGCAGTTCCAATGGCTTTTGTTTTAGGACAAGACAAAATATGACATATCAAAAAATATCGTCAGTATCTCCAGTATCGCCATCTATTAAAACACAATCGTTTCATCTTCGGAAGTATCTAACTCTGCTATCGGGGATTTATCTGTTTCTATGATTTTCTTAACATCAACCAAATAATTATTTGCTGACGATACTGGAGATATTTTTTCATTTGTTATGTAAATATATGAGCCAGTTTCTTCATTTTTTGTTTCAAAATCAATTCCTGCTTCTTTTAAGTTACTATGAATATCTTTTAACCGACGGGTAAGCACATTAGGTGCACCAGGAAAACCAGCGGTTTTTGAAGATATACCGTGTTGTGGAGCAAGTTCTAACAATAGATTGTACAGTTCTGAAACTCGACCGCTCCATTCAGGTTTGTCTTTCATAAAAGCAACAATCAAAGTGGCAGTAATATTAGAGTTCAAAACTTCGATATTTCTCTTGCCTTGGTTAGCATTGTACTGTTCAAGGAATTCGTTACCGAGACCGCCGAGGGCTTCACCGACAGCATATCCCCAACGGGCAAAGTCTGCCATACGGGGTAGTGTATCAAGTTTAACTGTCGGATATATTTTCATAGCCTTTGACAGCATATCAAAGATACCGCCCAAGATATAGGGCAAATCTTTTTCAAAGTCTGCCATAAGTTCCGAAAGTTCACGACGGTTGTTTTCATCAATGCGACAGAGTTCAATCAGTATTGCTCTGTCAAGCAGGTCGGGGCGGTTGGCTACATTGTTTATTCCGTTAAGTGCCAAGCACTTTTGGAATGTGAAAATATAATCGTCAGCATCGGTAAACAGTTTTCTTTGCTGTATACCGCCGCCCGTAATGGCTCGGCATAATGTATCACTTGTTTCTATATCAATTCTGGAAATATTATCAAACGGTAAAAACCAATGCTCTTGCAGATTAAGTGCTAATGTGCGTGAACTTTTGGGAATTGTCAATGTTTCCAATGCCGACGGGTCAATCAGTTTTTTCAGTAGCGTACAAGCCGTAGTTTTGGCTGCACCTTTTTCACCGAAGAAAATCGGCATAGCGTGGGGAATGTTAGGCACAAAGCAACTAACAAGCCAACACAAGAACATTGTGTGGTCGTCCTGCAAATTTATGTATTGCAAAATCCGTCTGATGTCGCCGTCTGTGTTTGGCTGTAATTGTTGTTTTTGATGACGGAAACGCTTGAACAGTATCGGGGGATTGTCAATGATTTCCCAATCATCATCTGTAATCTTGACAGCACTCCAATTAGAATTGCTAAAGTTATACCAAAGAGCATTATCAAACTGTGCTACTCGGGTTTCAAGTGGGATAGCATTTTCACTTTCAAAAATTGCTTTGGCTCTCATCAAATCTATGGCTTGTGAAACGCTATCTTTTTTTACACTCTTTCCGTACTTAGTATAGTACAAGTGTTCAAGCCACAAACGGAAATTTTCTTTTTCGATTGTCCATACCTCACGGTGTCCGTTAATCATAACGGCGGCATACGGGTCTTTTAGGGTATCGTGGAAAAATACGGTGCCTTTTTCTTCCATAAGGAGAATTAGTGTTTCAGCCTGTGTTTCTTTTTTGAAATCCCCGGTGTTCTCACTATCACTATGGTTTGTTGTAGCAATCTCTTCGGTGATTTCAAATGTAGGAAGTTCATCAACTTCTGCCATAGTATGACCCATAGCGAGCCAATCGTAAATATCGCCCTTTTCCGTAAGGTCGGGCAGTTTTACAATTCGGGCAGTAGGAACATTTTGCAAAATCTTCTTTGCGTAATTCATACCGGGAGTGTCATTATCGGGAATGACAATGACCTCTTTATCTTTTAGGTATTCTGCATAGTGTGAACACCAAGGGGATTTTGCTCCAGTATCAAGCGTAGTAGCAACAAAGCCCTGTTTGATAACAGCATCAGCACATTTTTCACCCTCTACAAAATATATCTTTGTAGCCGAGAGAACAGCAGGCAGATTGTAAAGTTCGTGCTGAATATCTTTGATACCTTTTGTACCGTCGGGCTGTTCAAAATAGAACTTTTTAGTGCCGTCCTCATAATCGGTACGGGTCTTGATGTAAGCGATAGAGCCATTTTCGTTGTAATAAGTGTAAGTGGATTTCTTCATAATATTACTTCCTTTCTCATTTGTGTATAGATTTTTCATTGAAAGACCTACGCTGTTTAATATGTTTTTAGCTTCACAGCCAGCGTAACAATGTAACCGTATCCGTTCACTATCGGGCGAAAGCCCGATAGATAAACTCGGATTGTGGTCATTATGAGCAGGGCATAAAGCCATATACTCATTGTCTTTTACAGTTTTTACACCGTTAAAATGTGTAATAAAATCATTTATTTTCATAATCTTAATACTCCTTTATTTTTTGCCATATTTGGCTTTGATTTCTTCGGCTAACTCGTCTGTGTACTGAACTTTATATGAGCACAGAATATATTTGACTCTTTCTATATCATTGTTGATAAGCATTTCAGCAATGATTTTCTTTTGAATGAAATTAAAAGCCTTGTGGAATGTAATATTTTTTCTTTTTTTCATTGTAGTTACCTCCTGAATTTTTTATAATTGAATGGTTGATATGAATACAGTTTGATTTTTTAATAAGTAGGACTATCCCGCTTGCTTTTCCACATCGCAATCCGCCTCCTTGTCCTCTTGTTCTTGTATTTCTCGAACAATGACATCGAAGCAGTCATAAGCGAACTGACGAGCAAGTTCTTTACTGATGACTATTTCTTGCATATTGACTAACCTCCGAATTATTGTTTTTGAAATCGATTTCATTAACACATAACCATTGGTTATCTCTGTATGCAGTTGACGGAACCTGTACACAGTTCATTTTGTCAAGTACAAATCAAATGCCAATGATTTTGTGTTTCTAATTGACTTAACCACCAGTTGTTCAAAAATGCACTTGACGGAACTTGTCAAATTGTATTTGGTGCATTTTCAAAACTTTTGGTCTTGTCTAATTGACATAACCATTGGTTTTTGAAATGTGCAGTTCAAGGAACTTCTATCTGCTTATTCAAATTTTTGTGAAGAAAAACCAATGATTGTTTTTGATATAAATAACAACCATTGGTTTTCTTGTAATGCACTTGACGGAACTAACTCTGTTATGATAAAATAGTAGCAGGAGGTATTGCTTATGGATTTAACAACATTAAAAAATACCCTCGGTACTGACAAGCAGTGCAGAGAGTATCTTGCAAATATACGTTGGAAAGACGGTTTTATCTGTCCTCATTGTGAAAACAACGAGGCTTGGCAAACAGAAGATATAAAATTCAAGTGCAAAAAGTGCGGTCATAAAATGTCCGTAACATCGGGGACGGTTTTTCAAGACTCGCACACACCGTTGAATAAATGGTTTTTGGCAATATGGCTTGTTGCCGAGTACGGCAAAAAAGCAACTGCCGATATGCTCCAAAAGGAATTAGAATTAGGCAGTAACAGAACTGCCCTTAATATTCTCAGTAAACTAAAAAAAGTCCGATATACCACAAGGACGGAAAAGTTAGAGCATACTGTGGAAATCAGACAGGAGATTATCAATTTTCACGGGCAAAAGTTTTCTGTACTTATAGCCGCAGAAGTTATCGGTAATGCCATAGGACAAATTCGTATTCAAAAAGTAGATTATCACAATAAGGCACAGATTATGGAATTTATCAAAAACAATGTTGTGCCGTATGAGTTAGTGGAAACAGATTTAAGTCCCGAACAGAAGAAAAAGAAAGTCGGAGTTGTTACACCGTTGTTGACACACGAAGATATAGGAACAGATTATAATAAACTGATTAAAAATCCATTATATGAATATCGGTTTACAAAAAAAGTGCTGACTAACTTTACCGCTTGGATGAATAACAAATGCTCGAAAGACAAATTTGAGCAGGGCTGTAAACGGTACTGTATGTTGCACAACAGCAAGTTTGTATCTATGCCTTTTGAAGAACTATTGGGAAATCTTTTGAAACTGAAAGTACGGAAGAAATAAAAAAGAGCAATACTGCGTAATTGCAATATTGCTCTCGATAAAATGATATTCCGTTGTCAGCGTAAGTATTTAGAAAAGCCAAAGCCCCCAAGAAAGAAGACTTCTTGGGGACTTTGTTTAAGATTGCTTTGGTGACCCGTGGGGGAATCGAACCCCCGTCGCCGCCGTGAGAGGGCGGAGTCTTAGCCGCTTGACCAACGGGCCGTTTTCTTATATAGTATAGCATATATTATCCCAAAAATCAATACCTTTTTTCAAAAAAAACAATAAAAAGGCTGAAAAAGTATAAAAGCTGAACTTCCGTATAAACGGAAGTTCAGCTCCCTTTTTACAAGGTTTACAGTTTCCCTATTTTGATGGGATAAAAACAGAATTTTCGCCCTATCAAGAGCAGGAAGCATCGTCTACATAAAGCGTGCGGACACCGTCTTCCCCCTGATTCTTCGGTGCTGCAGCCGGCTGGCTTGACGCCGTCTGCTCTGTATGCAGTGTGCCGTTATTTCTTTTTTCCAGGAAGTTTTTGGCAACCTGAGGAAACAAAGCATAGCTCAAGACATCCTCCTCAGATTTGGCCAAGCTGCCTGCCTCCTCCCGATAATGCTCCAGCTCCGGCTGCAGCAGATCTGCTGGCCGGCACGTGATGCATTCCGCATCACCAATCGCCTTTTTCTGCACTTCTTTATTGATTTCGCCGGGCAAACGGCCGTATTCCCCGCGCAAAAGGCCCTTTGATTCCTTGGTAACCATTTTATATCTTTCGCCGGACAGAACATTGAGCACCGCCTGCGAACCGACAATCTGACTGGTAGGCGTCACCAGCGGCGGATATCCAAAGTCCTCTCTGACGCGCGGAATTTCCTCCAGCACGTTGTAATATTTGTCCTCCGCGCCAGCCTGCTTAAGTTGAGAAATCAGGTTGGAAAGCATGCCGCCTGGCACCTGGTAGAGAAGCGTATTGGTATCTACGTTTAGAACCTTCGGATCCAAAAATCCCTCTGCTTTCAGCTTCGCCGCTACGCCTCTGAAATGTGCCGCCGCTTTGCTCAAAGCAGTGAGATCCAGTCCGGTATCGCGTTCGGTTCCCTTCAATGTAGCAACCAGAGCTTCGGTCGCCGGCTGGGCGGTACCGTTTCCGAGCGGTGACAGGGCGCAGTCCACGATATCCACTCCGGCCCAAGCTGCCATCAAATTGGTCATGTCGCCGGTACCAGTTGTGTTATGTGTATGCAGATGAATCGGAACCTTTACATTCTCTTTCAGCTTCTTTATCAAGTGATATGCGTCCACCGGCAGCAGCAGGTTGGCCATATCCTTGATGCAAATGACATCGGCGCCCATCTGCTCAAGCTCAGAGGCAAGCTTGATAAAGTAGGCCTCGCTGTGGACAGGGCTGATGGTATAGCTGATAGCCGCCTCGCACAGTCCGCCGTATTTCTTGACGCTTTTCATTGCCTGTTCCATATTGCGGGTGTCGTTCAGTGCGTCGAAAATGCGAACCACGTCGATTCCGTTTTCAATAGATTTCCGGCAGAACGCGTCCACTACATCGTCCGCATAGTGCTTGTAGCCCAGAATATTCTGACCGCGGAGAAGCATCTGCAGCTTGGTTTTCGGCATCGCTTTTTTCAGTGTGCGCAGTCTTTCCCACGGATCCTCATCCAGAAAACGCATGCAGGCGTCAAACGTTGCACCGCCCCAGCACTCCAAGGACCAGTATCCCATATTATCAAGTATTTCACAGGCGGGAAGCATATCCTCAATCCGCATCCGCGTCGCGGCCTGAGACTGATGCGCATCCCTGAGAATAGTATCCGTTATCCATAAAGGCTTTTTATCCATTTTCCACCGTATCCTTTCCCCCGAACGAGGCGTATGCCTTGGCAGTCAGTCGGGGCAATGTCTGCCAAAGGAAGGAGTGGGTTCAGCAAAGGGCGAGCAGCACGCCCGCGGCAATAGCGGAACCGATAACGCCGGCCACATTGGGCCCCATCGCATGCATAAGCAGGAAGTTCCCGGGGTTTTCCTTTTGACCGACTACCTGCGAAACGCGGGCTGCCATTGGAACGGCAGACACGCCGGCGGAACCGATCAGAGGATTGATTTTGTTCTTCAAGAAAAGATTCATGAATTTCGCGAGCAGAACGCCGCCGGCAGTACCGAGAGCAAAAGCTATGACACCCATCGCCAGAATCTTAAGCGTAGACGGGGAAAGGAAAGTTTCCCCGGTCGCGGTTGCACCTACGGAGATGCCCAGGAAGATGGTTACAATATTGATAAGCTCATTTTGAACCGTCTTGCTGAGACGGTCCACAACACCGGATTCCCGGAACAGGTTGCCGAGCATCAAACACCCGACAAGCGGTGTTGCGCTCGGTACAAGCAGCGCGACAAACAGAGTAACAAGTATCGGGAAAATGATTTTTTCGCGCTTTGTAACGGGACGCAGCTCCTTCATAACAATTTGGCGTTCCTTTTTGGTCGTCAGCAGCTTCATAATCGGCGGCTGAATAACCGGAACCAGAGCCATGTACGAATATGCGGCAACAGCAATCGGACCAAGCAAATGCGGCGCCAGTTGTGTCGTGACAAAAATAGCGGTCGGGCCGTCCGCACCTCCGATAATACCGATGGATCCAGCCTCAGCAGCAGTAAAGCCGAGCAGTCTGGCACCGATGAACGTGATAAAAATGCCGACCTGCGCAGCCGCGCCGAGCAGCATGCTTTTCGGATTGGCGAGCAGCGGACCGAAATCCGTCATGGCGCCGATACCCAAGAAGATCAGGCACGGATAAATGCCGAGCTTTACACCGAGATATAAGTAATCAAGCAAACCGGGCGCGATCTCGCCTCCGCCGCTGAGCATTTCCCAGTGAACATGGCCATCGGCAAAAAAAGCTTCATGAAACATGTTTGCACCCGGCAGGTTGGTGAGCAGCATACCGAAAGCTATCGGCAGCAGCAGAAGCGGTTCAAATTTTTTGACAATCGCGAGATAGGCAAGAAAGCAGGCCACACCGATCATCACAAGGGATTTCCAATCCTCTGCAATCATATAAAAGCCCGTTTCTTTTAAAAAGTCTAAAACAGCATCCATTGTTTTCACCGTGAATGTCTTACGAGTCAGGGAAGACCTTCATTCCTCTCCGTTTGATATTGATGTACAGATTCGCTTCCGCGGTTCATATCACGAAAGCGGCTTCATGGTACGCACCGCACGTAAGTCTGCGTAAATTTATGAAATGACGCAGAGGACCGCGCCGGTTTCCACGGACGCGCCTTTTGCCACCTGAACGGAAGCAATACGTCCGTCGACCGGAGACATAATTTCATTTTCCATTTTCATTGCCTCCAGCACCATAAGCACCTGACCCTTCTTTACCATATCGCCGGCCGCTACATTGACTGCGAGAATGGTGCCGGGCATCGGGCTGTTAACTGTTTCACCGCCGGCCGCCGGTGCCGCAGCAACCTGGGCAGGAGCTGGAGCAGCCTTCTGTTCAGCTTTCTGCGGAACAGCGTCTGTGCTTTCCAGTTTCTCCAGTTCAATTTCGTAAACGGTACCGTTGACATTTACTCTGTATTTTGTCATGATAATTCCCTTTCTGCCTGAAAACGGGCTTTAAATTTTTTTAAAGGATACAATTCTGATAGCGGAGATATCCGTTCCCATATCTTCAGCAAGCGCGGCAGATATGGCGGCGAGAAGCTGCTGCCGATCAGGTCCCGAAACATCTGCGGGAGCAGGGGCGGCTGCCGGGGAGACAAGCTCCTCCTCTTTTTTCTTTCCCATTGACCTGCGGCACAGCGCGCTCATTGCGGTACACAGCAAAACAATGCAGACAAGACCGAAAAAAACAATACCGATGCCCATAAAGCAAATAAAAGCGTTTGACATCTTACACACACCTCCTTAATGTTTGTATATGTCAGATTTTACAATACTGCAAATAAAAACAAATCTAAATAATTATATATGAAAATGCAAAAAATAGCAATTCTTCAAGCGTCAAATTCACGATTATTTAACAATATATCACACAGAAAAGAAACGGCTTCCTATGAACAAAATATGCCGACAGCTTACAGATACAGAGGCAGAGGCCAAATCGTGCCGGCTGGCTGTATACAGCTTATGCGCTTTTCATGCTGCAAAAACGGATGTCCGCCATTCCTTGACAGACAGGCTCGGCTGGTGATAAAATAACAGCAGTCTGAGAAAAATATCGAAAACGCTTCGGTCGGCATTGCTTTGACGCAAATTACGGGACATGGGAAACAGAAGGGCGGGTATTTATGTACAGAATACTGATTGTTGAGGACGATATCACCATAGCTGGGATTTTGGAAAAGCATTTTGCTTCCTGGGATATGGAAGCGCACAGGATAAAAAATTTCAGCAACGTGCTGCAGGAATTTTCCGGTTTTTCCCCCCATCTTGTCATCATGGATATCTCACTGCCGTTTTACAACGGTTATCACTGGTGCAGCGAAATACGCAGAACCTCAAGCGTGCCCATTCTTTTTCTCTCCTCTGCCTCCGACAACATGAACATTGTTATGGCTGTCAATATGGGCGGCGACGATTTTATCGCAAAACCCTTTGATCTTGATGTTATGAACGCCAAAGTCCGCGCGCTGCTGCGACGAACCTACGATTTCAATCCTTTGCCGGAGCTTCTGGAGCACAGGGG
>CAKTAA010000026.1 GCA_934526185.1 uncultured Eubacteriales bacterium | reverse complement strand
GGTCATCGGCGTGGAGTACGATCCGAACCGCACCGGCTATATCGCTTTGGTGCAGTACGAGGACGGCACGAAAAAGTATGTGCTGGCTCCGGTGGGGCTGACCGACGGCGATGTGATTTATTCCGGCGCGGGCGCGGACATCAAACCGGGCAACACGCTGCCGATTGAGAACATTCCGGTCGGTACATTTATATACAATATCGAGCTTTATCCGGGCAAGGGCGCCCAGATGGTGCGCAGCGCAGGATGTGCAGCGCAGCTCATGGCGAAGGAAAACGGTATGGCACAGGTGCGTCTCCCCTCCGGCGAGGTTCGGTATGTGCGTTTGGCGTGCAAAGCCTCCATCGGTCAGGTGAGCAACATCGAGCACGAAAACGTCAAGGTGGGCAAAGCAGGCAAAACCCGTCATAAGGGCATTCGCCCGACGGTCCGCGGTTCTGTCATGAACCCGTGCGACCACCCGCACGGCGGCGGTGAAGGACGTTCGCCTATCGGCCGTCCGTCTCCGGTTACACCGTGGGGTAAACCAACGCTTGGTTATAAGACGAGAAACAAGAAGGCGAGAACTGAAAAATTCATCGTCAAACACAGAAACGGTAAATAATAGAAGGAGGCTACGTCAATGAGCAGAAGCTTGAAAAAAGGGCCTTTTGTAGAAGCAAAGCTGTTTGGGAAGATTGCGCAGATGAATGAAAAAGGCGAAAAGCAGGTTGTTAAGACCTGGTCGCGTGCCTCCACGATCTTTCCGGATTTCGTTGGTCACACCATCGCGGTCCATGACGGCAGAAAGCATGTGCCTGTTTACATTACAGAGGATATGGTCGGCCACAAACTCGGCGAGTTTGCGCCGACGAGAACCTTTAAGGGACATGCGGGCAGCAAGACATCCAACAACGGAAAATAAGAGCGGCGCCGCGCAAAGGAAGGCGAAGGGAGGATATCATCAACAATGGAAGCAAAAGCATACCTGAAATATGCGAGAATATCTCCGCGAAAGGTCAAGATCGTTCTGGACCTGATCCGTGGCAAGGATGCCGAGATGGCGATGGCGATTCTGAAAAACACCAACAAGATTGCCTGCGAACCACTGGAAAAGCTGCTGAAAAGTGCAATGGCCAACGCGGAAAACAATTTCGGCATGGATACGTCCAAGCTGTACGTATCTGAGTGCTTCGTGTGTCCGGGTCCGACACTGAAACGTATGATGCCCCGGGCAAAGGGAAGCGCAAATCGGATTCTCAAGAGAACGAGTCACGTCACCATGGCTGTGGCTGAAAAAGAATAAGTTTGGAAAAGGAGGTTCATGCCAAATGGGTCAGAAGGTTAATCCGCACGGTTTGCGTGTCGGAGTCATCAAAAACTGGGATTCGAGATGGTTTGTCGGCGACGAAGTGTTCGGCGACACACTGGTATCGGATTATCAGCTCAGAAAATATCTGAAGAAAACGCTGCAGGCAGCCGGTGTTCCGAAGATTGAGATCGAGCGCGACAGCGCAAGAGTAAGAATCTTTGTCCACTGCGCGAAGCCGGGAATTGTAATCGGCCGCGGCGGTTCGGAAATAGAGAAGCTGAGAGCGGCATGCGAGAAGATCGCAAAAAAGCCGGTTTCTGTTAATGTAGTAGAGGTCAGATCTCCCGATCTGAATGCGCAGCTCGTGGCTGAGAACATCGCCGGTCAGTTGGAACGCAGAATTTCTTTCCGCCGTGCGATGAAAATGGCAATTGCACGTACCATGAAGCTGGGGGCGAAAGGAATTAAGGTTTCGGTTTCCGGACGTCTGGGCGGCGCGGAAATTGCGCGCACAGAGCATTACCATGAGGGAACCATTCCACTGCAGACGCTGCGCGCGGACATCGAATATGGTTTTTGGGAAGCCAATACAACGTACGGCAAAATCGGTGTAAAGGTTTGGATCTACAACGGCGAGGTATTGCACGAGCAGAAAAATGCAGAAGGACGGCCGCGCCGCACTTACAATAATCAGTCTGGCGATCAGCGCCGCGACAACCGGCCGCCGCGCCGTGATGGACAGTTTAACGGACAACGCCGTGACGGACAGTTTAACGGACAACGCCGTGACGGACAGTTTAACGGACAGCGCCGTGACGGTCAGTTTAACGGACAGCGCCGCGACGGTCAGACAAGACCGGCACCGGCTCAGCCGAGTACTCCGAAAGAAGGAGGCAGCAATTAATCATGTTAATGCCGAAGAGAGTTAAATACAGACGTGTACACAGAGGCAGACTGACGGGAAAAGCAACGAGAGGCACGACGATTTCCAACGGTTCGTACGGGCTTGTAGCGCTCGAGCCGGCCTGGATCACCAGCAACCAGATTGAAGCAGCCCGTATTGCTATGACGCGTTATATTCGCCGCGGCGGTCAGGTTTGGATTAAAATATTCCCTGATAAGCCGATAACAGAGAAGCCGGCTGAAACCCGAATGGGTTCCGGTAAAGGTTCACCTGAATACTGGGTGGCGGTCGTAAAGCCGGGAAGAGTTATGTTCGAGATGGACGGCGTTACGGAGGAAATTGCACGGGAGGCAATGCGTCTGGCTGCACACAAGCTTCCTATTAAATGCAAGTTTGCTATCAAAGAGACTGTGGCTGAGGAGGTATAAGCAGTGAAAGCTAAGGAATTGAGAGAGATGACCGCGGCTGAGCTCGAGGCAAAGTGCAAGGAGCTGAAGAGCGAATTGTTCCGGCTTCGTTTCCAGCATGCGATAAACCAGCTTGAAAATCCTCACAAAATTGTCGATGTGAAAAAGGATATTGCACGCGTGATGACCGTTCTCCGCCAGAAGGAAACGGAAGAAATCCGCAATGCGTAACATCGGAAGAGAGGAGAGAAAGCCATGAGTGAAGCAAACGGAAGAAACCTCAGAAAGACGAGAGTGGGCACTGTTGTCAGCGATAAAATGGACAAAACCATTGTCGTGGCCATTGAGGATAACGTCCAGCATCCGAAATACGGAAAGGTCATTAAACGGTCGATCCGCCTGAAGGCGCACGATGAAAACAACACCTGCACCGTCGGCGATAAGGTCAGCATCATGGAAACACGTCCGCTGTCCAGAGACAAGAGATGGCGGCTGGTCGAAGTAATCGAGAAAGCAAAATAATTACAGAGTACGGAAGAAAATGATTTCCGTGAGATGTAATGGTAAGGAGGAATTGCACAGTGATTCAGCAGCAGTCGTTAATGAATGTGGCCGACAATACAGGTGCGAAAGAACTGATGTGCATACGGGTACTCGGCGGAACCGGCAGACGGTATGCGAATATCGGTGACGTCGTCGTAGCGACGGTCAAAAAGGCTATTCCAAACGGCCAGGTCAAAAAAGGCGAGGTCGTCAAGGCAGTGGTCGTCAGAACCGTCAAAGGACTTCAGAGAGCAGACGGCTCCACCATCAAATTTGATGAGAATGCAGCCGTTATTATAAGAGAAGACAAAAATCCGAGAGGGACGCGTATATTCGGCCCGGTCGCGAGAGAGCTTCGTGAAAAGGATTATCTGAAAATTCTTTCTCTGGCTCCCGAAGTGCTGTGAGGGAGGAGAGCGGAAATGAATAAAAAGCTTCATGTAAAAAAGGATGATACCGTTATCGTCATCTCCGGCGACGACAAGGGGAAGAAGGGCAAGGTTGTTGAGGTTTCCCCGAAAGAAGGCAAGATAATCGTCGAGGGCGTAAACATTGTCAGCAAGCATGTCAAGCCCAGAAAACAGGGAGATGCCGGCGGTATTATGAAGGTAGAAGGCGCGATGTATGCGTCAAAGGTTCAACTTTACTGCGCCAAGTGCGGCAAGGGCGTTCGTGCAGGCAGCAAGCTGCTTGCGGATGGCAAAAAAGAACGCGTCTGTGCCAAGTGCGGCGCGAAGATTTGATGCGGAGGTGTAGACGATGGCAAGACTGAAGGATATATACAAAGCAGACGTTGCCCCCGCGTTGATGAAGAAATTCGCTTATAAAAGCCCGATGCAGATTCCGAAGCTCGACAAAATAGTCATCAATGTCGGCGCGGGCGACGCGAAGGACAATGCAAAGGCAATTGACAGCATTATAGAAGAAATTACAATGATCACAGGTCAGAAGGCTGTTCCGACCTATGCGCGGAAATCCGTGGCAAATTTTAAGCTTCGTGAAGGCATGAAAATCGGCGTGAAGGTCACACTCCGCGGCGACAGAATGTACGAGTTCCTCGACAGACTGTTCAACTTCGCACTGCCGCGCGTACGCGACTTTAAGGGAATCAATCCAAACGCGTTCGACGGCCGCGGAAACTACTCTCTAGGCCTGAAGGAGCAATTGATTTTCCCGGAAATTGAGTATGACAAGGTAGATAAAATCCGCGGTATGGACGTAGCGTTCGTAACAACCGCGCGCACAGACGAAGAAGCAAGAGAACTGCTCACGCTGATGGGCGCTCCTTTTGCAAGATAAGGGGGATAGACGAATAATGGCAAAAAAAGCGATGATTCTCAAGCAGCAGAAAACGCAGAAATATTCTACAAGAGAATACAACAGATGCAAAATCTGCGGTCGTCCTCACGCTTATCTGCGCAAATACGGCATCTGCCGGATCTGCTTCCGCGAGCTTGCATACAAGGGACAGATTCCCGGTGTAAGAAAAGCGAGCTGGTAAACAGCGCTCCGAACTAACCGGAAGGAAAATACCCGCGGAAAACGGGATGTTTTAACCGCCGGTCATGCGCCGCCGCGAGCGGCAGCAAGAGAATTTACTTGCATCAAAGGAGGAAATAACATGCAAATTTCAGATGTAATCGCAGATATGCTGACGAGAATTCGGAATGCAAACAATGCCAAACACGAGACAGTTGATATTCCGGCCTCCAATATGAAGAAGGCAATTGCCGACATTCTTCTGACGGAAGGATACATCAGAAGCTATCAGATTGTTGAAGACGGAAAGCAGGGCATTATCCGCATTGTCCTCAAGTATACCATGCCCGGCAAGGGCAAGGTTATTCAAGGGCTTCGGCGCGTTTCCAAGCCTGGTCTTCGCGTGTACTCAAACTGTGAGGATATGCCGCGCGTCATGAACGGCATGGGTATTGCGATTGTTTCGACATCCAAAGGCATCATGACCGACAAAAAGGCGCGCACAGAAAACGTCGGCGGCGAAGTTCTCGCCTTTGTCTGGTAAGGAAGAGGGGAGGAGAAGAACTTATGTCAAGAATTGGAAGAATGCCGATCTCTGTTCCCGCAGGCGTGGACGTAAAGGTTGAGGCCGGAAACGTCATCAGCGTAAAGGGACCGAAGGGAACGCTCACAAGAACCCTGCATCCGGATATGGAAGTGCAGGTGGAATCCGACGCAATTCATGTAAAAAGACCGTCGGATGAAAAGGAACACAAGGCACTGCACGGACTGACTCGTTCGCTTGTCAACAATATGGTGGAGGGCGTTGTCAACGGTTATTCCAAGACATTGGAGATAAACGGTGTGGGTTACCGCGCACAGAAGAATGGGAAGAAACTGGTGATGAACCTCGGCTATTCCCACACGGTGGAGTTTGAAGAGGAGGACGGCATCACGTTCGACGTTCCGAATCCCAACACGATCATCGTAAACGGCATTGATAAGCAGGCTGTCGGCCAGATAGCCGCACAAATCCGCGAAAAGAGACCGCCTGAGCCGTATTTGGGCAAGGGGATCAAATATTCCAATGAACGGATCCGCCGTAAGGCCGGAAAGACCGGTAAATAAGGAAAGGAGGGGAAAGCATGGTCACAAGAAAGGACAGCAACGCACAGCGCTTGAAGCGGCATAAGAGAGTCCGCGCTAAAATTTCTGGAACAGCGGAGATTCCGCGTCTGTGTGTCTACCGTTCGCTCAACAATATTTCGGTGCAGATTATCGACGATACCAAAGGTGTGACGCTCGTATCCGCCTCCACGCTGGAAGCTGCTTTTGAAGGTAGCGGCTCCAACAAGGAAGCTGCGAAGCAGATCGGCGAAACAATTGCGAAAAGGGCTCTGGAAAAGGGCATTGAAAACGTGGTATTCGACCGCGGCGGTTACCTGTATCACGGACGAGTTGCGGAGCTTGCAGCGGGCGCCAGAGAAGCCGGCTTGAAGTTCTGAAAATTGAGGAGGAGAACATGGCACAGAGAATCGATGTATCGACACTTGATCTGAAGGAAAAGCTGGTCGTGATCAACCGTGTGTCCAAAACCGTCAAAGGCGGACGGATTGCCCGTTTTACCGCCATTATGGTCGTAGGAGATGAAAACGGTCACGTCGGTTTCGGTATGGGAAAGGCTGCAGAAGTGCCGGACGCCATCCGCAAAGGGATCGAGGATGCAAAAAAGAATATTATTAAGGTGTCACTGAAGGGCACTACCATTCCGCATGCGGTGACCGGAATCTATGGCGCAGGCAGTGTACTGCTGAAGCCGGCGGCACCCGGTACCGGCGTCATCGCCGGCGGCACAGTGCGGGCGGTCATGGATATGGCCGGTATTAAGGATATCCGGGCGAAATGCCTTAGAAGCCACAATCCGACAAATGTTGTCAAAGCGACATTCGAAGGTTTGAAATCTTTGAGAACAGCCGATGAAGTGGCGAAAATGCGCGGCATCAGCCTTGATGCTGTGAAAAACTGAGAGGGGGCGGCGAAATGTCTGAAAAACAGGTAAAGGTCACGCTTACAAGAAGCCTGATCGGGTCGAACCCCAAGCAGCGTGCTACCGCAAAATCCCTGGGGCTGAGAAAGATCGGCGATGCGTCCGTACATGCGGGCGGCGCGGTGATCGAAGGAAAAATCAACGTGATTTCCCATCTTGTCAAGGTGGAAAGCATTTAAGGAATATTTGAAAGAAGGAGGGAAACCAATGAAACTCCATGAACTTTCTCCCGCAGCCGGTTCCGCAAAGCCGGCGTGGCGTAAAGGCAGGGGGGCCGGAAGCGGCAACGGTAAAACAGCCGGCCGCGGTCATAAGGGACAGAACGCTCGTTCCGGCGGCGGTGTCAGACCGGGCTTTGAAGGCGGTCAGATTCCGCTTTACAGACGCCTGCCGAAACGCGGCTTCCATAATAAATTTGCAAAGCAGTATACTGCAATTAATGTCGGCAAACTCAATGCTTTTGAAGACGGTGCCGTAGTCAATCTGGAGACGCTGATGGAATGCGGCTTGGTACGGAAGCAGCTTGACGGCGTAAAAATCCTCGGTCAGGGAGAGCTCACCAAGAAAGTAACGGTTCAGGCAACAGTTTTTTCTGCGGCTGCAAAGGAAAAAATTGAAGCCGCCGGAGGGAAGTGTGAGGTGATTTAAGGTGTTCCAGACAATGAGAAATGCATGGAATATCCCGGATTTGCGTAAGAAGATGCTGTTTACAGTGCTGATTATTGTACTGTATCGATTCGGAGCGGTCCTGCCGGTTCCGTTTATCAGCGCAGAGCTGATGCGGTCGCTGACCAGCTTTACGGACGGTTCGATATTCCAATATTTCAACATCCTGTCAGGCGATGCGTTTTCAAGGGCAACCTTGTTTGCGCTTTCTGTTTCACCCTATATCACGGCTTCCATTGTTATTCAGCTTCTGACCATTGCCATACCCGCGTTGGAGAGGCTCTCCAAAGACGGCGAGGCTGGCAAGAAGAAAATCAATCAGATTACACGATATGTAACAGTAGCGCTGGCGCTCGTTACCAGCTATGGCTACTATATGTATATCAAGAGCGCTGTCGTTGCGACGACCGAATCCGGCATATTTGAAGGCGCGGTTATCATAGCTTGCTACTGTGCGGGCAGCGCGCTGGTTATGTGGCTAGCGGAGAAAATTAACGAATACGGAATCGGAAACGGTATTTCCATCATTTTGTTTGCCAACATTGTTTCCAGCGTTCCGGCGTCCTTTATTCGATATGTATACAGCCAGAGTCAGACTTGGGCGAAGATTGTTGTGCCGCTTGTCATAGCGGTTATTGCGGTTCTCATCATTACTTTTGTGGTATTCATGACCAATGCCGAACGCCGGCTGCCGGTGCAGTATGCCAAAAAGGTTGTAGGCCGCAAGATGTACGGCGGTCAGAGCACAACGCTGCCGATCAAGCTGAACATGTCGGGCGTTATGCCGATCATTTTCGCCAATGCCATCGTATCTCTTCCGACGACAATTGCTATATTGTTCGATCAGCCGGAAAAAGGAGAATTTTGGTATAACGTTTTGAATTTCTTTTCGTACACATCCCCGTTCTATTCGGTTATGACCTTTGTCCTGATCATTGCCTTTGCTTATTTCTACATTCAGATTTCTTTTGACCCGATAGAGGTAGCGAATAATCTGAAAAAGAACGGCGGATTTATCCTCGGTATCCGTCCCGGAAAACCGACGTCCGATTATATCAGGAAGGTGCTCAACAAGATGACACTGATAGGCGCGATTTTCCTTGGCATTATCGCAGTATTCCCTCTCGTCGTCAATATGTGCTCGGGTGGAACCATGAGCGGCATCGCGTTCGGCGGTTCCTCACTGCTGATTGTCGTCGGTGTTATTCTGGAGACGATCCGCGAGGTTGAGGCGCAGATGACGATGCGTCACTACAAGGGCTTTTTGGAATAAGGCGGTGAAGGGAGCCATATGAAACTGATGTTTTTAGGCGCGCCCGGCGCTGGTAAGGGGACTCAGGCGGAAATTGCGAGCCAGGAGCTCGGAATTCCCGCCATCTCCACGGGAGCGATCATTAGGGAAGCCATCAAGAACCAAACCGAAATGGGCAAAGCGGCGAAAGCCTATACGGACGCAGGGCAGCTGGTTCCGGATGATGTGGTTATCGGCATTATCCGCGAGAGGCTGTTGGAAAAAGACTGCGAAAACGGCTTTATTCTCGACGGTTTCCCGCGCACGGTTCCGCAGGCGGAAGCGCTGGATGCCATGGGCGTGGAGATGGATCTTGTGATTTCCATTGAAGTACCCGACAGCACCATTGTGGAACGCATGAGCGGACGACGCGTTTGCGGCGGTTGCGGTGCGACCTATCATGTAAAATACCAGCCGTCGGAGGACGGCAGCAACTGTGATAAATGCGGGGCTGCGCTGAATACGCGCAAGGACGACCTTCCGGAGGTCGTGAAGAGCCGGCTGGAAATTTATCATGAGCAGACTGAGCCGCTGAAGGCATATTATGAAAAGACAGGAAAGCTCAGAGAGGTTATAGGGCAGGAAGAGGTCGCGGATACCACAGCCCTGACGCTGGAGAAAATCCGGCGTGCGAAGGAAGGCGCAGTATGATTTCGGTCAAAAACGCAGAACAGCTTGCAATTATGAAGAAAGCCGGACGGATTACCGGAGAGGCGCTTCAAATTGCCGGAGAAGCTGTCCGGGAGGGAGTCAGCACCAAACATCTGGATACGCTGATTCGACGGCATATAGAGAAATGCGGCGCTAAACCGTCGTTCCTCGGATATGCGGGTTTCCCCGCGAGCGCCTGCATCAGCATCAACGACGAGGTGATTCACGGAATTCCCAGTGAAAGCAGAATACTGCGTGAAGGGGATATTGTAAAAATCGATGTCGGTGCGTTTTTTCAGGGATTTCACGGAGACAGTGCGAATACCTTCTGCGTAGGTCGCATAAGCGAGGAAGCGCAAAGGCTGATCAACGTCACAAAGGAATGCTTTTTCCGGGGAGTTGCACAGATTCATTCGGATGCGCGGATCGGTGACATCGGTGCAGCCGTGGAGGCACATGCAACGGAGGCGGGATTTTCTGTGGTACGGAAATATATCGGTCACGGCGTAGGCAAAGAACTACACGAGGCGCCGGATGTTCCGAATTACGGAAGAAGCGGTCACGGTGTTCGGCTTTGTACGGGAATGACCATAGCGGTGGAGCCGATGGTTAACGCAGGAGGCTCAGAGGTTCGGGAGCTCTCCGACGGCTGGACGGTTGTTACAGCGGACGGTAGTCTGTCAGCTCATTATGAGCATACGGTTGCCGTCACAAGCAACGGCGTTATCCTGCTGACTCAGGTGTGAGAACAGAGCGGAGACTTTTCATGAAGAAAAGAGATCGTAGGCATCAGAATGCGGACTCAGCGTCTGCCAACATAGAGCGGAACACATCCCGAATGAATGTGAAAACCGGAGATGTCGTGCAGTCTGCTGCGGGAAGAGATGCCGGAAGATATTTTGTAGTCATCGGCCTGGCGGACGAAAAGCATGTTCTTTTGTCGGATGGGAGGCACCGTCTTGCTGAGAAGCCTAAAAAGAAAAAAATCCGGCATATCAAACGTATAGCTTCACTGTCCGTAGAGACGGCAGCCCGGATCGTATCGCCGGAGGTGACAAATGCGGACATCAGAAGGGCGCTGACTGGCATACCGGAGCTGAGGATATCTGCAATGCCGGCGAACAGCGAAATGACTTATTCCGAATCTGACAAACGGTAGATTTGTGACGTATGAGAGAAAAGAGCCGGCGGATGCAAATACGCCGCAGCCGCATATGAATTCAGAATGTCAAAGCAGGATAAACTGCTGATTGCAATCTGATGAATCTGTGCGGAAAGGAATTTGTATGAAGTCAGGAGGGATTGTTCTGGCAAAGGACGATGTGATCGAGTACGAAGGGACCGTGGTGGAGGTTCTTCCTAACGCGACCTTTCGGGTAAAACTGACGAACGGCCATATTGTTACGGCTCACATTTCAGGAAAGCTCCGGATGCATTATATCAAGATACTTCTGGGGGATCGGGTGACCGTGGAGGTCTCCGTGTATGATCTGAACAAGGGCCGTATCACTTGGAGAGCGAAATAAGATCGAGAAAGGATTGGTAGGAACAATGAAAGTAAAACCATCCGTTAAAAAAATTTGTGAAAAATGCAAGATCATAAAGAGAAAAGGCAATGTAATGGTGATCTGCGAAAACCCGAAGCATAAGCAGAAACAGGGCTGAGCAGAGAGACCCGCAGACAATTGAAATTCAAGAATGGAGAGGTGAAAGGCAAGCATGGCTCGTATAGCAGGTGTGGATATTCCCAACGCGAAACGCGTGGAAATCGGTTTGACCTATATTTATGGAATCGGCAGACGGACCTCCAATATGATTCTGGCAAAAACGAACATCAATCCGGACACGCGTGTAAAGGACCTGACAGAGGACGAGGTCGCTGCGCTGCGTGAAGAGATTGAGCGCTCCCATAAGGTGGAGGGCGATCTGCGCCGCGATGTGGCGCTGGACATCAAACGTCTGGTTGAAATCGGCTGTTACCGCGGTGTCCGTCACAGAAAAGGACTTCCGGTACGCGGACAGAGAACAAAAACGAACGCAAGAACCAGAAAAGGTCCGGCGAAGACGATCGCGAACAAAAAGAAGTAAAGGAGTGACCAGAATTCATGGCTAAGGTGACAAAAAGGACCGTCAGAAGACGCCGCGAGCGCAAAAATATCGAAAAAGGCGCGGCGCATATCCGTTCGACCTTTAACAATACTATCATCACCATTACAGATCAGGCCGGCAATGCGATTTCCTGGGCTTCGGCAGGAGAGCTCGGCTTTAAAGGCTCCAGAAAATCGACGCCGTATGCTGCTCAAATGGCGGCTGAAAACGCAGCCCGTGCCGCAATCGATCAGGGGATGAAAAGTGTCGAGGTCTACGTCAAGGGACCGGGTTCGGGCAGAGAGGCTGCTATCCGCGCACTGCAGGCGCAGGGACTGGAGATCAATCTGATAAAGGACGTGACACCTATCCCGCATAACGGCTGCAGACCGCCGAAAAGAAGACGCGTATAAGATCGAAGATATAAAAGGAGGTGCCGAAAAACATGGCAAGATATACAGGACCCGCATGCAGAATGTGCCGTCGGGAGGGTACGAAACTCTTTTTAAAGGGCGAACGCTGCATGTCAGATAAATGCGCGGTGAGCCGCAGGTCAACAGCGCCCGGACAGCATGGCGCAGCCAACAAAAAGATGAAAGAATACGGCATGCAGCTGCGCGAAAAGCAAAAGGCCAAGAGAATTTACGGTGTTCAGGAAAGACAGTTCAAAAATTATTTCCGTAAGGCGGACAACAAGGAAGGACAGACGGGTGAAAATCTGCTTTCCCTTCTGGAGCGCCGTCTTGACAATACTGTATTTAAGGCGGGCTTAGCGGAAAACCGTAAGGACGCACGTCAGCTCGTGTTGCACGGCCATTTTACACTAAACGGCAAAAAGGTGACTATCCCTTCTCTGATTGTAAAGGTAGGGGATACCATTGCTGTGAAGGAAAGCAGCCGTTCGTCCGAAAAAATGAAGGAATTGATCGAAGGGTTGCAGTCGGTAACGGCGCCGAAGTGGCTTGACGTTGACAAAACCAACGCTGTGGCAAAGGTGATTGCCCTTCCCGCAAGAGACGACGTGGATTTCCCGTTCGAGGAGCATCTCATCGTCGAGTTGTATTCGAAGTAAGCACGGCTTCCGGCAGCAGCGGCGGATGCCGTACGTATGCCGAAGAAGCCAGACGGCGTTTACACAATACAAAATGGAGGGTTAAAGAATGCTTGAAATAGAGAGACCCAATATTACCACGGCGAATCTGAGTGAAGACGGTACCAGCGGAAAATTCGTTATCGAGCCTCTGGAAAGGGGATACGGAACGACGCTTGGCAACTCTTTGCGCCGGGTTCTCTTAAGTTCGCTTCCGGGCGTTGCGGTGGTCAGCATCAAAATCGACGGCGTACTGCATGAAATATCTACGATTGCCGGGGTGAAAGAGGATGTCTGCGAGATTGTTCTGAATGTCAAAGGCATAACGGCGAAGCTTTTCGCCGACGGTCCGAAAACGGCGGTCATCGACGTGACAGGCCCTTGTACTGTCTGTGCAGGCGACATCAAGCAGGATGCGGATCTTGAAATTCTGAACCCCGATCATCTGCTGGCGACGATCAATTCTCCTGTTCGGTTCTATATGGAGCTGACGTTTGATCACGGCCGCGGCTATGTTTCTCAGGAGAAGAATAAACAGCAGAATACACCGCAGATCGGCCTGATTTATGTGGACTCGATTTTTACGCCGGTCTATAATGTCAGCTTTTCTGTGGAGAATACCCGTGTGGGAAGCCGTACGGATTACGACAAACTGACACTTGAGGTTTTGACCAACGGAACGATATCCGCCAAAGAGGCAATATCCCTGGGGGCCAAGATACTCAACGAGCATCTCAACCTGTTTGTGGATTTATCCGATGAAGCAAAACGGGCGGAGATCATGGTAGAGCGAGAAGAGACAATCAAAGAAAAAGTTCTTGAGATGACCATTGAGGATCTTGACATGTCCGTGAGAAGCTTCAACTGCTTGAAACGCGCGGGCATTGACACGGTGGAGGATCTGATCAGCAGAACTGAGGAAGATATGATCAAGGTCAGAAACCTGGGTAAAAAATCCCTGGAGGAAGTCATTCAGAAGCTGGAATCTCTGGGGCTGGCGCTGAAAAAGGACGACGAATGATAAATGACCGCATGGGTCATTGGCAAAGGAGGAATGGCAGATGCCCGGAACGAGAAAGCTCGGAAGAGCGACTGCACACAGAAATGCCATGCTTCGCGGCATGGTAACCTATCTGCTGGAAAACGGCACCATCGAGACCACTCTGACAAGAGCAAAAGAGGTCAGATGTATGGCCGAGAAGATGATTACCCTTGGCAAGAAGAACACGCTTGCATCCCGCAGAGCGGCTCTTGCATATATTACAAAGGAGGATGTGGTTAAGAAGCTGTTTGACCAGATCGCTCCTGATTATGCTGATAGAAACGGCGGATATACCCGTATTTACCAGCTCGGCCCGCGTCGCGGAGACGGTGCGGAAATGGCGGTAATCAAACTCGTGGCAGACGAAAAGAGCGCAGACGAGCCGGCTGCGAAGACATCGAGAAAGGCTTCCCGCAAAGCGGCGAAGGCAGCGAAGGATGAAGCTGCCGATGCCCCGGTGAAAACCGAGGAAGCCCCGGCTGAAGCATAAAAATCACCGGCGAGGCGGGTTTTGTCCGCCGGGCGTGTGACACATGATAAATCAATGATTGATTAAAAAACGGCAGTGCTGTCAGCACTGCCGTTTTTATTGAATAAAAAAATGTTGCTGAGAAGGAGTCCAAAGACCTTTGCTGCCGACATTCGGTTTTTGGAAACGTTTTTTCAAAGATAAGTATAGAAAAAAGCACCAAAATTATTCAGTAAAACTGTTGACAAATGTCTATTAATTTACTATAATAAAAATGATGACAAATGTAGTCGATGCAAAACAACCGTTTCAACAAAGAGATACGCAGCGGCAGGATAAAATCTGAAAGGATACTGAAGCTGAAAACTATCGATTAAATAGGATATTTGCATGGAAAATGTTTGGCTGATTTACAGATTTCCAAGGAAAGGCAGGTAATGAAAATGAAAATGAGAGAATCACAATGCGGAGAAAAGCTGCCGGAGGCAGAACTTGATATCATGCTGGTTTTATGGCAGCAGAAGCGTCCAATGAAAGTTATCGAAATTCTTAAAGAACTGAAGGATACTCGTGACTGGAAGAAGCCTACGCTTCAGGTACTTTTAGGACGACTGGAAGCAAGAGGATTTTTAAAGGTTACGCAGGAGGCCAACTACCATCTGTATGAACCGCTTATTATGGAAGATGAATACCGAATGGTTGAATCTCAGCATTTCTTGAAAAAAATGTGCAGGGGATCTTTTCGAACATTGGTTGCATCTTTTGTTAAATTAAATCAGATAAGTGACAGGGAACTGCAGGAGCTGTATACATTGTTAGAGGAACGAAAAGCCCCCCAGGAACGGGATTGAAAATAGGAGGAGAAAAATGCTGAATGCAATAATCTCAGCGACAATCTTGATTTTTTCGGTTTTCATATTGATGAGAGCGTTCGGTGGAAAGATGCGGGCACGGAGCCGTTATCTGATATGGGGTATTGTGGCATTGCGGCTGATGATACCTGTTGGGGTGCCGAATCTGACTCCCGCATATGAATTTGCGATTAGCATAAAATCGCCATCGGATGCTCAGCCGGCCGTTCAGCCAGAAGCTTCAGCCCCTGTTTCTTTTATTGAAAATCCAGTGAAAAATGAAAATATAGCGCCTCAAAATCCGGTTCAGAAAGATCCTGCGGCGGAAACGGATAGAACTCAGCAGTTGATATCACCAGAATCGGACAAAACGCAGTCGACGGTTCATCCAGCGCCGGAAACTCCTGTTGAAGAGATCGGCCAGCAGACGCAGGCAGTGCAGACACAAACTACGGTGCCGAATATGAATCAAACGGAAAACGATGTACAAAAAGAACAGCGTCCCTCGACAGTAGGAGACGTTGACGATACAAAAATAAATCAACCGACTGTCCGGGAAATTGACGCGGTAATTTATAAAATCTGTTTGATCGTGTGGATTTTGGGCGCTGTGGGACTTATGATGTTTTATATGATATCCTATACTGTGCTGAAAAGAAATATCAAAATGAGTCTGCAGGAAATATCAGATCCAAACGTGAAAGATGCCTATCAAAGGGCTTGTGCGTGCACCGGTGTGCGTACACCGCCTCCGCTTGTGATGTGCGCGGGAATAGGAAGTCCGATGGTTATGGGATATTTCCGCCCGAAAATTTATTTGCCGGAAAAGGTGCCAAAAGCAGCCATGGAAGGCATTCTGACACATGAGCTGATTCACTTCCGGAGACGCGATGTTTGGGTAAAGCTGGCGGGAACATTTCTCAAAGCAATGTACTGGTTCCATCCGCTCGTGTATGCGGCTATGCATCGGATGGAACGGGAAATGGAGCTGTCCTGTGATGAGAAGGTTCTTGCCTGCTGTGATTATCATCAGCGGTACATGTATGCAGAGGGTATGCTGGATATCCTGCGGGATAACCGGGATAAGAGCAGAGGTTCCGTTTCGGCTCCCCTGTTCAGTCCTTCTAAAAATGAAGTAAAGGAGCGAATTATAAATATTATGGATACATCGGTGAAAAAACGCGGTATCGCGGTAATCGCTTTGGTGCTCGCTCTGTCGGTGATCGCGGGATCTCTTGTGGCATGTACAATTTTTTCGGAAACCTTGCAGACAAAACAAACGGATGTCGTTTCGGATTTTCCGACAGCGGCAGCAGCAGAGCTGAAGTCAGCAAAGCCCGGCGGCGATGTCCGCGGCAAATGGGCGGTGAGACTGAATGAGGACGAGTATCAGATATTGGACGAGATAACTGTCGGCGATGTGAGGCATTTTGTTTATTGCCGAGGCTCAGAAGAAGCGCAGGAATATCCGGTCTGTCTGGGCTACGAGAGAAAAGGAAAATTTGTTGGTTACAATCCGTATGATCTGGACAGTTATGACGGGTTAGACAATAAATACGAAATAAAAACGGGAGATTATATAAAAGGCTCCCTCCGCGTCGAGGAAATTGCCGGAGGCATCGGTTACCAGATAAGTTGGAAACTTTCTTTTCTCGGTACGGAGACGGAATACAACCGCGGTTATCTCTGGTACGGCGATATATTCTACAATCTTGAATCCATTAACGGCAGCTATACAGCCGATATCGACGGTGACGGCGCGCTTGAGTGTATCTGCACTCAAGAGTTCAACCGGTATAACATTCTGCGAATTGGTGAGGACGGCCTGGAATGCTTTGATCCGTGTGCGCGTATGAGATCGGAGCTGTACGGATACAACTATTGTGAATGGATACGTGACAATCTGTTTATATGCTACGGCAATGAACCGAAATTGCCGGACGATCACAGGTCTGAAACGCTTGGCTTTGTCGGACGCGTGGTCAAATATCTGGCGGGAACGGTTGAGGAAAGCGAGGAGTACAGCTACACCGTATGCCGACTGCTGACAAGTTCGCCCGATGAAAGGGAGAAGCTGAAGTTGCCGGAGATCGATACGCGGACGCTTGTGCCGACGAATATTGATACGTACGGTGTGTACACAGTTCTCTCAGTAGGGGAGATGAAGTATATCTGCGACACAGAGGGCAAAGCGCTGTATGTTACGGATAAAACGCTGGAGAGGTACCCGTATAGAAATGAAATGTCGGATCGGTGTTTTCAAACGGATTCCGGAGCGTTTTTCATTGAGAAAAACCCTGTTGACGGAGAATATTATCAGGTATGGCAGGAGCCGGAGACTGCGTATCAAAAGCAATTTGACCAACGGTTTGAATCATCGATCAAAGAAATTGCCAGGGAAACCTTCTTTAGTCCTGAGACTCCGTATCAGCGTTATGTGTTCTATCAGGAGCAAATTCTCTGGCACATCCCGCAGGGGAGATGCAATATTTATGAGGACTGGGACAGTGCTGACTATGTATTGCGACGTATGGAGCAAAAAAGCGTGGACGCATATGTAGTCAGAATCGCTACACAAGCTCAGATAGAGGAGCTTCAGACGGTGATAGAAAGTCAATACAAGGAATCGCTTGAAGCTGTTCCTCAGTCTCTGCTTGAGACCGGAAAACGCGCGCTTGTGACGTGTTGGGGCGAATATTTGCTGCCGCCGGAATACGACGAGATATCGGGCTTCCGCGTCAGAACGGACTGCGCGGACGGCACTGTCTATTTTCGAGTAAAAAAGGACGGCGTCTGCCAGCTTGCCGTATATGATCCTGTCAACGCGCAGTGCGAGGTGCTGCCGCAGACCTATCTGGCCGCCGGAATTCCAAAAGAAATTATGGATTCCACAGGGGATATATATTATGTGACCTGGGTATACGACGGTGAGGCATGCTATCCCGTGAAATACAAGTCGGAGGCCGCTGAAAGTCTGCGGCGCGAGGAAATAATACAGGCACAGCAGGCGGAATACGAAGCGGTGCAGGTTCTGGATGCCAAAAAGGAACAGGAACGTGAAGAACGTATCTGGGTTCCCAGTACATTCGAGGAAAGAATCTATTTAGAGCCGCTGCCGGTCGATATATCGGCGGTAAAACCGGTTTCCATGGATATATATGTGATCGGAAACTATTTATGCTCGGATTCGCTTATATTGCATAATGAAAACAAATGGCGCAGTACGCTGACGCTGATTTGTGACGGTCAAAAAACTTATATTTGTACGCCTGAGGGTCAGGTCATCTTTGAAGCTGAAGGGGAAATTCTCAATTATGTCTGCTGCCTGGCAATAGAGGGTGATTTGGATAATGTTTTCCGGCTCGGATATGACACAGATCTACAACAGTATTTTGTTGCTATGCACGGCGGCCACGGCGGAGGCTATACAAATTGCTATTATGATACGGCAAGCGGAAAAGCGTACCGTATTTCTGTACATGAGGGGCCAGCGATTGTGGAGGTTTTCGGAAACTTCGAGGAGTACGGAAATATTTACGAAAACGCCCGGTATGTTGTGCAGGAAATAACCCTGCCGGAGGGATGGGATGAACGGCATCTCTGCAACGCTTTATGGAAAGATGAAATTGTGATAGAAGAGCTGATTCCCGATGACAGCAAGTTCGGCGTCTGTGATCGTGAGGGCAATCTCATTGTGGCTCCTGAGTATGACTTCATTGTGGGATACCGCAGCGGATACACCGTGGCGCGGAAGGGAGACAGCTACATGTATCTGACAGAGGACGGCAAGGTCTTTGAGAATCAGACATACGCTATGGCCGCTTCGCTCTCCGATGTTCGCACGGAAACAGACACTGTTTACGCATGGGTATACGACGGTGCGGCTTGTCGAGTCCGGGAATTTCCGGCGGCAGAGGCTGTACCGCAGGTATGAAAATAAACTTGTAAATCTTATGTAAAAGTATACACTGCTATAACTTTTGCTCAGCAAAAACATCCGGCGGCACGGAGGGGTTTCCCCTTCGTGCCGCTTTTGAGTCGAAAATCCGGACGGATGCGCCAAATTGCAGGGAAACCATGGAAAAGCAAAATACACCGTATTTTTCCGCTGTGGATTTCGCTGCGAATTTTCTGTTCACTATTTGAGAGGCAAAGAGTTTGAAAAATACTTGTCGAACCGCTGTATGGAAGCTATTCTTCCGTCCAATACAGGGCTTTGAAGAGCCAATGTGAAAAAAAACTGAAAAAATCACCAAAAAGGCTTGAAATGTTCACCGAAATATATTATGATAATAGAAAATGTATGCAAGTGCATACCAAAATAATTATGAACATTATTGGAGGTTTATCATGGCTGAAACATTCAGAATTGGTATTATCGGATGCGGCGGCATCGCTAACGGCAAGCATATGCCTGCGCTGAAAGCGCTTGACAATGCCAAAATGGTAGCATTCTGCGACCTTATCGAGGAGCGTGCTGAAGAGGCAAAGAAGAAATTCGGCGAACCGGACGCAAAGGTTTATACCGATTATAAGAAACTGCTTGAGGATAAGTCTATCGACGTCGTTCATGTTCTGACACCGAACCGCGCGCACAGCTTTATTACTGTGGATGCGCTGGAGGCCGGCAAGCACGTTATGTGTGAAAAGCCGATGGCTATCAACTCTACTGAAGCAAAGAAAATGCTTGACGCTGCAAAGCGTACCGGCAAGAAGCTGTCTATCGGTTACCAGAACAGACACCGCGCAGATTCCCTTTATATGAAGAAGGAAGCTCTTGACGGCACCTTCGGTGATATCTATTACGCAAAGGCGACAGCGCTTCGCCGCCGCTTCGTTCCGACGTGGGGCGTTTTCATGAATGAGTATGAGCAGGGCGGCGGTCCGCTGATCGATATCGGTACACACGCGCTCGACCTGACGCTGTGGATGATGAACAACTATAAACCGAAATACTGCGTCGGTACTGCATATCATAAGCTGAGCCAGGACGCTCCTGAAAATCAGGGCAACGGCTGCGGCCCGTGGAAGCCTGAAGAGTTCACAGTTGAGGATAGCGCGTTCGGCTTTGTCGTCATGGAGAACGGCGCAACCATCAATCTGGAATCCTCTTGGGCGCTTAATATACTCAACTGCGGCGAGGCTATCACAACGATCTGCGGTACAAAGGGCGGCGCGGATATGCTCGAGGGGCTGCGCATCAACGGCATCCGCAACGGACGTCAGTATGTGCTGAAGCCCGACCTGAATGGCGGCGGCGTCGCATTCTTTGACGGTGTCAGCGACGAGAATCCGAACGTCAGAGAGGCGAGAGTATGGCTTGATGCCATTGAAAAGGACAAGGAGCCCTTTGTTAAGCCGGAAGAGGCTTTCTGTGTAACGCGGATTCTGGAAGGTATCTATGAATCCTCGAAGTCCGGCAACATTTACTTCTTCAACAACAACTGATTGCAGCAGTAAACGGTTTGCCGGCCGGCTTTGATTTGATGAAGAAAGGAGACGCTGCCGCGTTTTTTGAAGAATGCGGCAGCGGATATGCTGCTATGGAACTTGGCGTCTTAACCAATCTTTACGCAAACCGTTCCCTTGAGGATACGTTGCGTTATTTGCAGAGCCTGGGCGTGACGATGGTGGAAATCGGCTGCGGCGGATATCCCGGCAAAGCCCATGCAAACCCGCAGATTCTGTTGAACGACGAGGATGCGCTGCGCACGTTTACCCAGACGATTGAAAAATACGGAATGAAAATATCCGCGCTGTCCACCCACGGCAATCCTGTACATCCGGACAAGGCGGTTGCAAAGCAGTTCCATGATGATTTCTGCCAGACGGTTCTTCTGGCTGAAAAACTGGGCATTGACACGGTCGTGACCTTTTCCGGCTGCCCAGGTGACCACGAGGGGGCGAAATATCCCAACTGGGTAACATGTCCGTGGCCGGAGGATTATCTTGAGGTTCTGGAATACCAATGGAACGATGTTCTGATTCCGTACTGGAAAGAAACTGTGAAATTTGCCAACGCGCACGGCGTGACGAAGATCGCGCTGGAGATGCATCCGGGCTTCTGCGTTTACAATCCGGAGACACTGATGAAGCTCCGTGACGCTGTGGGAGAGACCATTGGCGCAAACTTCGATCCATCGCATCTGTTCTGGCAGGGAATCGATCCAGTATGGGCCATCCGGAATCTGGAGGGCGCCATTTATCATTTCCATGCTAAGGATACGCGTATTGACGCTTATAACAAAGCGGCGAACGGCGTTCTTGATACAAAGCATTACGGGGATGAGCTTCACCGTTCATGGGTATTCCGTTCTGTGGGATACGGCCATAATATGGAGATCTGGCGCGATATCGTCAGTGCGCTGCGTTTGGTCGGATACGACAAGGTTATGAGCATTGAACATGAGGACAGCCTGATGAGCATTGACGAAGGTCTTGAAAAAGCAGTTGCCTTTCTGAAAGAGGCAATGATCTATGAACCGAAGCCTACAACGATGGGCTGGGCATAAGGAAAACGGGTAAAAGCAGGCGGTTAATTATGAAATACGGAAGTTTGCGTCCATTGTAAGAAGCCCACAGAGGGGCGTATGGAGGCAGACTTCCGCGCTTGCGAAAGGATGATCAATTTTATGAAGAAGAGAGCAGCAGTCATTGGATACGGCGGTATGGGCGGTTGGCATACGGAGCATCTGCTGAAAAGCGATGTGTGCGAGCTGGCCGGCATTTATGATATAAGGGAAGAGCGCAATGAGCTGGCACGCAGCCGCGGCATATACGCCTATCCTGACTTTCAGGCGCTTTTGGCGGATACATCAGTGGAAATCGTTACAGTGGCAGTACCGAATGACAGCCACCGGGAGATTGCAATTGCAGCTATGAAAGCGGGCAAGCATGTGATCTCCGAAAAGCCGGTAGCCATGAACAGCGGAGAACTGGAAGAAATGATAGCGGTCTCTGAGCAGACGGGGAAGCGCTTTACCGTTCACCAGAATCGCCGGTGGGATGTAGATTTTCTGGCAATGAAGCAGTTAGCTGAAAGCGGGGAAATCGGCGAAGTATTTCAAATTGAGTCGCGTATTCACGGATCGCGCGGCATACCCAGCGACTGGCGCGGTGAGAAAAAGCACGGCGGGGGTATGCTTCTGGACTGGGGCGTGCATCTGATCGATCAGATCCTGCAGATTATGCAGGAAGAAATCTGCGGAATTTATTGCCGCTTTGACCATATCACCAACCAGGAAGTTGACGACGGTTTCCAACTGGATCTGTATTTCAAAAACGGAGCGCGTGCCTATGTTGAGGTTGGTACATACAATTTTCTGCCGTTGCCGCGGTTCTATATGCGTGCCCGAAAGGGAACAGCGCTGATCACCGACTGGCGCGAAAATTGTCAGGTAGCAAAGTGCAAGCATTGGCATGAGAGCGAGGTTCTGCCTGTTCAGACTGCTGCAGGGTTGACAAAAACCATGGCGCCGCGAGATTCTGTCACCATGGATACCTATGAGATTCCGAAACCTGAATCCGATGTGCATGATTTCTACAGAAACTTTTGCATGGCGGTTGACGGCATGGTGGAGCAGATTGTAACTCATAAGCAGATGCTGCGCGTGATGAAGGTGATTGAGGCGGCGTTTGCGTCTGACGCCAAAGGTCAACTGATACCTCTTAATCTGTAGATTGTAAAAGAAAAGGGGTTTTGGCACTTTATGAGGAGGCAGGCTTCGAGAGAAGGCTGTCGAGCTAACAGAAAAAAGTTATCTACCAAAAGGTGCCGGCAGTAAGATGAAACGGGCGGCCGCTTTACTTGCGGCTGCCCGTTTTTTATATGTTTTTGAGCATATATATTCTGTAAATTCCGGCAGAAAAATAATGTCATAAAGTGCACGGAGGAAACATTGTTTAGTCGGAGTTCGCCGGACGAATTACAGATCGCGCCGGGTGAAGGAATCAAAAGCGGTGTACAGCATGCAGAACAGCAGAACTGCGAGATAGATGACGGAGAAGAGCAGCGACGGACTGCTGTCGAGCTGCACGGCACCGAAACTCATATTGGTCAGCAGACTTTCGGTCGAAAATACTTTGTTTGTAAGCGACAAATGGGAAAAGGGCAGGAATTTTGTCCATTCGCCGTTGATCCCGAAAGCCAGAAGGAAAGCTGAAACTGTGCTGCCGACAAAATAGGTGCCGAGCGGAATGGAAACAGCGGCAGCCGTGTTTCGTGTGACAATGGACAGCATAAAGGCGAAAGCCATAAATACAAAAACCATGAGATAGTCAATCAGGATTTTTAAAAGGCCGTAGACAAATGGAGGTATCAGATGAGGCGTACCGTTTAACATGTATACATACGGCTCATAACCGAGCTTGCCGAAGAAAAGCAGCGTTGCTGCGGTAGAAAGAAAATACGCCGCGACTGTGAGCAGCAGGCCGGTGAAGAAGAGCGTGGATAACTTGGCTACATAAATCTTCCATCTGCGCGTTGGCGATATAATGAGAGATTTGATGGAGCCGGAGGTGATTTCCTGTGAAACAGAGCTGCCGGCGAGCAAAATCATCATGATCAGAATCAGGAAAAACGCCACGCCGATCATGGCGGACATGCCTGCCTCAGCAGCCGAAGCTTCGTTATCGTTTTCAAGGGAGATTAAGCCATTTTCAAGCTTGTAGACAGCAGCATCAACCGCGTCTTCGAGTTGTTTGCGCTGTTCTGCAGATAACGGAACTGAGACGCCATTGTAATTTTGTGCCGTGTTGGTTAGGAGCATTTCCTTTCCCGATTTAACAGCGGATACGACATTTGGAAGAGCGTACCCCATGTTTTCACCGTTTGGATCGGCTTTCAAATACAGTTCGATGGCTTCTGTTTCTGCGGCTTTTTCTCTATCGGTGAGATACGGATTCTTTTGAATGCTTTCTTTTTGCAGTGCAATGTATGCGCTGAAGTCATGAGTTGCAAACAGTTCCTCATACAGACGGAGCGATTCTCCGGCATCCTGTTCTCCAGTGCGTTCTTTACAGATATCGGCAGCCTCCGGGTATTCTTTTACTGTTTTATCGGCCGCGCGAAGAAGAGAGAGTTTGTGTACAACATCAGCCATATAGTTATTTTCACCGTTTTTGAAAATATCAGCAAGACTTTCGTCCTCCAGAAACATCCTGCAGCGTTCCTCTTCCATGCGCAGATCCAATAGATATGATATGTTTGACTCGTAGCTGGAATCTGTAGTTTGTATACCTTTGAGTTCCTGTTGAATCTTGGCAATTTCTTCATCCAGCTCCTGCAGACGTCCTGCCGGATCAGAAACGCTGTAATCATAGTAAAACATGGAGCTTGTATAAATCAGCCTGATGAAGCCTCCGATGGCGAAAATACCGGCGACCATCAGAAGCGTCATAACGATGACACTCATACGCCGGGATATTTTTATCAGCTCATTATGGCAGAGCTTTAAAATCTTACGCAATGTCGAGCCCTCCTCCCGTCACATTGATGAAGGCGTCCTCAAGCGACGTCTCTTTCTGTGCGATGCCGTAAATACCGATACCATTGGCTGCGAGCAGCGTATTGAACTCTGCAACCTCTTCCTCATGCAGGAAGAGTTCAATGAAATTTTCTCCTGTTGCGGAAAAGACATCCGCGTGAGATTCGCAGATTATATTTTTTGCCATTTCCGCCTGCTTCGTCGAAAACCGGTAAACAGGCTTGCCGGAAACGGCGCTTCCTAAAAGCTCCTTGATGGGCTTGACGCCGAGCAGCTTTCCGCCGGAGATGATGCCTACACGGTCGCACATCAGTTCCATTTCCGACAGCATGTGGCTGGATACCATGACAGCAATACCCTCTGTGTGTGCCAGATGCTTGAGAATATCCCTGAGCTCTCTGATACCGACCGGATCGAGTCCGTTTGTCGGCTCATCAAGGATCAGAACACGCGGCTTGTGAACCAAAGCCTGCGCCAGCCCGACACGCTGCTTCATACCCAAAGAGTATTTTTTTACTTTTTCGTTGATGCGCGAGGTCATGCCAACCATTTCTACGACCTCGTCCACGCGGCTGCGTTCAACGCCGTGGAGACGCGCATACATTTCCAGATTGGTTTTGCCGCTGAAATCCTTATACATTTCCGGATTTTCAACGATGCCGCCGAGGTAGGACATCGCCTTTTCGTAGTGATGTCCGAGGCTTACATGATTGACAACGATATCTCCTGCGTCGGCAAACAGAAAGCCCATGACCAGCTTGATGGTAGTGGTTTTACCGGCGCCGTTCGGACCAAGAAAGCCGAAGACCTCGCCGCCGAAGACATCGAAAGAGATGTCGTCCACAACCTTTCGTCTGCCGAAGCTTTTTGACAGGTGTTTGATTTCCAGCAATGCTTCCATATTCGATTCATCCTTTCGCGGCCGACGCATGATTCTGCAGACTCAACCGCCGCTCTGTTTTTTTGTTTCATAACGTGAGCAAGACCTTACCTCAGTACGCTATATTATAGACCTCGTTGCTGTAAGTCTCTGTGAGAAGAGGAAGGCCTGCGCTGTAAAAAAGCTTCCATTCATTGTTTTCCTTTTTCAGGATAAAGGTTGTTTCGTATTCTCTGCGTTCAGTGACCGTCTGCTGCTTCGTCTGTCCGCTGATGTAATAAGCGCTTCCTGTAAATTCCATCTGAATTTTTGCGTTAACGGAGGCGGCGCTGCCATTAAAGGTAAACGACGAAAGCTTCAAAATTTTACTGTCCACGGAGTCGATCCACAATCCATCCTCCTGATAAACCGTTCGGGCGATCATTTCTGCGGCTGAGCGAAGCGCGTCCGGCTGATTTGCGTAATACGAATCAAGCGCGGTGGAATAATGCTCAATCAGCGCGGTCTTCTCAGCTTCGCTCATATTGCCGTAGCTTTTTGCTGTTTGCTCGCGCGTGACAGTATAGAGCTGCGCCTCTGCGGGAACGTATTCTTCCAGCAGATTCTGAATTTCGGTTCGATCGCCTGCTCGTATGACGGCGTTGACAGCCAGATATATTAACACGGCGAGAACAACAGCCAGCGTTACTATCAGGCCGCGGTTTACTTTTTTGAGTGCGTTCAATGCAATCCCTTCTTTCTGATGGTTTGACACTGCTTATTATACAGGATGCGGGAACGCCTGTCAAGGCCAGTATTTTAAGGGATGCGGGAAATCCGTGTGCCGGGCGCGGAACCCAAACGAAAAAAACGCCGCTGGACAGAATGTTTCATTCTGTCCAGCGGCGTCGGTTTTAAATCGGCTCCTATCAGAATCTGCCGTCAGGCATTTTGACCTGTGGGGATATCCTCGTTGAGTGTAACATCAATCGTGACTTCTTTTCCAGAACGCTCGACGACAAATTTCAGTACGTCATTAACAACCTTTTCGTCAAGAATGCCTTTTAAAGTATCGTGCGAATCAATTTCTGTGCCGTCAACAGATATCATGCGATCACCCGCCTGCAGACCGGCTTTTTCAGCGTTTGAGTTTTCCAATACCTCATAGATATAGACGCCGAATTTTGATACGCCGAGCTTATTCGCCGTCCACTGATCGGAGACAGTAACAGAGGTGATACCCAAGGTGAATTTTCCGTGGACATAGCCGTCGTTTACCAAATCCTCAATGATTTGTTTCACAGAATTGATCGGGATGGCAAAGCCGAGCCCTTCAACGTTGGTTCCTGAAGATTTAGCATTGACAATGCCGATGAGTTCTCCCTT
>CAKTAA010000025.1 GCA_934526185.1 uncultured Eubacteriales bacterium | reverse complement strand
TTGATCCGGACAGCAAGTCCCTTGCGGAATACAACTTTGTAACGGGTAAACTTACACCGCTTTCGGCAATTTTTGATAAATGGAATGTATGGGGGAGCAGTACAGGCTACTGGACAGGAATTTACAGTGCGGTTGCCACCGACGGCACATACATATATTATAATACCCCTACTAAAATTTATCGTTATAACCCAGCCACCGAGCAGGCCGCTGTTTTCAGCACACCTGACTGTGCTGAGGGATATATTTACGGCATAGCAGTGGAAGGCAATACGCTGTATTATCAATTGTCGCAAAGTCCGAATATGAACGATGCGAAAATCTTTGAACTTGATTTGGAGCAGGAGACTCCGTCAGCACCGGCTTTGGAAAACCTGATACCGAGCGAAACGGCAGTAAAGCTGGAAATTGGGCAGTCAAAAAAAATTACAGTTAGTGTGCTGCCGGTCGACGCTGAACCGGGCAAACTCATTTGGATTATCGGAAACCCTGAGGTTGCCACAGTAAAAGACGGCGTAATTACGGCAAAATCTGCCGGAGAAACTACGCTAACCGTCTCCGCAGGGGACGGAACAGTTACCGTCAGTATAAAAATAACTGTTATCGCAGCGAAGGCAGAACGTTTGGAAATAATGGGAACCGATACCGTAAAAATGAAAATCGGCGAAACGCTTTTACTGGAGGTTCGAGTTTATCCCGACGGTTCTGAAGCCGAGGAGTTGAAATGGTCGTCAGACAATCCGTCCGTAGTTACCATTGACGAGGGAAGCGTCAAAGCACTGTCTGCCGGCGAAGCGGTGATAAAAGTTTCTGCCGGAAACGGAAGCATTTCAGATTCCGTAAATATAACGGTCGAGGATGAAGATAACAGAAAACCGTCAGAAATTCCGTTTACGGATGTTCCCGAAAATCAATGGTACTGCGAATATATTGCTTACGCATATCATAACGGATTGTTTAACGGTACATCAGCCACTACTTTTTCACCGGATATGGCTATGACGCGCGCGATGTTTGTGCAGCTCTTTGCTAATCTCGACGGTGAAGATTTGTCCGTATATACTTCAAGTCCTTTTGAAGATACAGAGATATCCGCATGGTATGGGAAAGCTGTTGCATGGGCATCTGCCAGCAATCTTGTAAAGGGCGTCGACGGTAAAAACTTTGCACCGGAGCTACCTATAACCCGGGAACAGATGTGTTTGCTCATCGTCAACTATGCAAACTACGCAGGTATTAGTATCCATGAAAACAATAAAGACGTCAGCTTCAGCGACAGTGCGAAGATCAGTAAATGGGCTGAAAGCGCTGTTATGCAGTGTGCGCGTGCCGGATTCATCTCCGGAAAAGGGGACGGAAGCTTTGATCCACAGGGAACAGCAACCCGTGCCGAAGTCGCAACGCTTTTAACCAATTTTTGCCGGCTTACCGGTCTAAGATGACGCAGCTCATATTATCGGATGCAGAAAATAAAGGAGGAGACAGATGAAACGAAAACTGCTCCCATTCGCTGCGGTTCTCGCCGCACTATTGCTGCTTCTCTCTGCAATTCCATGTACGGCAGAAAATCCTCATGGTGCTGAGACGGAAAGCAATAATACATGGGAAACAGCAAACCGGATAGCACCCGATGTTCCCGTTACAGGCATATTATCCAACGAGGAAGATATCGACTGCTATTGCTTTGAGGCGAATGCCGACGGGTTTCTTGATATTCTGTTTGCTCACGAGGAAGAAGAAAATGCTGCATGGGAAATACTACTGTACAGGATAAGAGACGATATTGAAATTGTCTCCTCGTTTGAAACAGGCAAAGAAGATGCAGGTATTTCCTCCTGGCGAACGGGAATTGATGCTGGCAGCTATATTATATGGATATCAGGGGCAACAGAATCATCGGACGATGTTTATGGAAAAATTTACCAGCTTACCTTCAGCTTAACAGAAAACGCGTATTGGGAGAGTGCAGGAAGCGGAAAACCGACAGAGGCGAAGCGAATGGAGTTTGGCGCTGTTTACGGAGGAACGGTTTCGGGATATGGCGATAATGATTATTTTAAGCTTGTGGTGCCGCAGAACGGATATCTTGAAATTCTCTTTGAACACGAACTGACGGCCAGCGCCAGATGGAGCATTGCTCTGTATCAGGGAGAGGCTTGTTTGGACGAGGTCTATTCATGGGAATCATATGGAACGGAAACCTCTTCAAAATCATTAAAAATTGCAGCGGACAGCGGTGTGTATTTTATTCGAATATCAAGAGGAGCCGTTTCTTATTCAGGAATTTACGGCAAAACATATAAAATATCCGCACAGTTTACTGCAAATGACTTCTGGGAAAATACGTGGAATCAAAGTTTTGTACATGCAAGAACAATTCTTATCGGAGAAAATTACAGCGGAAATTTATCAAATTCTTCAGATTTGGACTATTATGTGTTAGAAGTGGAGCGCGCGGTCAGGCTGCAATTGCGCATGAGTTCACCGGAAATATCGTCCAGCGAAAATGCAGACAGTTCGGACGGTGCCACGCGCGGGTGGCAGATTTCTCTGTGTCGTTTTGATAAAACAATGCAGAACCTTTTTACAAGATCTGTTGCATATGGTGAGAATCAAAACGATGAGTTCTGGTGCAGTGTCCCGCCGGGAACCTACTATATTCTGGTGAAAAATATACCGCAGGGCGATAAGAGTATCTGCGGAGAGACCTATTCTTTTCTGATTGAAAGCGCTTTTCTGTTTGCAGACGTGCCGCAGGACGCATGGTACAGACCGTATGTGGAATATACAGCGGAGAGGGGATTGTTTTTGGGTACCGGTGACGGAATATTTTCTCCGGATACGCCTATGACGCGCGCTATGTTTGTACAGCTCTTTGCCAATCTTGACGGAGCTGACCTCAGTCAATATACACATCAGCCGTTTTCGGATGTCGATATGTCGGCCTGGTACGGTTCAGCTGTTGCTTGGGCTTCAGAGCATCAGATTGTCCTTGGCACCTCCGCCGCAACTTTTGCTCCCACTCTCGAAATTACGCGGGAGCAGATGTGTCAGATGATTGTAAATTATATCAGGTATGCGGGGATTGATTTATATATCAGCGACAGATATGTACCGTTCGCGGACGAAGATTCTGTCAGTGAATGGGCCAAAGAGGCGGTGGAAATCTGTGCGCGGGCCGGCCTGATATCAGGACGGGGAAACGGATGCTTTGATCCGAAAGGAACAGCAAGCCGGGCTGAGGTGGCAACGCTTTTGACAAACTTCTGTAAAAAGATCTCGTCATAAGAGTGAAAATGATGCAGAAGAATCCATATGTTCAGCGTTTCTGCGGAACAATAAAATGGGAGCAAAATTCAGCAAACCGAAAATGCATCGCATTAAGGCAATTTTGCGGGAAAGGTATGGGGACCGGAGAATGAATGCCATATTTTTATTGAAGTCGAAAAATACCGTTGCATTTTTATATGATGACAATACATTGAGGCAGGGACTTGAAAAAATGCGTGTACACGGTTATACGGCAATGCCGGTGATCACCAGAGAAGGCAAATACGCAGGATGTATCAGCGAAGGTGATTTTCTCTGGCATATTCTGGAAACTGAAGACGGAACGATGAAGGGACAGGAATTACACCTGATTCGGGATATCGTACGAAATGGCTGGAATCCTGCTGTCTCAATTAATGTTGAAATGGAGGCACTGTTGGAAAGAGCAATGAATCAGAACTTTGTACCTGTAATAGACGATAGATCCTCCTTTATCGGCATTATTACCAGAAAGGATATTATACAGTATTTTACTTCACGGCAGTTTGAACTGTTGACCGCGGAAAAGCAGAAAAGCGAAGGGGCCGCAGGCGCATAAAAAGATGTGTTTGCTTTTACAGCAGCATGTATGTCAGAAAGTCCGCTGCCGCTTGAAGCGGTAATGGGTAAAAGTCCCTAATAGAATATTATAAAAATTAAAGGAAAAGCAGTATTATGAAATTTGACACCGAACTTGTAGGAAAAATCGGATCCATGGCTTTGATACGCAAAGAGGAACATGATATAGATTACAATGTTTTCAGCCGCATTGGAAGAGAACTTCGTCCAGGAGTTATATGGGTTACTTCGGGCGCGGTTGAAATCGGACGGCTCGACTACATAAAACGTACCGGGCGGGAACTCACGGGAGCGAAAAGTGATGTCATGACTGATTATTCCGCACAGGGGCAGGCTATTCTCATGGAGGAATACCGGAGATACATTCCTTCGAAATATTCACTGAGACAGTTGCTGGTGGAGCATACACATTTTAATGACGCCGAAAAACGGGAACATATTTTTCACTTTTTGATGCGCTGTGTTGAACAGGAGGCCATCCCGATTATCAATTACAATGATACGGTGAGCTTTGAAGAAAACCGGAGGTGGGAACTAGAACAGCTTCGCAGCCGTTTCAGCGGACAAAGCAGAATTGTGGAATGCATAGACAATGACGAGACAGCATCTGTTATTTCTACCTTGGTACATCCCCGATATCTGCTTTTGTTTACCTCAGTTGACGGTATTTATTTGGATCCAAAGGATCCCTCCACGCTTGTCGGATGTGTTGAGGGAAAGGATGCTGACGAGGTCATACAGTCCATTGACGAGCTGCAGAAGCATTGTTTCGGCGCCAGCCGTTCCGGCGCAGGCGGAGCGAAGGCTAAATTGGAGTTTATCAAGGAACCTATCCGTCAGGGGACTACAGTTATAATTGCCAATTCACAATACAGTATATCAGATGTTATTGCAGGCGATTGTCCTAGGACGATCTTTCAGATTCGGTAAAACAGCGGCATAAAAACGAAGACGTCGCCCCTGTCGGGCCGTCGGCAAATTTTATTTATTCATGCAGCTGCAAAACGATATCGGAGGAGTATATGCATATAAAATGGATGAATGATATCGAAGAACTGAAAGCAGCAGTCGGTTCAGACACAGTGAGGCTTATGCAGTCCGTCAGACATTTCTGTCGTCAAACAGGCGATGGCAAGGGGTATCTTCTGTCGTTTCGGTATGTTTCAAAGGCAGACGGACACGAGGATTGCCAGGTAAGTGTTTATGCAGAAAAGGAAACGGTTTGCTTTGTCAGCCGTGAAGAGGAATGCCGGACAGTTGCTGCTTCAGCGGCTGACGAGGCATCGGGCGGAAAATGGCTTGCCGGCTTTTTGGCTGCTCTGACAGAAACGGATATGGATTTTCTGGATCAGTTTGAGGAGACTATCACGGCAATAGAAGACAATCTGCTGACAGAGACAGGAACTGCTAACCGGATAACCTGCAAAATCATAGCGGTTCGGAGGGAGCTTCTGAACCGAAAGCGGTATTACGGACAGCTCGAAATGATACTCAGCGAGCTGACATCGGATACAAATGGATTTTTTGAAGAGGAAGCTCGAATGTGGCTTACACTTGTCGATAAGCGTCTTGACAGATTGATGTCGTCTGTCCTGCATCTTCAGGAATATGTCTCACAGGTGCGCGAGGCCTACCAGTCTCAGATTGACATTGAACAAAACAATATTATGCGCATTTTTACAGTAATAACTTCAATCTGTCTGCCGCTTTCACTGATTGCCGGATGGTATGGTATGAATCTGATGATGCCTGAATATACATGGCCTTTCGGATATCCTTTGGTTTTAACCGTCAGTGCGGTGATTGTAATTGTCTGTTATGTTATATTTAAGAGAAAGAAATGGTTTTAGAAAAATTGTGAGCAATGGTTTGAGCGTGAATAACGCGGAAACGGGTACATGATTTTATGATTGACTTCAATAAAATACAGACGTACAAGGAAAACAACAGAATTGAAGCAAAGAGGGCAACCGGTGGTTTTCCGGGCAGTCTATGGGAAACGTATTCGGCATTTGCCAATACTTACGGCGGTATTATTCTGCTTGGAGTAGAGGAACTGCCAGATAAATCGTTGAAAACAGTTGCCCTGCCTGAGCCTGAACGCCTGATAGAAATTTTCTGGAGGTATGTAGAGGACCGGCAGAAGATAAGCGCAAACATCCTATGTTCTGAGGATGTACAGATCGCGGAGGCCGGCGGCAACCGAATCGTAGCTATAGAAGTACCTCGCGCAGATCGCAGAGATAAGCCTGTATTTTTAGGAACGGATCCGTATACCGGTTCATACCGGCGGAACGGCGAAGGAGATTACAGATGTACGCGTGCAGAGGTTGACGGAATGCTGCGCGACCGTATGAATGTATCGCGCGATTCGGAGATACTGTCCCATATGGCAATGGATTCCTTTGACAGGGAAAGCATAAGCCGTTTTAAAAACAGAGTTCGCACGGCGTCCGGCGTGCCGGAGACGGACGCTGAATTTCTTCGATCCGCCGGAGCTGCGGCGGCAGGAAGAGATCGGCACCTGCATCCAACGACGGGCGGACTGCTGATGCTTGGCCGCCGTGAGTGTATTCGGAGTGAATTTCCGAAGCTTTTTTGGGAATACAGTGAAAAGGCAGGAGAAGACATACCACCTTATCATTATTTTGGCAAAAATCTTTTTGACTTTTATGATACGGTTACAAAAAGACTGGTCGAACAGAAATCTGCGATTCATCCCCGAATTTCTTTTGATAAGGATATGCTTTGTGCGGTATTCGAGGGGCTTGCCAATGCGCTGATGCATGCGGATTATTTTGAATCAAGGGGTATCTTGATAGAAATAACGCCGGAGGCTATTCAGATTACCAATCCCGGGGGCATGCGCATTGCCAGGGAAAAGGCTTTCAGGGGCGGCATTTCCGATCCGCGTAATACAATACTCATTCAATTATTTCACTTGCTTCAGGTGGGAAACCGAAACGGAAGCGGTCTCAGAAAAATCCGTTCAATTTGGCAGCACAGCGGCTTGAGCGAACCGATACTAACTGAACGTTTTGGTCCGGATCAGACCGTACTGTCGCTGCCGTTTGCAGCATGTAAAAATATTTCCGCAGGAGAAGAGAAAAAAAGGGAAGAGTATGAAAGACAAAAGCAGCTCGTAATGGAATACCTGACCTTTTATGTTTCCGGAACGGCGGAAATGCTGGCAAAATCGCTCAAAATCAGCATAGCTGCTGCGGAGAAAGTGTTGTCGTCAATGGAAAATGACGGTATTTTATCAAAAACAATATTTGAAAATGGAAATACTGTTTACCGTCTGGCATCATGAATATAAATTTTGAACATAAATTCTATAGACAGCGTGACCGCTTAACCGTCACGCTGTTATTTATACATAAAGTATTTAACATAGATTTAACACAAATTCGGTTATCGATTTAACATTTACAGTTTACACTAAAATTGTCGGTTTTTGTCCACAAAGTCAAAAAAACGGCGGATTGTAAAATCAATTTAAAAACTCTGTTAAAGCTTCCCGTGAAGACGGGAAAAAGAAACGGAAGGAGCGGGATACCGGCCCTTTGGGACAAGCAGTATCCCTATATTTTTGTATGGATTTGTTTTCCGTTATCACTCTGCTTGGCGGCCTGGCTTTTTTTCTGTATGGTATGCATGTTATGTCGACAGGCCTGGAAAAAATGGCGGGCGGTAAATTAGAAAGAATTTTAAAGCGAATGACCTCTAATCCGTTTAAAAGTCTTTTATTGGGTGCCGGAATCACCATAGCGATACAGTCGTCGTCAGCCATGACGGTTATGCTGGTCGGTCTGGTGAATTCCGGCATTATGCAGTTAGAGCAGACGGTCGGCGTGATTATGGGTTCCAATATTGGAACAACACTGACGGCATGGATTTTGAGTCTTGCCGGAATTGAAAGCGAAAATATTTGGATAAAACTTTTGAAACCTGAAAATTTTGCGCCCATTGTTGCGCTGATCGGCATTATTCTTTTGATGGCGGCAAAGGAAAAAAAGAAAAAGGATATCGGTGTTATATGCATCGGCTTCTCAGTCCTGATGTACGGCATGGAGCTGATGAGCGCGGCGGTAAGTCCGATAGCTGAAATTCCGGAATTCCAGCATTTGCTGACGGCGTTCAAAAATCCGCTTCTCGGTGTACTGGTCGGCGCTGTGTTTACAGGAGTGATTCAAAGCTCGGCAGCATCCGTCGGTATACTTCAGGCGCTTTCTATGACTGGCGGCATTACATGCAGTATGGCATTTCCGATTATTATGGGGCAGAATATAGGTACCTGCGTTACTGCTTTGCTTTCCAGCTTTGGCACGAATAAAAATGCCAAACGCGTTGTTGCCATACACATGTCTTTTAATATAATCGGAACAGTTCTGTGTCTTTCGGTTTTTTATGGCCTTAACGCTCTATTTCGTTTTTCTTTTATGGATTCTGTTATTAACCCCCTCGGTATTGCGGCAGCGCACAGTGTGTTTAACATCGTCACGACGGCAATTCTTCTACCGTTTTCCCGTATGCTTGTCAAACTGGCTAACGCGGTCATTCGTGATAATTCCGAATCTGAATCCTATACTTTTCTCGACGAAAGATTGCTCAACACTCCTTCCTTCGCCATTTCTGAGTGCAACAATATGACGGTGAAAATGGCTGAACTCGCCCGCAACACCATTTTTCAGTCTATCAAACTGACAGCGGATTATCAGGAAAAGGATGCAGAAACGATTTTGAAAAACGAGGATAAGCTCGATTTGTTCGAGGACAAGCTGGGGACATATCTTGTAAAATTGTCCAGCAAGGCGCTGTCGGATGCCGACAGCAAACAGGTATCTAAAATGCTGCATACGATAGGCGACTTTGAGCGACTGGGAGATCATGCGGTTAATATTCTAAATGTCGCGCAGGAGATACACGAAAAAAAGATGTCTTTTTCAGACGAGGCTGAAAAGGAGCTGCGTCAGCTTATACCCGCGCTCAAAGAAATTCTTGAGATTACCATGACGGCATTTGAAAGCGACGACGTTGCTCTGGCCACGCGTGTTGAGCCCTTGGAACAGGTTATTGACTATTTGATAGCGGAAATCAAACGAAATCATATCGAGCGATTGCAGACAGGAAAATGTACAATAGAGATGGGGTTTGTCTTGTCGGACATGCTAACGAATTTCGAGAGAGTATCGGATCATTGCTCCAACATCGCTGTGGCAATGATCGAAGTGGATAGAAACAGCTTCGGCACCCACGAGTATCTGAGCGGCGTAAAGTCCATGAACGACGAACAATTTAACACTTGCTTCTCTGCATACTGTGAAAAGTACGGTGTGAAACGGTAAAATTTTGAACAGAATAGAATACAGCCTTGGCAAAGCTTCATGTGATTGAAAATTACATCTCTTGCGTATTTTACGCAGTTTTAACAACAGCAGGGTAATGATTTTTACATAAACTGTTTATACTATTATCGTACCATACATAGAGTGAATGAAAATCTGTTGTTAAAAGGAGATTAACAAGATGAAAAAATTAATGGTTATGGGATTGTCGGCTGTGATAGCAGCTTCGCTGCTGAGCGGATGCGGTCAGAAATCGGATGAAATTTCGGTAATAACGCGTGAAGACGGTTCAGGAACCCGCGGCGCTTTCGTTGAACTTTTCGGAATTGACGAGATTATGAACACAGCGGAAACCACACAGTCCACATCTGTTATGCTGACGACGGTAAACGGAAACGAACAGGCTATCGGTTATGTTTCTCTCGGTGTATTAAATGATGATGTGAAGGCGATTAAGATTGACGGAACGGCTGCGACACTTGAGAACGTAAAAAACGGTTCCTATAAAATTTCCCGTCCGTTTAACATTGCAACCAAAGAGGATATAAGCGAAACAGCACAGGATTTTATAGATTTTATCATGAGCGAAGAGGGGCAGAAGGTCGTTGAAGATGCGGGATACATCAGCGGGGGCAATACAGGCAGCTACAATGGCAGTAAACCGGAGGGAACCATCAAAGTGGCGGGCTCCTCTTCCGTAACGCCTTTGATGGAAAAACTGAAGGAGGCCTACCTCAAGGTCAACACATCAGCAAAAATCGAGGTACAGCAGAGCGATTCTTCAAACGGAATGACGTCCACCATAGAAGGTCTATGCGATATCGGTATGGCTTCCCGTGAACTAAAGGAAAGTGAAACCTCTAAAGGTCTTAAAGCAACCGCTATTGCTATCGACGGTATCGCGGTTATTGTCAATAACAAGAATGAAGTGAGTTCGCTGACGACCGAACAGGTTAGATCCATCTACACGGGTGAGATAACAAAATGGTCGGATATTAAATGAATTCTGCTTCTTTCGGCATCAATTTTACCGTGCGGACAGATTCCGGCTTTAAAAAATTCGGAGCTGTCCGGCGGTATTTCGGTTTCAACCCAAAAATGCCAAGTGAATTATCGAGTGGATAATGGGTGAGAAACAGATTTTGGAATTTTAATCATAAATTAAATAGCAACCTGAAATCTGCGAATGTGATACGCAACCTGCCGGTAAAAGCTTGCGGGGACAGAGCTCAACAAGGAAGGCTGGAATATATGAAGGAATTCAAAGAAATCCTGATGAAGATTGCTTGCATGGCAGCGGCCTGTATATCCATTATCGCCGTAGCGCTGATTTGTATTTTCCTGTTTGCCAACGGCTTGCCGGCAATCGGCAAAATCGGCGCTTTTTCGTTTTTATTCGGAGATACATGGCTACCGTCCAAGGATCTGTATGGAATCTTTCCCATGATTATCGGCAGTATCTATGTAACGGCAGGCGCTATCATCGTCGGAGTTCCGACGGGTATTCTGTGCGCAATATATCTTGCAAGATTCTGTCCAAAAGGGTTATATCACATTTTAAAGCCGGCAATAGACCTTTTGGCCGGCATTCCATCCATTGTATATGGATTTTTCGGGCTCGTGGTTATTGTCCCGTTGATGCAGGATTTGTTCGGCGGCAGCGGCAAAAGCATACTTACCGCATCTATTTTACTGGGCATTATGATACTGCCGACCATTATCAGCGTCACGGAATCGTCAATTCGGGCGGTTCCGGAGAGCTATTACGAAGGTGCGCTGGCTCTCGGTGCGACACATGAGCGGAGCGTATTTTATGCCATGCTTCCGGCGGCAAAGTCGGGCATTTTGGCTGGTGTCGTTTTAGGGATTGGGCGCGCGGTAGGGGAAACTATGGCAGTCGTCATGGTTGCAAAAAATTCGGCAGCAATTCCTTCCAGCATTTTGGACGGCGTCAGAACGCTTACGGCAAATATTGTGCTGGAGATGGGCTACGCGACCGATCTGCACAGGGAAGCGCTGATAGCAACAGGCGTTGTGCTGTTCATCTTCATACTGATTATAAATCTTTCATTCTCACTTCTGAAGCGGAAGGAGCAAAAATAAGTATTCCGATAGCGGGACAATTGAAAGGAGAGAGCGCGGGATGCAGCCGATAAACAGACAAACACGCAGACAGAGATGGAGTGCCTACCGAAGTCACCCGCAGGCGCTGATTCTCAGAATTTTGGTTTCACTTGCAGCGATGATTACCGTCGGTATTCTCATTGTATTGATTGGTTATATATTGCTTCGCGGCGTCCCGAATTTAAAGCCGTCGCTGTTTGCATGGGAATATAATACCGAGAATGTTTCTATGATGCCGGCAATTATCAATACCGTGCTTATGACGCTTCTGTCCCTGCTGCTGGCTGTTCCAATTGGAGTATTTTCAGCTATTTATCTGGTGGAATACGCACGGCGCGGAAACAGATTTGTTTCTGTTGTAAGAATTACAGCAGAAACGCTTTCCGGTATTCCTTCCATTGTATACGGCCTGTTCGGCTACCTGATGTTCGCCGTTGCATGCGGATTCGGATATTCTTTTATCGGAGGTGTCCTGACATTGGCGATTATGATTCTGCCGCTTATCATGAGAACAACGGAAGAAGCGCTGAAAGCCGTACCGGATTCCTTTCGGGAGGGAAGTTTCAGCTTGGGAGCCGGAAGACTCAGAACGGTATGGAAAATTGTATTGCCGGCGGCAATTCCGGGGATTTTGTCGGGAGTAATACTCGGTATCGGCAGAATCGTGGGTGAAACTGCGGCTTTGATATATACAGCCGGAACCGTTGCGCAGGTACCTGAAAATCTGCTTGCCTCAGGCCGGACGCTGTCGATTCATATGTATGCCTTACTATCGGAGGGACTGTATACAGAGGAAGCATATGCAACAGCAGTGGTATTGCTTGTCATGGTTATAGCGATTAATGCGCTGTCTGGCGTTGTTGCGCGAAAAGTTGCTGCTAAAACCTGAGTAAGGCATAAATTCTACAAACAATTATAGAAACAGCGGAAAGCGGAGGGCCTGAAAAATGGCAAATTCATTGGATACAAAGCAACAGAAATCAATACGGTACGCACCGCAGGAAAACGGTTTAAAATTTGACATAAACGGACTGAATTTATATTACGGTGATTTTCATGCGCTGAAAGATATTAACATGCAATTATCAGCACGTAAGATCACAGCGTTCATCGGACCTTCCGGCTGCGGAAAATCCACACTGTTAAAAACACTGAATAGAATGAACGATCTTGTGGAGGGGTGTTCGATTACAGGAAAAATTCTTCTTGACGGAGAAGATATATACGGAAATATGGATGTAAACAAATTACGGAAACGCGTGGGTATGGTTTTTCAAAAGCCCAATCCTTTTCCGATGAGTATATACGACAACATAGCTTTCGGCCCGCGAACGCATGGGATTCGTTCCCGTGTCAAGCTGGACGAAATTGTTGAGCAGTCTCTGAGAGATGCTGCCATATGGGATGAAGTTAAGGATCGTTTAAAGAAAAGCGCGCTCGGAATGTCGGGTGGACAGCAGCAAAGACTGTGCATTGCAAGAGCACTTGCTGTAAAGCCGGAGGTCCTTTTGATGGATGAACCGACCAGCGCTCTCGATCCCATATCTACATCGAAAATTGAAGATCTTGCTGTCGAGCTTAGAAAGGATTATACAATCATCATGGTGACGCATAATATGCAGCAGGCAGCCAGGATTTCAGATAAAACCGCCTTTTTCCTGCTCGGCGAAATCGTTGAGTACGGCGACACAGAGCAGTTGTTTTCCATGCCCAAGAATAAAAAAACAGAAGACTATATTACCGGGAGGTTTGGATAATGCGAAACCGTTTCGACGAGCAGCTTGAACTGCTGAATCTTGAACTGATAAAAATGGGCGCGCTATGTGAAGATGCCATATCAGCGGCAATCAAGGCGTTGCTGGACGATGATGATAGCATGTTGCGCAAGGTTTTTGAAGCAGACAATGAAATTGATCACAAAGAGCGGGAAATTGAATCTCTTTGTATGAAGTTGCTGCTGCAGCAGCAGCCGGTCGCACGGGATCTCCGTATCATTTCATCAGCGCTGAAAATGATCTCCGACATGGAGAGAATCGGAGATCAAGCTTCCGATATTGCGGAAATCACTAAATATATAAAGGGATACGGCGAAACAAGCAGGATTCACATCAGCGATATGGCTCGCGCGGCAATTAAAATGGTAACAGACAGCGTAGAGTCTTTTGTAAAAAAGGATCTTGAACTTACCAGATCTGTCATTCAATATGATGATATTGTTGATGATTTGTTTGTTAAGGTAAAGCAGGAACTGATTGGTCTGGTGTCCTCCGACCCGAATCATGGAGAGTTTTGCATTGATCTGCTGATGATTGCCAAATATCTTGAGCGCATTGGCGATCATGCGGTGAACATCGCGGAATGGGTAGAATATTCCATGACAGGCATGCACAAGGATGTATAGGATTTAACTATTCAAATAATTGAGGAATGATACATTTTTATGACTTATGAGGCGGTAAAAAACAACCAGACAATAAAAACTTATATTCAAAGAGCAGACGAATCGCTGGTGGCACTCGGTTATACAGAGCACAGCTTTGCTCACGTGACTAAGGTTGCGGAAACTGCCGGATATATTCTGGAAACGTTAGGTTATCCGGGACATGATGTAGAGTTGGTCAAAATAGCAGGGTATCTGCACGATATCGGGAATTTGGTCAACCGTATTGATCATTCACAGAGCGGTGCGGTTATGGCTTTTCGCATTCTTGATCAAATGGGCTTTTCCGCTGAGGATATTGCTACCGTCACAACAGCTATCGGAAATCATGACGAGGGAACCGGAGTGGCGGTAAATGCCGTAGCCGCCGCTCTCATACTTGCCGACAAATCAGACGTCAGACGGAGTCGCGTCAGAAACAGCGACATACCGTCCTTTGATATTCATGATCGTGTAAACTATTCCGTTCGGAAATCTTCTCTTGTTATTAACGAGAATCATACACTGATTGAACTGAAACTGATGATTGATACAAATTACGGAACGGTAATGGATTATTTTGAAATTTTTTTAAACCGAATGATTTTGTGCAGAAAAGCGGCTGAAAAATTGGGGCTTCAATTCCGGCTTGTGATAAACAATCAGCAGATTTTTTAATAATTCAATAATGAAGAGGAGAAGCGGAAATGATCTATCTGGTAGAGGATGACAATAGTATTCGTGAGCTGGTAATATATACTTTAAATCAGTCCGGGTATGCAGCCGAAGGATTTGCCTCTCCATTGGCCTTTTGGAATGCACTGAAACATACGCTGCCGGATATGATTCTTCTTGACATCATGCTTCCGGAGGAAGATGGACTCAGCATTTTAAAGAAGCTTAGAACTGCCGCAGCTACGCGCGAGCTGCCAATTATTATGCTGACAGCCAAAAGTAATGAATATGATAAGGTTGTAGGCTTGGATATGGGTGCGGATGACTATTTACCGAAACCCTTTGGTATGATGGAGCTGTTGGCCAGGATCAAGGCATTATATAGAAGATGCGGAAAACAGGAAGCTCCGAAAACGTATGATTTAGGGTGTCTGACAGTTTGCCCGTCCAAACATATTGTGAGAGTAAACGGACAGGATATCGTCCTAACTTTAAAAGAATTTGAGCTATTATGCTTGCTTTTGGATAATCAGGGAGTCGTGTTGAATCGCGATCAGATATTGAATCAAATTTGGGGTTATGCTTTCGATGGAGAAAGCCGTACAGTTGACGTTCATATTAGAACATTAAGACAAAAACTTGGTGACGCAGGTGAACTGGTGGAAACAATAAGAGGTATTGGTTATAAAATAGGGGATAAAACCAGTTGATAAACTTAAGTGTAATGGAACGGCACAAAGTTTAAGCTAACTCACCTTTGTCTCTCGCTTATAACAGATGTTTTTTTCGTGACGACACGCCGAATTTGTCCGAATTTGGTACGCAGGCGGAGCTTTGCGGAAAACGGAAATTTTATAGGCTCGCTGGAAGCTGGCTTTCAGCTTACAGCGGTCCATTAATCAGAGAGAGTGCAGGAAAACCCGGACGAAGGGCTCTTGCACTCTCTCTGATTATATAAAATTTATATTTTATATAATTATCCTTGCTGCTCCCTGGCGACGCTGGGCGAAGGCAGCGAGATGTGACGCTGATGCAAGCGCTCAGCGCGCAGCCTTGGCGGAACAAATCGAGCAACGCGCGCCCCATCGGAGCCGCAGCAAGGATAATTAACCGCCGCAAACAGTTTCCTCGGTGCTTTCAGCTCCGAGGGCTTCCTATTTGCTGGCTTATAAAATTTCCGTTTTATGCAATGTCCGCTCTCCGCTCTTCATCGGCTTCGCAAGGGCCTTCAAGCGCGACTTTGTCCACTATTTCAGATAAGCCGCTTTGGAACGAATTTATAAAATTTCCGTTTATAAAAACTCGTACAAATTACTTGACGTATTCTATTAAAAACTGTATAATTAAATACACTTATTAAGTGTTCTTTTGCTGGGGGTGTATACATGCGAATAACACAGGAAGCTGATTATGCATTGCGGATTGTATACTTTTTGGCAATACAGAATAAGACCGTTGACGCCGGCACCATTGCAAAAGAAATATCTATACCGCAAAGATTTTCTTTGAAAATTTTACGTAAATTAATGTTGAACGAAATTCTTTGTTCAAAAAAGGGTTCATCTGGGGGGTATTTTATTTCCCTGCCTTTGTCTGAAATTACTGTTTTACGTGTAATTGAATGTATTGACGGACCTCTTTATATGAATAAATGCTTAAATGATGAAAATATTTGTAATGGAAGGACTGAAAAAGGAAATTGCTTTTTTCGTAATATATTCTATGAATTAAATCGTTATGTTGTCGATAAACTCGGAAATATTACGTTTGCGGATGTAATAAAACATAACGAACCAAAAATCACATAGGAGAAATATAATGGTAGCAAGCAATTGCCTGATAATATTGTCCTGTTTGTTGCGCGGAAAGAAAAGACCAAAAGGACAAGGTGAAAGACGCAGGAATGAAAGCTGGAGGAATAGCGGCAGCAGGATTTGCCATTGTTTTTAATGCTGTTAGGAGAATCAATAAAAAATGAGCGGCTGAGCAGACGATTTTCTTCGTCTGCTTTTCATATTAAGAAGAACATTCGGCGTAATCTCAACGAAAAAATACTCCAACCGAAAATAAGTTGGAAGATGAGAGCGGGAATCTTGACAGTTTAAAGAACTCATAGTATAATAGGATATCATGTGTAAAAAATGGAGAGAGAAATTCTGAACAGCAGATTTCCGAACGCCGAAAGGACTGACGGTTTTGTATATCGGTATTGATTTAGGCACCACTGTCTGCAAGGGGTTTCTGTATGACGGAAGCGGGACAGTAAAAGCGGAATTTTACGAAGAATATCCGCTGATTTTTCGCTCTGAATTCATTGAACAAGATGCAGAACAGTGGTGGGAGATAACCAAAAAAGCAATTCGATCGCTATTGAGCGCTTCCGGCTTTCCTCGCATACAAGCGCTTTCGCTCAGCACTCAAAGCATTTCCTTCGTTCCAGTTGATCCTAACGGACGGCCTTTGTCCCCAGCACTCACATGGCTGGATACGCGTGCCTCGGCTCAGTGTAAAAAGCTAAGTGAAGCGGGGTGGGTGGACAAAATCTTTCGGATCACAGGAAAGCCTGTCGACGCCACTTATTCCCTTCCCAAGTTTATGTGGATGGCGGAATATGATCCGGAGCTTCTCAAAAAAGCAGACAAATTGCTGTTCCCCCTTGATTATCTCAATTACCGGCTGACCGGCCGAGCGGTGACAGACTATACCATTGCCGGAGGCTCGATGGCATTTGACATTCAGAAAAAAGCTTGGAATGATGAGTTGCTTTCACTCGCCGGAATTAACGCGAAAAAGCTGCCCGAGGTATGTTGTATGGGCAAACCTGTGGGGACTATTCTTGACGAGGTTTCCAAAGAAACAGGATTGAACCGGGACGCTGTTGTTGTTCTGGGTGGACAGGATCAAAAGCTGGCCGCCATCGGCGCGGGCATATGCTCCGATATCGCCACAGTTTCTTTCGGAACCGCCGCTGCCGTTTCCCTGCTGTGCAAACAGTTTGACGATAGTTGCCGTATCTGCCCGGTATTTCGGTTTGATGATAACTGTTATGTATCAGAAGCTGTTGTCGGAACCAGCGGTGCGGCGCTGAAATGGACGGCAAACACCCTTTTTGGCGGCCTGTCCTACCGAGAGCTTGATGTTATGGCTGAAGCATCCCCGCCCGGAGCAAACGGTGTTTCTTTTCTTCCGGATTTCACGAACGGAGCAAAACTGTCGGGATTGACGTTGGCAACCACTGCTGGTGACATTGTCAGGGCCTTGCTCGAGGGTATCTGCACTAAAATTGCCGTTTATCTCGATGCCTTTGGCGGTGCTTCTGAAATTCGCGTATTCGGCGGCGGCGCAAAAAGTGAAATTTGGTGTCAAATCTTATCCGATCTTACCGGCACAGCAGTGTGCGTTATGGATACGCCGGAAACCGCCTCACGCGGAGCGGCTATGCTTGCATCAAACTTTCAAATTTCTCCGTCGGCTATCCTACGTAAAATTGTTCCCTCAAATTCCACGCTTTTGTAATCTTTTCAAGCGATTATCCATTTAACAACAATAGGGTAAAATATTTTATAATAAAGGAGTCATAATCATGTTCAAATTTCATCCCGCACCATTTGTTCCTTACAAAAACGAAGAGGTTCTCGAACGCGTCCGCAGCATGAAGGTGGAGGATCTGGACAAGCATCCCAACCCGGACTTCAAAATCCATATTGTCAGCAGTGTTGATGGTATCAATATTGCGGATATGGTTGCACGTATTCAGCGTTCTGATCTCTGCGATGAGAAGCTTGTCATGATTCTTCCTAACCCGTGTCCCGGCATTTATGAACCGGTTGCCGATACGCTGAATCTGCTCAATATTAGCTGCCGCAATGTCCACGTTTTTACCATGGACGAATGGGCGGACGAGGACGGCAACATTGCTCCCGTAACCTACAGAGCCGGGTTCTCTTATTCCTGCATGAAATATTTTTACGGTAAAATCCGTGAAGATCTGCGTATGCCGGAAAGCCATATGCACTTCCCTACCACGCAGAACATCAAAGATTATTCCAAAATGATTACAGAGGTTGGCGAGGGGGGCGCCGATATCTGTTACAGCGGCCCCGGATGGGCCGGCCATATCGCCTTTATCGATCCAAACACCACTGAGTTTGCCTGCAGCTCCGTTGAGGAATTCCTTGAAATGGACGCCCGTATCGTAACATTGAACCCGATGACAATCATGCAGAATTCCCTGCACGGCGTATTTGGCTGCAGCGGTGATATTGCCAATGTTCCGCCGCGTGCAGCAACAATCGGACCGGCAGATATCAAGCGTTCAAGGAACAGACTGGAGTCTCACGGCCTGACGACGCACGGCACGTTCTCTTCCTGGCAGAGAATGATTTCTCGACTGATTCTTCACGGGGAAGTTACGCCGCAGGTTCCAGCCTCGATTCTTCAGCTTATGAAAACAGACGTTTATGTCAGTGAAGCAATTGCGCAGCCTATTGAGGTTCTGGAAAGAGTGGGATATTAATGAATGATCATATATATGCGCTGGTAGGGAGGGCTGTTCTGCCCGGCGGCGAGGAACCGGACGGTGCTGTCGTTGTTCGAAACGGCACCATTGTATACGCCGGTCCGCGCAGCAGCGCCTCTCTTCCTGAAAATATTATGGAGACAGACGGGTGCATTATCGCTCCGGGATTCGTTGATATTCACTGTCACGCAGGAGGAGCTTTCTTGGGATACGACGATCCTGCTGCAATGGCAGCGCATCATCTGCGTCACGGAACAACGGGTTTGCTTTGCACTTTTTACCGCGACCTTGGACATGAAAAAACACTTAGAGCTATTGAGGGAGTCAAAAACGCGATGAAAACTTCTCTGAATCTGCTCGGTGTACACTTGGAGGGGCCGTATCTGAATCCCGCATATGGCTCAAAGGCCGGATTTTCGACTCCTGTTTCAAGGGAGAAGTACGAGCAGTACGCCGCCTCGGGCATCATTCGGCAGTGGACTTTTGCGCCGGAGGTAGAAGGGACGGATACTTTTCTCTCTGATATTACATCTTGGGGGATCGTACCGGCCATCGGCCATTCGGCAGCCTCCCCCGAACAGGTATATGCCGCTGCATGCGGCGGCGCGCGTATTGTTACCCATCTGATGGACGCTACAGGGTACAGCATTTCTCCCGCGCGTTATGGCGGGACACAGGAGCTCTCGTTTGACCATGCGGCACTTTTGTGCGACAATCTATATTACGAAATCATCTGTGACAGAAATGGTGTACATGTCAGACACGATATGATCCGTCTGATTCTGAAAACAGTCGGAGCAGAAAAAATCATCGGCATTACAGACGCCACCACCGAAGATTCCTCTGATACGGATGTTAATTTTCTCGATGGAGAGTTGACCGGAAGCAAGCTGACCATGGATCAGGTCGCAAGAAACTTCCTCTCACTCGGTCTGTCACTGCATGAAGTTTTTCAGATTACAGCCGCCAATCCTGCAAAGGCTATTGGGATGGAGCATAAAATCGGTTCCCTTGCGCCCGGCAGAGCTGCGGATATACTGCTTATCGATACAAACGGTTTTGTAAAAAAAGTGATGAAGAACGGCGAGGCTGTAATCTGAAATTTTTAAATTTTCTTTTCGATTTTCTCTCATCATTGTTACAATGACAGGAAAGGATCGCCGGCAGCATTGTCGGCACAGGAACGGTATTATGCTCAAAGCAGGTGTTTCACTTTTGGATATCTCGCCGGAAAAAGGCGTTCAGCTCACAGGATATCCTCATTGCCCCCGCCCGAATGAGGGCGTCCATGATCCTTTGTATGCTGCTTGCCTTTATCTCTGCAGCAGCGGCAAGGAGATGGCGTTTCTGACGCTTGATTTGCTGAAATTTGATAAAAATTATGTAAAAAAACTTCGTGAAGCTGTCGGATTCGATTTAATGGTTACGACATCACATACGCATTCGGGGCCGCTGGTTGGAGATATTTATTCCTTTGAATATGAAGAAGGCATACGCCGCGACGATAAATACATTGAGTGGCTGATGGTTAATCTGGAAAAAAAGATTTTAGAAGCAAAGGAAAATGCCTTTGATGCTGTTCTCGGAACTGCAGTGGGATGCTGCGGTGCTGAACAGGGAGTAGGTGGAAACCGCCGCGAAAAAGGCGGGATCTGTGATCCGTCCGTAAACGTGATCGGCGTAAAAGATATGAAGGGCAAGGTTCGGGCCTGTCTTTTGAATTATGCGCTGCACCCTACGTATCTGCATGCAGAAAATGTACTTGTCAGCGCTGATTATCCGGGTTATGTCAGACGCTTTCTGCACTTTGCAAAGCCGGATGCCGTCTTTATGTTCGCTCAGGGAACCTCGGGCAATCAGAGCTCCAGATATCACCGCGTTGCGCAGGATTTTGAAGAGGCAGCGCGTGTAGGTACCACATTGGGCGTAGCGGTCAACAACTGCCTTGAGCATATGACATATTCGGATACGCTTGATATCAATGTCAAAAGCATCCAAATCGATCTGCCCCGGAAAACATATCCGCCGGAGGATGAAGCAAAAACGGCTATGATTGCCGCACAGGAACGCTTTGATTCTCTGAGAAATGCGGATTATATCACCATGCGTAATGCTGAGCTTGATATGTTCGGTGCAGAAAATATTTACTATTATTCCCGTGAAATTGCGCGCGGTTATGAATGCACAGAGCTTCCCTGCGAAATACAGTCCGTCACACTGGGCGACACTGTCATCGTCGGCGTGCAGGGAGAAATCTTCGTGGAATACGGACTGGCGATCAAAGCGGCGTCGAAGTATGAAAAAACGTTCGTTTTCGAGCTGACAAACGGTGGCCTGCCGGGATACATCTATACGCCTGATGCATTGAAGGAAGGCGGATATGAGGTTGGTTCCTCCATGATGACGGAAGATGCCGGCTCGGCGATTGTGGAAGGTGCAATGAAAGTTTTATAATTTAAAACAAGAGATCATCGCCTTTTCGGCGGTGGGATTTGCTTATCTTTTTCAGTGATGGTACAATCTGTTGCTGAAACTCCCATGACCGGGGTGCCCCCTATTGAAACCCCGGCTGAACAGTTGTGTTATAAAACGCAGGATGTATTTAACCGCAAAAAGGAGCTAAAGAAAACTATCATGAAAGAACAAGCGTTCAACGATGCCATCCGCTCGCTTGAAATTGAAGCAAAAGCAATCTCGGATATTGTTTCATACATGGATAAGGAAGCATTTGCACGTGCGGTAGATGCGCTTGCCGCCTGCCCTCGCATTATGACGTGTGCCAGCGGATCCTCCGGCATTGCCGCCAAAAAATTTGCGCATTCACTTTGCTGCATTGAGCGAGGTGCCATGTTTATGCCTCCGTGCGAGGCTGTTCACGGCGGCCTCGGAGCGCTGAAAAAAGAGGATGTTCTGGTGATGGTATCGCGCGGCGGAAAAACCGCCGAGTTGCTGCCTATCATCGACGTCTGCAAAAAAAGAGGAGCTACGCTTATTGCAGTGACGGAAAATATGGATGCACCGCTGGCAAAAAACGCGGACATTATTCTTCCTATGAAAATCGAACGGGAAAGCGATAAGTACAATTATATGGCTACGTCAAGCTACGTCGTAACCATTGCGATATTCGATGCTCTTCTCGCCGCGCTGATGGAGGAAACCGGATACCGTCGGGAGCAATTTGCTCTGATACATCCGGGCGGCGCCGTAGGAGAAATGTTGAATAAACATTAAATATTCGATGGCGGTGTATTGGATACACTGTCAAGTAAAGTGATTAAAGCTTTATGGTAAAGTTGGTTCCGCGGCAGAAGTAATAAGCGGGCATCTTATCTGAATTAAGGAAGTCTTTGCGTATGCAAAGAAACGGTGATTCATATGTATAACAAATGTAAAATACAGCCGCCTTTTTTTGAAATCGGACCAAAGGCCTATCTGTACGGTGATGCGATGCTGAAGCTGGCCAAAGTTATCGACCGTGTCGCTCATAAATATGACGTAGACGTCATTGTAACACCGCAGTACACAGACATCCCGCTGATAGCCGGAAATACAGAATACATCCATGTTTTCGCCCAGCATATGGATCCTCTACCAATAGGCCGTGGGTTAGGTTCCGTTCTTCCGGAGGCCGTCAAGGCCGCAGGCGCCGAGGGCGTTATGCTCAATCATGCTGAAAAGCCGATTTCACTGGAAACCATTGCACAGACCATTAAACGTGCCGATGAGGTCGGACTTGCTACCATCGTCTGCGCCGACACCGTCGAGGATGTCCGCGCCATTGCCGCCTTAGGTCCAAATATGATAGTTGCGGAGCCAACGGAATTAATTGGTACCGGACAGACAAGCAACATGGATTATGTTCGTTCCACCATTGATACTGTTCGCTCCATAAACCCTTCCATTATGGTTTTGCAGGGAGCGGGAATCAGTGACGGTCAGGATGTATATAACGTGATTAAGGCCGGAGCGGAAGCAACCGGTTCAACGAGCGGTATTATCAAGGCGGATGACCCTTATGCTATGACGGAAGAAATGTTGTATTCTTTGCGCAAGGCGTGGGACGAGCTGCATCCGTAAGCGTTTTAACGGTGAACCTCTGATGAAGGATGGAATCCTGCAAAAAAACAGCGGTTTCGGAATGTGGTTTGACCGGGGCTCGCTGTTTCTAACGCAGATCGTTCCCCAAACGGTTTGCATTATATTATTTTAGGGAGAAAGGCATAGATCATGGCCGTACATATCGGAAAAATTAAACTGCAGTCTCAAAATCATCTGCCGCATTTTCATAATGTGACTGATGAAGTCAAAAAAATTGTAAAGGAATCCGGCATTCAAAACGGACTGATAACCGTTTATTCCCATCATACCACCTGCTCCGTCATCGTTCAGGAATCCTCTCATGACACCAATTATTACGGTCGGGAATACATGCAGATGGATTTGATCGAGATCATGGAAAAGCTGATCCCTACCTGCCGAACTGAGGGCCAGTATTATCATCCGGGTCCCAAGCACATAGAATTTGCTCTTTCCTGCCCCGGCGAAGTCGCATATGGAAGTCTTAATACGGACGCTCATCTCCGGTCCGTATTCTTCGGCCGTTCTGAAAACATTGTTCTCGAGAACGGTGTACCCTCTCTCGGTGATTTCGGCTTTATATATTTTATTGACTGGGATCAGGTACGGGAGAGAGAGAGAGTCTGCGAAGTTCTTATTATGGGTGAATAATCGACGGCAGTTTTCTGCCGAACGGTTTAGAATAGACGCAAGACGAAAGGATTGTCTCGGACGCCGGCCGGGGTTCGGCGGCAATCCTTTTTTCTCCGGACATACAGAGACAGGCTTCAAGCAGAAAGAATTCTTCTCCGACGACCGACAGTTAATCGGTACGGAAGAAATGAGGTTTATGATAATGAACGTTCTGGATATGTTTAAGCTGGACGGAAAAACCGCGCTGGTAACAGGCGGAGCGGGTAGATTTGGCAGGCAAATGGTTCTGGCGCTGGCACAGGCAGGCGCGACGGTATGGACCGCCTCAAGGCATTTGGAAAGCAATGAGGCTTACGCAAATGAGCTATGCAGTGAGGGATATACGGTATATGCCGATGCCTACGATCAAAGCAGCGAAGACAGCATACGCGCACTTCTCGGCCGGATGAAGGAAAAAAGCGGAAAGGTGGATATTCTTGTAAACAACTCCGTCCTGCGCTGTGTAAAATCCTTTAACACAGCCCCCGAGGCCTTTGAAGAAAGTCTGCGGGTAAACGGCACGGGATTGTTCGTCATCACCCGTGTCTTCGGCGACCATATGGCCGAAAATGGTTCGGGCAGTATCATTAACATCGGATCCTATATGGGTTATCTTGGATGTGATGATACCCTTTATACAGATTTGCCCGAAATGGACGCATTTTCTGCGCCTGATTATTTTTATCACAAGGGCGGTATGAACAATCTGACGAGATTTGCGGCTGCTTATTACGGCCCCAAGAATGTGCGGTGCAATTATCTTGCGCTTGGGGGACTTTTTAACAATCAGGATCCCCGTTTTCTGGAACGGTACAATTCCAGAACCTTTTTAAAGCGCATGGCCAATCAGACGGATGTAATGGGCATACTCGTTTATCTGGCTTCAGAAGCATCTGCATATGTAACAGGAGCTACTATTCCAGTTGACGGCGGGTATTCGGCAAAATAAATTTGAATTCTTCTCGTCCTGCTACTTGAAACCATTTTTTATTCCTCATGATATACAAACTATAGTCCTTTAATATTATTATATTGCCGCTCGAACAGACCGACATATCTTAGGATATTCTGCACGACTGTAGGATATCAGCAAACGAAAGGAAATACAGAATGGAAATGCGTAAAAGCCGAGTGCTCAGACAGATGAGAAACGGTAAGGCAGCGACTTGTGTCAAACTGAATTTCAACGATCCGAGAAACGCAGAATTAGCCGCAATGTGTGGTTTTGACAGCATCTGGATCGATATGGAGCATGTCCCCAACGACTATAGCTTTATTGAAAACGCCGTACGCGCTGCGAAAAACTACGATTGCGATGTGATTACACGCGTTGCACGAGGCAGCTACAGCGATCTTGTACGGCCGCTTGAGGCCGATTCTGCCGCGATTATGGTTCCGCATTTGATGTCTCTTGAAGATGCAAAAAGAGTGGTTTATTATACAAAATTTCATCCGCTCGGCAGACGCCCGCTTGACGGCGGAAACGCGGACGGCAAATACTGTCTTGTCGATGCTGCCGACTACATTCGTCAGGCAAACGAGGAAAGATTTGTCATTGTGCAGATAGAGGATCCTGAACCGCTTGCCGAGCTGGACGAGATTTGCGCCCTGCCCGGCATCGATATGATCTTCTTCGGACCGGCGGATTTCAGTCAGGGACTTGGAACGCCGGTGGATTTTACAAATCCGGAAATTGACCGCACGCGGCGGCGCATTGCACAAACCGCTAATAAATATGGGAAATTCGCGGGAACTGTGGGAGGAATCGGCAATTTTGACGAGCTGATCGGCATGGGATATTCCTTTATCAGCGTCGGCGCCGATGTTGTAGGCTTGTCAGATTATTATTTGGAGATTGTAAAAAAATGCGAAAATCATGAGCGTTGTTCAAACAACTGATTAAAGGAATAAATTGTAAGTTCAGCGAAAAATGGCAATAAAACAAGCAGCATATGATGATATCAGTTTTGGCAAAAAGTATTGAAAGGCGTGGAAATTGTGAAAACGATAAATATTGCGGGACAACAGGTTTCTGCTATGTCCCTCGGTACAGTTCAGCTTGGTATGAATTATGGAATTGCCAATGACAGCGGAAAGCCGGACGAAGAAAAAAGCTTTGCAATGCTGAGAACCGCACTTGAAAGCGGAGTGACCTCACTGGACACCGCGCGCGTATATGGAAACGCAGAGGATGTACTTGGCAAATTTTTTGATACCTATAAGGGAAAAATGCCATTTATCACAACAAAAATTCCTAAAATCCACGGCGAAAACCTAAGAGAAATTGAGCAAGAAATTATATCTTCAGTTGAAACCTCGCTTGAGCATCTGCGCGTACCGCGTGTCAACTGTGTCATGCTGCATGTAGCAGCAGATTTGTCTGCACACGGTTCAGATACAGCGTTAGCCTTAAAGTCCCTGCTGAAGCACGGCTATGCGGATATGGTCGGAGCTTCCGTCTATACCGCAGACGATTTGAACATCATGCTGGAAAGCGACGTATACACTGCAACGCAGGTTCCCATGAGTATTTTTGACGAAAGGCTGCTCCAGAGCGGTATGACCGAAGTGCTGCGTCAGCGCGGAGTCGTCACCTTTGTGCGAAGCGTATTTCTTCAGGGACTTTTTTTCCTCGATCCTGAAAAAATAACGGATCCAATTCTATTGGAGCATGCCGTTCCCCGTATCCGGATGCTCAGAAAGCTGGCAGACCACGAGGGCATCAGTGTCCCTGCACTCGCCATAGCCTTTATCCGCGATATTCCCGGTATAACAAGTCTGGTGCTGGGGGCTGATACACCGGAGCAGGTTCTGGATAATATCCGTTACTTTGATACACCGCCGCTCAGCGAACATACGCGGAATGTGATTCAAGAGACATTTCGCGACGTCGACATACCGGAAATTATGAAAGTTTTATCCCGCCCCAAAGCTCAGTAATCACCAAAGAAAGAAGATGATAGGATATGGCTAAGCTTCCGCTTGGCAGCAAAGAATTGAAAATCGGAATACTCGGAATGACAGAGGGAAACGGACATCCGTATTCCTGGAGTGCCATGTTCAACGGCTTTGATCCGGAAAAAATGGCTGCCTGTCCCTTCCCTGTTATTCCTCAGTATCTGGCAAAGCAGCCACCCCATAAATTCGGAATCGAAGGGGCAAAAATTACCCATATATGTTGTACGGGCTACGCTGAACGTGCAGAAGCTGAGAAGATCGCCGGCGCTTCAAAAATTCCATATGTTGTGGATAAGCCGGAGGATATGTTAAGTCAAGTTGACGCCGTCATCTGTGCCACAGATATCGGCGCAGAACATATAAAGCGGTGCGCGCCCTTTTTAGAGGCAGGACTTCCCATGTTTATTGATAAACCGCTGGTAGACAGCGAAGAGGATTTGAAGGTCTTTCTGCGCTGGCGGGCCGAAGGCAAGCAATTTATCTCCTCCTCCTCCATGCGTTATGAAAAGGAAATTGAGCCGTTCTACGCGACACATTATGAGTTAGGTGATTTGATGTATATCTGCCGTCCGATGTCAAAGACATATGAAACCTACGGCATACATGCGCTGGAAAGTGTGTATCCAATGCTCGGCCCAGGCTTTCTCTCCGTCCAGAACACAGGAACAGCGGAACGTGCTATGGTGCATCTGATTCATCAAAGCGGCTGCCGTGTGGATATTGCTCAAGGTGTTGGCATGAGCGGCGCCGGAATGCTGCTTGTCGGCAGCAAAGAATCACGTTACATTGCAACAGGCGATTCCTACAGC
>CAKTAA010000024.1 GCA_934526185.1 uncultured Eubacteriales bacterium | reverse complement strand
ATAAAATTCTCACTGAAATTATCATACAAAATCTATGCCGGAGCGCCTGCCGAAAATTTTCGGCAGGCGCTCCGGCATTTTTGAGGATATTGCAGTTTTGATTACCTTTAAAAGCATGACATTGCTTTTATACGATCGGTGAGGGGCCTGTTTTAAACGGTTGCCGGCTGGTGAAAGCGATCAATTTTTTGTTTCCACCTGTATCTGCTCCAATATAAAAGGAAGTACTTGATCGCGCTGAATGTTCAGTACATGTGCAAATTCCTCGTGCAGCATACGCTCCGCTTCCTTTAAGAAGCGTTCATCTGATGCGTGAAGCTTTTTTTTGCCGTTCTGCAGCAGCTTTTGCTGACGGGAATACAATGCTTTTATCATACGTATGATTTCTCTGCGATCTCCGCTTCTTATTATATCTTTATAATTCTCTCTGCGCACAGCTTCATTATCCGTCCAATTCGGATCTTCCTCGGGCATGGTGCGTATTAAATCGTATATTTCCTCCGCAGACAATATCCGATGCATTTTTGATGTCAGCGATTCATTGCCGACAGGGACAAAGACCGTAGAATTGCTGTCATATACAGGCTGAAGAATGTAATACCTGAGTTGCTGTTCGCCAAAGCTCTGCTCTGAAATATCCGTGATCCTGCACACCCCGGCTGTTCCGTATATTACCATATCGTTTACTTGATAACACATATTTCTCCCTCCCTTTTGTCATGCCTCTTCTGTCTGCTGCTGTTTCGTATAGCATCGGCGGCAATAGGCACCGATGCATATAATAAAACGTGCAGTTTCGCTGCAACTGGACTTACGTTCCGTTATGCAAAACCGCACGCTGCTCTCTTTGTATATAGTATAACATATTTTAGGAAAAATTGTAATGGGCAATTTGGACAAAAAATAATAAAAATGACAAAATTATTAACATATTTCGACGGATAACACACAAGTCATAGCCTTTAGCCATTAAAACAGTGCAGCTTGCTTTCTATTGACACTGAAAAAATTTTATGCTATGATAAAATAAATATGTGAAACTTTAAATTACTGTCAAATATAGTGTTTTTATGAGATAGAATATCGGGAAAAAAGAAATCTCGGCGAGACGCGGAATGTAGAACATATTTGAATGATTACTAAACAACTGGTCTCGCTCGAATTGCGTATCCGAGAGATAATAATGATTTTTCTGCGTTTGCTGTTTTCCTCTGACTTGTACGGAAATAAAACAGATATTTGTTTGTAATTATATGGTATATGGGGAAAATTTAAATAAAAAATACAGCATTCATTTTTTGGAGTGAGGGAAGAGCTGTGTTGATTGCAGCATAATATTACAGAAAGAGAACATGGTGCTTTATTTCTAAATGACTAATTGCGGTATGATTTTTTATTATTTGGGGAAAAGAGATGAAATGAAATTATTAAAAAAATTACGGCGGTGCTTTTAATACTTATCCTTATCGTCTGCTGTATGCTGAATACGGCGGCAGCGGATGTAGGAAACGCTTTTGCAGACGGCGACGGCGGAGACGGTGACTGGGGCGGATTTGACGACTGGGGGGATGATGCGGGCAATAGCTGGAGCGACAGCGGAACTTATATATCCCTTAATGGCGGCGGAACGGTCGGCGTTGTAGTAATTATTATTGTAGGTTTGATTATTTTTGCTGCATATAAACGTCAAAGAGGTACCGGACAGACAACAGCGCCTTATACGGGAAATTCTCCGGGGGAAGCCGTTATGCCGGAGAAGACGGTAATCGAGACAATTCGAGCTCACGATCCGGGTTTTTCTGCAGAGGCTTTTAAAGCTTATGCGCAGGATTGCTATCTCCGTCTACAGGAGGCATGGGAGGCAAAGGATTGGGCGCGTGTACGACCTTTGGAGAGCGACCGGTTGTTTGCTATCCATGAACAGCAGCTCAAGGAGCTTATCGACGGTAAAAGGACAAATCATATGGATGCTCAGTGTATCCTGAAAACAGAACTGGTAAGCACCAAACTGGACGGTCAGCGCGAAATACTTGTGGTCAGACTCAATGCCACGCTGTTGGATTATGTGACAGACGACACGACCGGCAAGCTGCTGGAGGGGAGCAAAACGGAGCGGAGAAACCGTACATACCGTCTGGAATTTATTCGAACCGCCGGTGTGCTGACGGATACCGCTACCGATTTAACATCACACGAATGTCCGTGCTGCGGCGCACCTGTGGAAGTAAACGCGACGGGACATTGCGCGTACTGCAGAAATGTCATCACGAGCGGAAAATTTGGATGGGTTATGAATGAATATACAAGATGGAATTAAAAAAAATTGCACGCCCGTGATATTTGATCTGCAGCATTTTTCGGTCGGGGACGGCCCGGGCGTTCGGACAACAGTATTTTTTAAGGGATGCAATCTCCACTGTCCCTGGTGTCATAATCCGGAGAGCATAAGTGCCGGGACGCAGCTTATGTATGAAGAATCACGCTGCAAAAACTGCGGAGCATGCATCTCCGAATGTCCGAATGGCGCACACGGCACCGCAGAGGGCCGTCATGTCTTTGACAGAAAAAAATGTATTTTATGCGGCAATTGTGTGAGGAACTGTCCACACGAAGCGCTCCGCACGGCGGGAAAACGCATTTCTGTTTCAGATATCGTACAGGAAGTTTTACAGGATGAGGCCTTTTACAGAAGCTCAGGCGGAGGGGTGACGCTTTCGGGCGGAGAGCCGCTTATGCAGACGGACGCCTGCCTTTCGTTATTAACCGAATTGAAGCGGCACAGCATTCATACGCTTCTGGATTCAGCGCTTGCTGTCCCTGTGCCGCCGGAAAAGCTTACGGAAATCAGCAGAGTGACCGACTGTGTCTACGCCGATGTGAAATCTGCAGACGAGGCGTATTACCGCCGGGCTATCGGCGGCGATCTGCAAACAGTACTGCATAACATCAAGTTGTTTCGCGACAGAGGTGTCCGGGTGGTGTTGCGTCTTCCGATGATTCCGGGCATTAATACTGCAGAAGTGCAGCTTGAGGCCATGGCGAAGCTTCTGAAACCCTTGAAGCTGCCTGTTTGTCCGCTTGCCTTTCACAGAATGGGGGCGTCCAAATATCGGGCGCTTGGCTTGCAGTATACTTTTGAAAATGATGAATCGATGCCGAAACAGAAGCTTCTGGAAATTAAAAAATATTTTCTCTCCAGTGGTTTTGAGTTGACGGACGAATAGATGCGCCAAGCTCCAAATGTCAGTTGAGCAGTCGATAGGCTGAGCAAAAATCTGTTTTGCGCCACGATGGGCACAGTTTTCCTCCTGAAAAGCATAATTTGCAAAGGAAATACCGATACTAAGAGGGAAATTGTTCCGGAAAGGGCGTGAAAAAATGAATACGTTTACAAAGCAGTTTCTAGTGGGGATGGCATGCGGATTCGTCGCGGCAGGCGTGTTCGCCTTATTGTATCTGTTTTTTTATATGGGGTAAGAAATGCGTTTGGACAAATTTTTATCGGTAACCGGGGCGGCGACACGCAGAGATGGCACGTCTTGTATCAAAAAGGGATTGGTATGTGTGGACGGCGTCTGTGTCAGGCGGCCGGAGACGCAGATTGATCCGGAACGGCAGCAGGTTTTGCTTTGCGGCCGCGAAATTGTCTACCGAAAATACGTTTACCTCATGATGAACAAGCCGGCCGGCATCGTCTCCGCCACAGATGCGCCGGGAGAACGGACGGTTCTTGATCTTCTTCCGGACGAAATGCGCCGTCTTTCTTTGTTTCCGTGCGGACGTCTGGATAAAAACACGACGGGCTTTGTATTGCTGACCAATGACGGCCTCTCAGCGCACAGACTTCTTTCTCCGAGACATCATGTAGAAAAAGCATATCATTTTACCTGTAAATTTCCGCTGAGGGAAGAGGAATGCCGGCTGTTGGAAAACGGCCTGACACTTGACGACGGCTATCTGACAAAGCCCTGCCGAATCTCACTGACCGGGGAAAGGGAAGGGGTAATTGTTCTTACGGAGGGAAAATACCATCAAATCAAACGAATGCTTGAGGCGATTCATAATCAGATACGGACGCTGAAACGTATCTCCTTTGCTTCTATTCCGCTGGACACTGCACTTGCCTTGGGAGAGTGGCGGCATTTGTCCGCACAGGAATTGGAAATTTTGATGATTGCTGCCGGTGACGCTGATTTCAAAGCGGAATGAAACATTCCGGCGAAAGGCTGAATAATATGATACATACGATATTATTTGATTTAGACGGAACACTGCTGGATACGTTGGAGGATCTGAGCGACAGCGTCAATGCTGTCATGCGCAGCTACGGTTTGCCTGAGCATGATACGGAGAGCGTGCGGCTTTTTGTCGGCAACGGTATCGGTAAGCTCATGGAACGCGCAATGCCCGCGCATACGGAAAAGGCTGTGCTGGACGAAAGCATTTCCAGATTTCGGATGTTCTACGGACGAAACCAGTGCAGAAAAACAAAGCCATATGCCGGTGTGGAACGGATGCTGTCTGAACTTGGCAGGGCCGGATACAGCCTCGGTGTCGTTACAAACAAGTATGAAGCGGCGGCGCTGGAGCTGTGTAAGCATTTTTTCGGAGATATTCTCAGAGAAGTAGTCGGAGATGTGCCCAAAAGAGCAAAAAAACCGTCTCCTGATGGTGTTCACGAGGCAATACGCAGGCTTGGCGGGTGTCTGGAAGAAAGCGCCTATATCGGAGATTCCGAAACGGATGTACAGACCGCAAAGCAGGCGGGACTGCCCTGTATCGGCGTAAGCTGGGGGTTTAGGGGGCGGAGTGTCCTGATCGCTGCAGGTGCAGATTTCATTGCCGATACGCCTGAAGATATTTTAAAATATTTATTAAATCCTACCAGCGAACTGCGTGCCTGAAATAAACTTGTAAAGTGAGCTGGAAGGTTAGGTTTGAAAAGCTTGAACCCGGCAGTCCAGATACGCTTGCTGTACGAGGGACGGGGCAGGTTCTCTCCCCTGCAGAAATCATTTAGAGAGGAGAAGAAGGTATGCTGCGTAAGCTGATAAAGCGCTTTCGAAAGCCGAACGAAAATTCCAAAAGCTTTCAATACGAGATGGCGGAACGGACGGACGGAAAACATATCCGGTATGTTACGGAGCGGACGGATAATGTGGAAAATATCATCGGTCGGGAGGGAAGTCTGAATGTACGCGGGGAACATCTGATCTTGATGGCTGACGGAGCGATACTGTTCCGCGGCCATATACCGGAGCTGAAAATTTCGGAGCTGCTCAGTCTGGACGGCGTAATCATTTCCGGACCTGATGAAACCAAGGATGGCGCAGAACGTACGGTAATCGCATATTATAAGTATTATCGCTGAATGCAGCCGCATCTGCATGGAGGCGGCAAAATTGGAAGGTAAAAGCACATTGCAGGCGGAAAAAAGAAAATACCCCAACGCCGTGAAAGGAAATACTATGAAGCAACGAAAGAGGATGGATGTACCGGTTCCTCGAATAGCAGCCATTCATGATCTGGCGGGATTCGGACGCTGTTCTCTGTGCGTCGTCATGCCGGCACTGTCATCGATGGGAACGCAGGTTATACCGTTGCCGACGGCACTGCTTTCGACGCATACAGGAGGTTTCACGGGATATACTTTTCTTGATCTGACGGAAGAGATGCGAAAGATAGCGGCACATTGGTCGTCTCTGCCGCTGGAATTCGAAGCCATCTACAGCGGATTTCTGGGAAATCTTGAGCAGATTTGCATCGTGGAGGAATTTATTCACCGTTTCCGGCGGGATGGTGCGCCGGTTTTTGTGGATCCGGTAATGGGAGACGACGGCGTTTTGTATGCTACATATACGGAGGAGATGCGTGCAGCAATGAAAGATCTGGTCAGGCAGGCGGATGTGATTTGCCCCAATATAACCGAGGCGTTCTTTCTGCTTGACAGACCATATGAGAATATTGCCCTCCTACATCCGCGGGAGATGCGGGAGTGTGTGGACTGCATGCTGCATGATCTTGCGGGATACGGCCCTGAAAAGGTTGTTATCACGGGAATTGAGACGGCTGGTGAAAACGGAACGCCGCTTATAGGAACGGCCTGTCTGCGGGAAAAGGATGTACTGCCGGAGTTTTATATGACACCGAAAGTAGAGGTTTCCTATCCGGGAACCGGTGACCTGTTTGCCTCTGTTCTTCTCGGATATTTGGTCCGCGGAAGAGCGCTTAAGGAAGCCGCTGCCGCCGCAGTGGGGTTTGTACATTTGATCGTTGAGGAGACGTTGCGTTATGCGCCGCAGCCGCGTGACGGCGTTATTTTTGAAAAATATCTTTACCGGCTCCATGAAGAGCCTTCCGCCTTTTTTGACAAGGTAAAAATCTGTCGGTTTGATCGATACTGATACAGCAGGTATTTTATAAAAAATTGCTGAAACACATGAAGATTGCCAATGGTATATCATGAATTACTGTAAAAATGCAAAACACAATTAACGCAAATGAAGACGGGACCGCGTACATCAAATGACTTTTGCTTGTTTTTTTGATTTGTAATACTACAATAGACCTGCAGTGAGGAGATCTATGAATAAAAAAGCTGTGAACTTGAAAAATATGATTGCGGCATCGATGTTCGGCGCTCTGATTTTTGTTGTGACGGCTTATATGCCACACATTCCTTTGGTGGGCGGATACGTACATTTCGGAGATGTGTTCGTCTATCTGGCCGCGTGTACATTGCCCTTTCCGTATGCTGTATTTTCTGCGGCTTTCGGAGCGGCGCTGGCCGATTCTCTGACAGGATATCTAATTTACGCTCCGGCAACTTTCATCATCAAGGCGCTCATGGCCATGATGTTCCGATGCGGGGGTGAGAAATATCTGACATGGAAAAATCTGCTGACCGCCTGCGTTGCAGGTCTTGCGGGCAGCGCGGGATATTATCTTTATGAAGTCGTCTTATACAGAAGCCTTGTGTCGCCGGCGGTGAATCTGCCGTATAATTTACTGCAGGCAGCGGCAAGTATTTTTTTGTTTGTCGTTTTTGCATGGCCGCTTGATCAGACGCATTGCAAGCGCCTGCTGCAAAAATAAACAGCTTTCAAAACTGCCATGAAAGAGAGGAAATATGATGGAGCACGAATTTATTACAAAGACGGTAAAGGATATCGAGGAAAACCTGTTTCAAATGATAGGGGATGACTGGATGCTGATTACAGCCGCCAATCCGAAAACCGAGAGGTACAACACAATGACAGCAAGCTGGGGAGGGGCGGGCATACTTTGGGGCAAACCTGTTGCTTTCTGTTTTATACGGCCGCAGCGATATACATATGAATTTGCAGAATCAGGTAATCACCTGACACTGTCCTTTTTTCATGGGGAGATGCGGGAGGCACTAAAAATCTGCGGTTCCCGAAGCGGGCGCGACTGCAATAAAATAGAGCTTGCCGGTCTGACGCCGGTGGTTGAACAGCCGTATGTTTGGTTTGCAGAAGCGAAGACGGTGCTGAAATGCACCAAGCTGTATACAGATGATATTAAGGAAGTCAATTTTGTTGATAAAACGCTGCTTTCAAACTATGAAAAGAAGGATTTTCATCGTATGTATGTCTGCGAAATTACAGAGGTATTGGAAAAAATACAGCATTGACGGCGGGGAGAAATGAATGGGCAGAAAGTATCCGTTTAAGTTGTTTTTAACTGGGTTTCTTCTGAATTTATTTGTTAAATTTTTCTTTTTATTTTTGCCTTGTGCGATCCTGCTGGTTATGGGTATTTGGAGCAAAATATGCTTGTACATGGGAGCGCTTTTATTGGTAACGGATATTTTGTTTTCCCTTTTTGAGCAGATGAAAATTCGTAAAACAGTCTTGAAAAACAACGATTTGAATTTTAGAGAATTTCAAAAAAGCGGTACTTTCGCATGAATGGGAAAACAATGTTAAAGATTTTGCAGAAACGAAAATTTCTGATTATAAATCAACTGAGGAGTGATTCCGATTTCATTGCATAAAATAGATGGGCAGGAAAGTCACATTTGTATAAAAATCAAAAGACGAAATGAAGAAACGTTTTATCCGGGGAACATGGGTGAGAGAACTATAAAAAACTCTCACCCATTTTCTCATACGCAAGGATACTCAATTATTTATTAGTGAGAAGCTGATGAAGAACTTACATTTATCTGCGGTGTGGATGTAGTGTAGTTAAAGATCAAATTCATTGCATAACTTTATGAAATTGTGAAAAGAGAGAGTTCACCTGTTACTCGGGATGTTGGCGGGGCAGCTTTTTGCCTGCCGGAAATTCGAAGATGAAAATTTCGTATGATAATTGGCGGGCGTAGAAATTTTACATTTAAATTTCGATGAGTTATTATCCGTTATCGTACACCCACAAATTTTTTTGCGCTGAGCCGAAAACCAAGAGATAAACATTTAGATAACGAAATTTCGCAAACGAATAAAATGCACCGCGGCTTTTGAGTAGCCTTTGTTAAACGAAAAAACACGATAACGGCCAATCTTTCATGCTGATAGGCGTTGCAAAGGAAAATACCTGTTGGACGAACAGACATTCGAAATCGTGAATGCTTTTACCGTGAAATCATAATACATGAACATGAGCAAAAGTGCGGAAAAACAGAACGAAATTAACAACAACGTACCAATCAACAGAAAGCCTGCATACAGGAAAAACAAGAGATAAAACGTACTGAAGCGATTAAGTTTCCATGCAATAATTAATGTAGGGGGGCATAAAAAAGCCGTCTCCACGCAGCCGGAACATGCGGTTTCTACACATCCAGCCAGGGACGGCTTATTTTGTTTAATTATTATTGGGGGGTACTTTGAGTTTTCTGCCTGCAGAGCGTTACTCCATTCCGAGAATGACAATGCCGACTGCTGCGACAGCAATTACAATGTACTGACCGCGTGTAAGCTTTTCATGCAGTATGAGCTTTGCCCAGATCAAAGAAAAAATGCAGTAGGAAGAGATCATGGGGGCGGCTAAAACGGGATAATCTCCGAGCGCATATATGTAAGCGAGCTGTCCGGCGGTTTCACAGACGCCGGCCGCAATCTTAGGCTTTTCCGCCGAAAGGCGTATCTTCTGTTTACGAATGATCACAACATAGATGAAAGCAAACAGCGCCATCAGCAAAAAAGTAAACTCATACGCGATGTTGGCGGACTCTTCCTCTATGGTTTCAAGAATAACGGCGTCCGTAAAGGTACCGAGGCCGTCGATAAGGCAATAAAGCAAGGGAAAGACAATAGCAATAAAGCTGTGCGTATATTTTCTATCCGGCACATCGCCCGCAAGACGAAGAACGGCATCCTCTCTGCGCTTTTCCAGAAGAGAAAGTGCAAATACGCCGCCGCAGATCAGGACGATTGCAAGCCCCTGAAGCCAGGAGATTTGATTTTCTTCACCGCCTAAAAAGATAAAGCAGAGAATCGCGGCAACAGCGCCTGAGGAATTACATATTGGCGTGGAGACTGACAAAACAATATAGCGAAGTCCCACATAACCTAAAATCATGGAGAGTATATAGAGAGCTGAAGCCGGCAGATAGGTTATGATATCCTGCGGATGAAATTCGGCGCCGCACAGAAGCATAATAACGGCATGGATACCCATAATACCGCCGACAGACATGACCATTTTCCAGTGACTGTAGATATCTTTTTCGTTAGATCCCATTTTTGAGAATAAGTCCGAGCCACTCCAAAATAAAATAGCAATAAGAGATAAAACAAACCACATATAAACAAACCACTCCTTTATAAAAGTCTTTTCGAGTATATCATAAAATTTACTTTGTGTCAATTGTTGAACAGAGAGAAAAAGTGTCGCATTATATCAAAAAATGAGGACAGAAAACGGGCTTTTGCATAATATAATAATGATATGTTCAGCCTGAAATATATGGATTCTGAACTGAAAAATGAAGCTCGGAACCTGAAAAGGGATACGAAAAGCATATCAAAATCTTGTGTAAGAAAGGGGCTTTTTTCATTAACAGCAGATGAAAGGGCTATGGTTGCTATACTCATGACTGCAGTCGACAAACAACTTGCTGAGAGCCGCCGGTATTTTGCAGCGGCAAATTCCGCCCACGGTTTTTATAGCTGCTTCCCCGATATTTTTTCCCCCGGACGCCTGAAAAAGATTTATATTGTAAAAGGAGGACCCGGAACGGGGAAATCGACATTTATGCGCAAAGCTGCGTCTGCAGCCGCGGGAACAGGTGAGAACGTTGACTATTATTACTGCTCTTCCGACACATCGTCGCTGGATGGAATCGTGTTGATACGTTCGGAAATTGCTATTCTCGACGGAACGGCGCCGCATATGACAGATCCGATCTATCCCGGTGCAGTGGAAGAAATAATAAATATGGGGGACTTTTTTAATACTGCCGAACTGAAATCACATACAGCGGACATCAAGGAATTAAATGCGCGGTGTTCTGCATGCCACAGGAGGGCTGCACATTATCTCTATGCCGCAAATGAAATTCGAACAGCACTCAGGCAGCGTATAGAAGAGGCGCTGAATCGCGATAAAATGGCGGCGGCGGCGGAAAGAATTCTGCACCGTTTGAAGAGTCTGAAGGCTGGTGAAGATACGGTGCGTTTTACTTCCGCAATCGGCACGAAGGGAATTGTACATTTTGATACGGCAAGGCTTGGAGCGGAATCTCTATATCAAATTACCGATAAAAGAGGCGCGGCCTGCTTTTTCCTGGATTGTATCAAAAAACTGACGGTGGGTATGAGGAGAATGATTTATCCGTATCCGCTGAATCCGGAAGAAACGGAGGAAATCGGTTTTCCGGATGGAAAGGCTGTTTTTACGACAGACCGATACGACAGCGTAAATTTACCAAAAAATGAAATGAACATCATTAATATGGATCGTTTCTTAGATCGTGAGACAATTGCAGCGCACAAACAGAAAATTCGTTTTTCGGAACGCTGCTTTGATGCAATGATGGAGGGAGCACTTGAGAGTCTGTCAGAAGCAGACCGCCATCACAATGCATTGGAGAGAATTTATGTCTCAGCTATGGATTTTGAAGCACAGACACAGTTTACAGAGGATTTTATAAAGAACAGCATACATTGAGAAAAATCAAAGTGGTTTGCGACATAAGTGTAAAATTTCGGATAATTTTTGAGTATGTTGCCGGAATTTACTTGTGAAGATGTCAAAATTATGCTATACTAATCTGTAAATATACTGATTTGTTGCGGCGGCGAAGAAGTGCGGCGGAAGCAGACAGCGCTGCGATTGTACTTATGACGGAAATTATGGGGCAAGCAAAGAAAGTATCGGCTTGCCGAACCCGCCCGCTTCTTTGCAGGAGCTAAGGAATGACAGAGATATCTTTCAGCCGATAGAAAGGGAATGGACAAAAATGAAATACTTGGTAGTGATAGCCGACGGAATGGCGGACAAGGCTGTGGAGCTGCTCGGCGGAAAAACACCGATGGAAGCGGCAAAAAAGCCTGCGATGGATGCTTTAGCAAAAGAATCGTTCTGCGGGTTGGTTTCCAATGTGCCGAAGGGGATGGTTCCGGAAAGCGACACGGCTAATCTGGCAATTCTGTCGTATGATCCGCGCGTGTATTCAAAGGGGAGGTCGCCGCTTGAAGCAGTGAGTATGGGCATCGATATGCAGCCTGACGAAACGGCGTACCGCTGCAATCTGGTTACCCTGAGCGAAGAAGGAGAGAAGCGGTATGCTGAACGCCGTATGCTCGACCACAGCGCAGACGAGATAACAACAGAGGAGGCGGATAAGCTCATTGAGGCGCTCGACAAGGCGCTTGGAAATGAGAGCCGTCGGCTTTATACCGGGATCAGCTATCGCCACTGCCTGATCTGGAAAAATGCACCGGGAGAATATCCGTTTGAACGGCCGCACGATATTATCGGACAGTGCATCGGTACACATTTGCCATCAGGCGAGGAGGGAAAACCCTACCTCGAGATGATGGAAATGAGTTACGAAATTCTGAAAGATCACCCTGTTAATCAAGAGCGCAGAAGAAGAGGCTTAAAGCCGGCGAATTCCATATGGCTGTGGAGCCCTGGAAAAAAACCGGCGCTGCCATCTTTCGAGAAAAAATGGGGTATGCACGGAGCGGTGATTTCCGCTGTCGATTTGATCAAAGGCATCGGCATCTGTGCATCCATGAAATCCATAGATGTAGACGGAGCGACGGGCAATCTCCATACGAATTACAAGGGGAAAGCTGAGGCGGCGCGAAAGGCATTTGAAGAGGGCTGTGATTTTGTTTATGTTCATGTGGAGGCGCCCGACGAATGCGGTCACCGCGGCGAAGCGGAGAACAAGGTACTGGCAATTGAAAATATCGACCGTCAGATTCTGGAACCGCTTGTGCAGTATTTGAGAAATTGCGGAGAGGCGTATAAAATCATGGTGCTTCCGGATCATCCGACACCGGTTGCACTGCGTACGCATACGATGGAGCCGGTTCCGTTTCTGATTTATGACAGCGAGAAATCCGAAAAGGGTATCGCTTCCTTTACAGAGGCAGCGGCAGCCGAAACGGGCATGTCGATAGCAGACGGATGCCATTTGCTTGAGCATATGATTCAAACTGGAAATGAATAAGCGGAAAATCGCATATGGAGGAGGAACCGGGATGGAGCCGATAACGGAATATAACGAAACCGGGGAAAAAAACGGGGACAAGCCGGCGGTTGACGATATGCTTGAAGCGCTGGTTTCGGAAGAAGTAGAGTCTGACGGATCGCACAGAAAAGGCGGACGGGACAAAAAGAAAGGCGGCGCGGCGGCGCGGGAGATATTTGATTGGGTAGAGCTGTTGGCGATAGCAACGGCGGCGGTCATTATTCTGTTTACTTTCTTTCTGAGGGTAGCGGTGGTAGTGGGGCCCTCCATGCAGAATACGCTGATAGCCAATGATGTGATACTGCTGTCAAATCTGTTTTATGAGCCTGAGCAGGGAGATATTATCGTGTTTCAGTCCAAGCTTTCAGACGAGTATGAACCGATTGTCAAGCGTGTGATAGCTACGGAAAACCAAACGGTTAGTATAGACTACGAAACATGGACGGTTACGGTGGACGGAGTCGAATTAGAAGAAGATTACGTGAAGAGAGATACTTTGGCGGATATGCTGCATTCAAATTATCTGGAATTTCCATATACGGTACCGGAGGGGAAAATTTTTGTGATGGGCGACAACCGTAACAGCTCAATGGATAGCCGGGACAGTCACATCGGCTGTGTTGATAAACGTTTTGTTTTAGGTAAGCTGCTGTGCCGAGTGTATCCGTTCTCGAAAATCGGAGAGGTGCAGTGATCTATGCGAGACGGATTATCGCCGATAAGATTTGCAGTGTAAAAAAGGAGTAAACGCTATGCCGTCACCTATTATCCAATGGTTTCCCGGACATATGGCGAAGACGCGGCGCATGATCACAGAAAATCTGAAGCAGATCGATCTGGTCGTTGAACTTTTGGACGCCCGTATTCCGGCCAGTTCGAAAAATCCCGAGATAGACAGGCTTGTGGGACAGAAGCCTGTGATGACGGTTCTGGCAAAAGCGTCCCTGGCGGATGCCGCAGCAAACCGGCAGTGGCTTGCTTATTATCAGCAGCTCGGAAAACGAGCGGTTGCAGCGGATTTTCTAAACGGCTTTGGCGTGCAGGAGATTACCTCCGCCTCGCGTGAGCTTCTGGCGGACAAGCTGGAGCGCTACGGCGTCAAAGGCATGGCTGGAAGAACGCTGAAAGCCATGGTTGTCGGAATTCCAAACGTCGGAAAATCATCATTTATCAACCGGCTGAGTGGCGGCAAAAAAGCGAAGGTCGAAAACCGGCCTGGCGTTACGCTGAACAAACAATGGGTAACTACCTCTGCGGGCTTTGATCTGCTTGATATGCCGGGAGTGCTGTGGCCGAAATTTGAAGATCAGACGGTCGGAGAAAATTTAGCGATGACCGGTGCGATTAAAGAGGATATCCTTGATTTGGAACGTGTATCTACAGCCCTGTGCGGCCGTCTGCGTGAGAGATACCCGACACTCATGGCCGAACGGTATAGGCTCGGAGACATGGCGCAGTATAACGAGCTCCGAAACGACGAAATTTTAGAGCTTATCGGAAAAAAACGCGGATACCTGCTGTCGGGCGGAGAAGTGGATCTCGAACGGACCTCACACATGCTGCTGAATGAATTTCAGTCGGCTAAAATCGGCCGGATTACTTTAGAACTGCCGCCAGTGCAATAAAGGATCAGCGATGACGCTGTGTAAGGAGAACAGCAGCAGTATGCGGCAGCCGATGGAAAATGCTGCTGGAGGAACAGAAAAATACAAAAGCATTGCGGGAGGAGCCTTTATGCTGGATTGGGTATGGGAGAACAGCGCATATGCTGCAGGATATCTTTCCGTATGCGGAGTTGACGAGGCCGGCCGGGGACCGCTTGCAGGCCCAGTGGTCGCTGCCGCCGTGATTCTGCCGAAGGAAATAGAAATAGAAGGTCTGAACGATTCCAAAAAGCTTACGGAAAAGAAGCGGGAAAAATTATTTGCGGTAATTCGGGAATCGGCGGTTTCTTACGCGGTGGGCGAGGCAAGCGTGGCGGAAATTGATTTACTGAACATTCTGAATGCCGCAATGCTGGCCATGCGCCGGGCAATTGAAGCGTTGGAAATCCCCGCAGACTTTGCACTGATTGACGGTAACGTAGCAAGGGGATTCCACATTCCGGCAAAGACCGTTGTAGGGGGCGATGCGATTTCGCCGTCCATTGCTGCTGCTTCGATATTGGCTAAGGTGACGCGGGATCATATGTGCGCGGCGATGGATGAACAGTACCCGGAATACGGCTTTTTGCAACATAAGGGATATCCGACGCCCGCTCACAAGCGCGTACTGTTGGAAAAGGGCCCGACGCCTATTCATCGAAGGTCTTTTTTAAAATTTCTGGAAGGCGGGAAATCATCGTGAACCGCAGAGCGTTTGGATGCGCTGGTGAAACGCTTGCCGCTGCCTATCTTGAGAAAAAAGGATACGTCATTACGGCGCGAAATGTATACATCGGCGGCGGGGAAATTGATTTGATTGCGGAAACCGATAAGGATCTCGTATTTGTCGAGGTGAAAACGAGAACGGAGGGACGGAGCATCGCCTGCTACGGACCACCTGCGGCGGCAGTAAACGCAAAGAAAAAACGGATTCTGATGCAGGCGGCGCAGCGGTATCTGTATGAACATCCGACTGACAAGCAGCCGAGAATTGATGTCATGGAAGTATATGTTACACCGCGGGCTTATACGGTGGGCGTGATGAATGCGGGAAGCCGCATTGTACATTATGAAAATGCAGTGAGAAAATCCTGATGGACGGAAAGGAAAACCGACATGAAATATTTGAGTACAAGAGATGAAAGCGGAAAAGGGAGCGTAACGGCTGCGGACGCGATACTGGAGGGACTTGCAGGAGACGGCGGACTGTATATGCCGCAGTTGATTCCCCAGCTTGAAAAGGGAGAGCTGAGGGAGCTCGGCACGTTGCCGTATGCGGAACGCGCGGCACGGATTCTGAAAAAGTTTTTGCCTGAGTATGAGGAGGAAGCTCTGCTGTCGGCTTGTTGCGGAGCCTATGCGGAGGATAAGTTTCCGGGAGGGGCGGCGCCTCTGCACCGACTGAATGATCAGATACATGTACTGGAACTGTGGCATGGCCCGACGTGCGCTTTTAAGGATATGGCGTTGCAGCTTATGCCGCGTCTGCTCTCAGAAGCCTTGAAGATGACCGGCGAAAAAAGAACGGCTCTCATTCTTGTAGCAACCTCGGGGGACACGGGGAAGGCGGCGCTGGAGGGGTTTCGGGATGTTGACGGCGTAAAAATCATGGTGTTTTATCCTGTCGACGGCGTAAGTAAAATCCAAAAACTGCAGATGATGACGCAGGAAGGTACAAACGTGAACGTATGCGCCATTCGGGGTAATTTTGATGACGCACAGAACGGCGTCAAGCGCATTTTTTCAAACACGGAGGCTAGGGCTGCTCTGGCGGCGCGCGGCGATTTCTTCTCCAGCGCCAATTCCATCAACTGGGGGCGCCTGGTACCGCAGATTGTTTATTACATTTCCGCATACTGCGATCTCGTAAACAGCGGTGCAATTGCTGAGGGAGATGCAATTAACGTCAGTGTGCCGACTGGAAACTTCGGCAATATCTTTGCCGGATATCTGGCAAAGGAGATGGGGCTGCCTGTAAAACGCTTTATCTGCGCCTCAAACAGAAACAATATCCTGACAGATTTTCTGGACACTGGTGTGTATGATCGGAATCGTCAGTTTTATACCACGATGTCACCTTCCATGGACATTTTGATATCCAGCAATCTGGAACGGCTTTTGTATCTTAAGGCCGGAGCTTCAAAAACTGCCTCCTATATGCGTGAACTGCGTGAGACCGGAAAGTACCGTGTCGAATCGGATGTGCAACAAAGCATCGCGAGAGATATCAGCGGCCTGTACTGCGGAGAAGAGCAGACAGAGCAGACCATCCGCAGAACATTTGATATGTATCGGTATCTCTGTGACACGCATACGGCGGTGGGACTGCACTGCGCGGAAAAATATATCAAAGAATCTGGAGATTCCGCGAAAACACTGGTGGTTTCTACAGCGAGCCCGTTCAAATTTGCAGTGGATGTCTGCCGTGCTCTGACCGGCAAGCGTCCGGAGGATGAAATGACATCGCTTGAGGAGTTGTCTGCATATACAGGAGTTGGAGCGCCCATACAGCTGGCATCTCTGCGTGAAAAAGCGATACGCTTTGCCAAAGTGGTTGAATCCGATAATATGATGGAACAGGTTCTTCGTTTTGCCTGATATATTCAGCGAATTCAGTAAAAAAGGGAACAGCACAGGCTGCTGTTCCCCAAAAAAATTGATGCGGTAATCGTTTGAAGCTCAGATGCTTTTCTGTTTGAAGGTGGCGCATACGGTATCCGTGCAGGAGGTTGCATAGCTCGGCCCAACGGCGATTTTGTCTGCTGTGCAGTAATGTTCGCCGTCATGGTACACACAGTTTTTGACATCACAGGCAATGCCTCTGATATGCTGCGGCTTTCCTGCTTTTTCATTTGCGTCGTCTGTTCCGTTATAAAATCCCATTCTTTTTCATCCTTTCTTTTCGTTCCAGCCGTTTCCGGCTGCTGTGTTTCGGGAACTGTTCATATTGTGTGCAGAAATCAGGGCGACTATTCTAAAAAAGCTTATGTACTGTTTTTTAAAAGAACGCTTCTGCTGGTTGGCGGCTGACTGCGATCCGGCTTTCTGTTTACAGCTCCGGAATTTTAACTGCTGAAAAATAGGTGACGGAGATTTGTATCAAGGTTGAAAATAACTGAAGGATAGCCCAGTATTGATGAACCGGGAGGAAACTATGTCGCTTTTTGTTATGGCAGATACCCACCTGTCTATTGGAAACACCAAGGTGATGGATGTTTTTGGCAACCGATGGCAGGGATATGTGGACAAGATAGCAGAAAACTGGCGAGGACTTGTAGAAGCGGAAGATACAGTCGTCATTCCCGGCGATATTTCCTGGGGAATGAAGCTTGAGGAAGCGCGGGAGGATCTGAAATTTCTGCATGAGCTACCGGGAAAAAAGGTGCTTCTGAAAGGCAATCATGATTATTGGTGGAGCACTATGAAAAAGCTGGAGGATTTCCGGGATGCAAACGGATTTCATTCCCTTCGGTTTCTGCACAACAGCGCTATCCGCTGTGAAAATTATATTCTCTGCGGTTCCAGAGGATGGTATACAGAGGATCGGCGTGTAGTATCACAGGCGGATGCCGATGCAAAAAAAATTGTCGCCCGAGAGGTGGGACGCCTGCGGAGCAGTCTGGAAGCGGGTAAGGCAATTCATGATGAAGTCCTGAAAAATGAAAATATCGACTGTGAAATGCTTGTGTTTCTTCACTTTCCGCCGTATTATCGTGGTTATATCTGTGATGAAATCGTATTGGAGTTGTATCGGTACAGCATACGCAGTTGTTATTTCGGTCATATACACGGTGTATATGACGTGCCGATGACGCGCGAGTATATGGATATCCGGTTTACAATGGTTGCGGCGGACTACCTGAACTTCCGTCCCCTGCGTCTGCCGGATGCTCCGGAGGGAAAAATATTGTAAAATGTGCGGAAATGCGTTGACAGAATCGGGATTTTTCGATATAATAATATGAGTTTGGCAGATTGCTTAGAAGGGCAACAAAACCGTTATGCAGAGTAACGTTTAAAATATACATATAATATAACAGCCGGAGGACAAAAGAATGAGTTTGAAACAAGTGACCACACCTGAGAAAAATGTACGCGTCATCGAATTTACGATAGCCAAGGATGTATTTGACAGTGCTGTCAACCGCGTATACAAAAAAAATGTTGCCAAGATGAACGTACCGGGGTTCCGCCGCGGAAAAGCACCGAGAAGTATCATCGAAAAGATGTACGGCAAGGGCGTCTTTTATGAAGACGCGCTGAACGAGGTTATCCCTGATGCCTATACGGACGCGCTGAAGGAATCTGCCCTTGAGGTGGTAAGCCGCCCGGAATTTGATGTGGAAACCATTGATGATGAGGGCGTCCTGATGAAAGCGAAGGTATATGTAAAGCCGGAGGTAACGGTAGGCAGCTATAAACAGATCCCTGTAGAAAAAGTACTGGTCACCGTTAAGGAGGAAGAAATTCAAGCGGAGATTGATCGTGTGAGACAGCGCAATGCACGGACAATCGATGTAACAGATCGCCCTGCTGCAATGGGAGATACGGTTGTAATTGATTTTGACGGCAGTGTCGACGGTGTACCATTTGAAGGCGGAAAGGCTGAAAAATATAATCTGAAGCTCGGTTCCGGGCAGTTCATCCCGGGCTTTGAAGAACAGATCGCCGGAAAGCAGAAGGGCGAAACCTTTGATGTCAATGTGACCTTTCCGGAAGAATATCACGCAGAGGATCTTGCCGGCAAAGCTTCTGTTTTTAAGGTGGTGTTGCATGAGATCAAATTCGACGAACTGCCGGATGCGGATGATGAATTTGCAAAAGATGTTTCGGAATTCGATACATTGGATGAATACAAAGCGGATATTCGGGCAAAAATGGAAGAGAGAAATGCAAAGACGGCTGAGAATCAAATGGAAGAGCAGCTCATCAATGCTCTGATTGAGGGAATGGAAGCCGATATCCCGGATGCGATGATCGAAAACGAAGTGGAAAATCAGGTCAGGGATTATGATAATCGCCTGCGTCAACAGGGCCTTGATTTGAGTACCTATTTTAAATACACAGGCATGAACCTCGATTCCCTTCGAGAGCAGTTTAAGCCGCAGGCGGAGCGTCAGGTGAAAACGCGTCTTGCTCTGGAAAAAATTGTGGAGCTGGAAGCGATCGAGGCAACAGAAGAGGAAGTCGACGAGGACTACAAGAAGATTGCGGAAGCCTATCATATGGAGCTTGAACAGATCCGTCAAGCCATTGACGCAGATTCTGTTGCCAAGGATATTAAGGTGAAAAAAGCCGTTGATCTTGTCAAGGAAAATGCTCTTGTGACAGAAAAAACAGAAGCGGAAAAGGCAGCGGAAACCAAAGAAGCCGAAGCATCTGCAGAATCAGAAGAGAAAAAGGAAGAGAAAGCAGCAGAAACAAAGCCCGTAAAGAGAACGAGAAAAACTAAAAAAACAACGGATGAGGAATCATCAGAGTCTTAAATGCATAAGGATAGAGAGATGATATCCAATCGAAGGTAAAACTGTCTATTGTGATGCCGGCCGGCTTGATACCGGCCGGAACGGACAGAATAGGTCCATAATCAACAGGAAAGGGAATCCGCGCGCAGGCGCCGGATACAGAGGTGACGGAAATGGCAGTGATTCCGATGGTCATCGAACAAACCAACCGCGGTGAGAGATCATATGATATATATTCAAGACTTTTAAATGACCGGATCGTTTTTCTCGGTGATGAAGTCAATGACCAAACAGCGTCGCTGGTAGTAGCTCAGCTGCTCTTTCTGGAGGCGCAGGATCCAGATAAGGATATAGACCTATATATAAATAGCCCCGGCGGCTCCATCACAGCCGGAATGGCAATATACGACACCATGAATTATATCAAATGCGACGTTTCAACTATTTGCATCGGTATGGCGGCAAGCATGGGAGCTTTTCTGCTGTCGGCAGGAGCCAAGGGGAAAAGAGCAGCTCTGCCTCACAGTGAGATCATGATTCATCAACCCCTCGGCGGTATGCAGGGACAGGCGACGGACATCAAGATCCATGCAGATCGAATTATCAAGATCAAGCAGTCCTTAAATGAGATTCTGGCAGCAAATACCGGCAAGCCGATAGAAGAAATTGAGCGGGATACGGAGCGCGATCATTTTCTCTCGGCAAAAGAGGCGCTTGAATATGGGCTCATTGATAAAGTCATTGAGAAACGAGGATAAATGATTCATGGCAGAAAATCAGACAGGAACCAATTCCGCAAAACTGAGGGAATGTTCATTCTGCGGCCGGAATGAAATGCAGGTAAATTTTTTGATACCCGGCGGCAACGGAGCCTATATCTGCGATAGATGTATCGATGCGTGCAATCAGATTATATCAGAGCATACAGCACCGGAAAGTACTGAGCATGCGCTGCATGCGGAAGAAATTCCGAAGCCCTCGCAGATAAAAAGCATGCTGGATGAATATGTTATCGGTCAGGAGGCTGCGAAAGTTGCACTTTCTGTCGCGGTATACAACCATTATAAGCGGATTTTGCGGCGCGACAGCAGACGCCAGAAAGACGACGATGTGGAGATTCAGAAAAGCAATGTTCTGCTTCTGGGACCTACCGGCGTCGGAAAGACATTTTTGGCACAGACGCTTGCCAGAACCATGAAGGTGCCGTTTGCCATCGCTGATGCGACGACGCTGACGGAAGCCGGTTATGTAGGAGAGGACGTAGAAAATATACTTCTGCGTCTGATACAGGCGGCTGACTATGATATTGAGCTGGCGGAACGCGGTATTATTTATATTGACGAAATTGATAAAATTTCCCGCAGAAGTGAGAATCGATCCATTACGCGAGACGTTTCGGGGGAAGGTGTGCAGCAGGCTTTGCTGAAAATCTTGGAGGGTACGGTTTCCAATGTTCCTCCGCAGGGCGGGCGAAAGCATCCCAACCAGGATTTTATTCAAATCAATACGGAAAATATTTTGTTTATCTGTGGCGGCGCTTTTGACGGGCTTTCGGAAATTATTGAGCGCCGTACAGGGAATCAAACGGTCGGGTTCCAAAGTAAGCTCAAAAAAAAGGAAGAAAAACTGCGGGACGGCATTTATCGTGATGTAGTGCCTCATGATATCGTCAAGTACGGACTGATTCCGGAGCTTGTCGGACGCCTTCCGGTCATTGTCGGTTTGGAATCGCTGGACGAAGACGCATTGGTTCGTATAATACAGGAGCCTAAAAATTCTCTGTTGAAACAGTACAGAGAGCTTTTAGCGATGGATCATGTGGATCTGACGTTTGAGGAAGATGCCATAAAAGAGATTGCAGCACTTGCAATCAAGCGGGAAACAGGTGCGCGCGGCCTTCGTGCGATTATGGAAGAAATGATGCTGCCCATTATGTATGAAATTCCGTCCCGAACAGATGTACAGCAGGTAATTGTAACCAAAGACGCAGTGCAGAAATTGGCAAAGCCGCGGATGATATACAAAACGCAGGATATGATAAGCGGTCAGGTACCCAAGGACGCCTAAACACAGGCAGCAGATTTATGGAGGCTGAACGTGTTGTGCAGCTTCAAAAATAAACTACAAATCGGGGTGGTCATGTTTATTTACATGACCGCCCCGATAAAATTGTATACTGTTTTGCATTAACAAGAGGATATATGGGAACCATTTCGGCAGACGGCTGAAAAATTACGAAAAAACAGACATCCATCGTGTTGCGTAACTATCATATAGTTATTTCATCATTTTATCAGGCAAATACTCTGTATCATGATGTTTTCTGTAAAGAGCTCTTGTTTCAAATCACTTTTTGCCGCCACCCCAAATTGACATAAACATTTTTTAATGTTTTCTAAAATATATTCTTCTGCCTTTTGTTAAAGGGCCGTTTCGATTCCCTGATACTTAAGCTTATATTTCACAAACAGCCTATGCAGTGTAACTTCAGTTGAATTTTGTTTATAAGGAAGCCTACACCGCCGATTACTCTGTCATTTTCGTCCAATGATTCCGGTTTGGGGAAAACTGTGTTTCCTGTTAGCCGGATACTTCAAAATAGAGACTATTTAGGTATATCGTCATTTTGCAGCGATGCGGCAGCAGAAGACACTGAACGCTGTCTGAGCTTTTTGAAAAATGACTGCAAAAGATCCCGACATTCCTCTTCAAGTAGGCCGCCGCAGATAATGGGTTTATGATTCAAGGGAAATGCATTTAAATTTGTCACACTGCCGAAAGCACCGGCCTTAGCGTCAAAGGCTCCGAAACAGACGCGTTGTATGCGTGCGTTAACAATCGCTCCCGCACACATGGGGCAGGGCTCAAGTGTGACATACAATGTACAGCGGTGAAGCCGCCAGCCCCCAAGCTTTCGGCAGGCTTGATCGATAGCTTTGCACTCTGCATGCATCATTGCATTTTTGTCGGTTTCGCGGGTGTTGAAAGCGGATGCTATAATCTTTCTGTCGCATACCATTACGGCTCCTACCGGAACCTCTCCTAACTTGTCAGCTTCTTTGGCCTGATATATGGCATACTGCATAAAGGTATAATCATCATCAGTAAAATCCAGCATTTTTGTGGGAACCTCCAACCGATACATATAAATCAAAACGCCGCAGAAAAAGATGCTGTATATATCATATAAACAGCAATGACAAGATACATCACCATCAGCGGCGTCAGGCAGTTCGGAATCACCGTTTGCATACGGAGCGGTACCTCGTATTTTGCATGCGGTTCAAGAGAAGTAAATGTTCCCATTGAATGAAGCCGTAAAAGCAACAGAATGGATATTGCGCCGAAAGCCAAAACGCCACATCCGATCAAACGATCGGCAATCATGAAAAGGTGGCTGTTTCCGCAGATTTCACGAATTGCCTCCCGTGAAAAGGATAATAGATTGTTTGTCAGGTGAATCAGAACGCCGATCCAGAGAGAACCGCCCTTGACGGTAAAATATCCAATAAGAATTCCGGCAACAGTCGCATAAAAAAGCTGTGAAAAACGAAGATGCATAATGCCGAATAAAAGACCGGAGATAATTACAGCGGAGGCCTTGCCGTATGGAAGCAGCGTCTGCAGGAAAAAACCTCTGTAAATAATTTCTTCCAGAATGGCCGGGAGAATAACGGCGGAAAAAAATGAGATGATGACGCCTCCGATTGAGGTTGAGAAAAGCGGAACAGAAGCGGTTTCGTTTGTATAGGGGACAATGAACTCGTTAATTACATAACCCGCTGCGTAGAGTACGCCGACCGAAGCGCCTATCATAAGGAAAGTGTAAGGAGGAAGAGACGGTTTCAGACGAATATTCTTATAGGGCAGCGGATACTTTACGAGCACTGAAATAAAAAATATTGGAAGAAACAGAGTTAAAAAATAGGATACCATCTCTGAGGCTGAAATCAAATAAGGAGCAAGCCGTTGATTCGATGCGGGATTAAAATATCCGGCTTTTGTTACAAGCTTGATAAGCAGCTGAAGAATAAGTGAAATTGCGATTTGAAGCAGGGAAATAAATGCAAGGACAGTGATATCCCGGCGCAACGAAAGAATACTTGGCTCGGTCGAATGAAGGGAAAGTTCTTTTAGCTGCTTTTGCATTGTTCGAAATTGCCTCTTTCCTTTTATGGAATATGTGAATAAATATAAAACAGAAGCAGCCGAAGCCGATCAGACGGCGATTAAAATACCGCAGTCATGCAACGGATACCTGCTGATATTCAGGCATATATATATGCGACATCATATGTGTGAACCTTTTTCCAATTGGAAAAGATACGCGAATCGCCTGTTATTTCATACTTTTCCAGAACGCCAGGATCGCCTGTAATCCGATAATAAAACTCTCTTTTCGGAAAAGGATCGCCCAGCTTTACCTCAAAAACAGACGGCCCGAAAGCGTTTGAATCAATTCCTGCAAGCTGAACGACTGTTGCGGGGAAATTATCGTGCGATACAGGAACTTCAGATGTTTTCAGTGAAAATTCCGACGAACCGGCCGGCTTTACAAAAAGGCCGACGGTAATCGGTTTCTCTGGACTTGAAAAATCTGTAGATTCGCCGTGGTCACCTGTGATAATGATGGATGCGTTTTTATACAAACCGAGATCCTTCATCTGCTTTAGGTAATCAAATATAATTTTAAAGACGCCCTTGTTGTTTTGTATGCGCGAAGTCTGATCCTCGGGGACATTTTCGGCGTTTTCGTTCAGAATATACGGATTGTGACAGCCGTTGAGATGATAAAAAGCAAAATTTTTCTTGTCTTCCTGTACGGAAAGCCCGTGATTTTTTAGGTTTTCATAAAAGCGAGGATCGTTGCAGCGATATTTCGGAGACGTTTCTACTGCGTTGAACGAAGACGAAGACATCCACAGCGTCGGCTTTAAAACATGAGGCGCGTTGCGAAACGCTGCAAGCTGAAGCATTTTCGATATAAGCTCGACGGAATCGATGACAACCTCACCATTTGTTATGTTATCTGCATATTCCGAAATCTGAGAGATGTCACTGTATGTGTAGTAATCGGGAAGATAAAGCTTGGTTGTAAAACCGTTCTGACGAAGCGTATCCAGCATGCCGTTGTTCTGTGCCCAAGCCTTGTCCAGGAATTGCTCCCCGGGTTCTTCATAAAATGTTATATTTCCGGTCAGCATATAGGGTACAGACGGATAGGTCCGGCAATATTTGGAAACGTGATCGGGAAAGTAGGTAAAACCGTCGAGCTGGTCGAAAAATTCAGGATCATCCTCCATGATTTCCTGAATATATCTTCCGTCCAATCTGTCGACCAGAAAAACAAGCACATTTTCATCGTCGGATAATTCAAAAATCCCCTCCTCAGAAAGATATGAATTTGATGTTTTTGAAGTCACATCATTATTCATAAAAAGAGTGAAGAGCGCTACGGCCTGCATACCAATTAACAGAGCAGGGAGGATATAAACAGCTTTTTCCCAAATGCTTTTTCGGATATAGAACAGCAGCAGAGGTGCGGCAGAAACAAGAATCCATAAAATTGTGTTCACGACGGCGTGCAGCGTATATTTCTCCCACGCTATAGCATCACCGGTCAGTTCACCGAGATTCAGGTTTAAAAAATTTCCCTGAAGATAACCTGCTAAAAGAAGACCGGTAAAAATGGAAAGCACAATAACGAATCCCTTGCCTCTTACAGCAAGTAAAATACCCGATATTATACAGAATAGAAGAATACTGCACAAAACAGTCGGCATTATCACATCGCGGAAGCTGAACGGAAGCTCCGCAAGGTTGCTGACGGTCAGCTCAAAAACGGCAAATAAAATAAAAGTAAAAGAATATGCAAAACCCAGCAAAGCTGCCAGCGGCAGCCGTTTTCTAATTGTAAATTTATATTCCGGCTGTGTTTTTTTCTTCTGCAGGCTCATTTTCAACTCCTATTGTACACATGTTTTTTTACCAGTGCTAACTTAAAGGATATTTCCGCAATCTATGACTGCACTTTAATAAAATATTATACCATAGAGTCAGAGGCTTGTCAAACATGACGGGAGAAAGATAGTGCAGCGAAGTGAAGTTTATACGGTGAATGACCGGCGAGTCATTCTAAAAACGCAGAGCTTTGAACCTCCGCGATACTTACTTCAGGTTTTCTTTTGACTAAATGATAGCCCTTTTTATGGGGTGACGAATTACAGTTCTGTATTTTTCAGGCGGTACTTTTTTTGCATTGGATAAGTAAATTTCGTGATGTAATCTTTTATCGGAGATATCATTGATATATCCGTTTTCGTTTAAATAGAAATCCATCTTTGCAACAGACACAGGTTCGCTGTCAAAAGAACCGATATGCATGATTTGGACACATAAGCCCTCTTCCACGGCAAGAAATTCCGCCGAGGAACAATCTGTTTTCTTTTTCTTTGCAGCCTCGTCAACAGCCCAATCGAAATCGGTTTTTTTAATAAAATCGGGCAGCCTTAAGACAGAAATCCAATGAAAGTTTTCTTTGTTCCGGTAATCACAGCCGCTGACATTTTCCTGCCACCAAAATCCCTCAAGGGGAGGAACCGTATATTCGAAAAAGCCATCGATTCTGTATGAAGTCTTATAACTCATCTTTAGTGTATATGCTACGGAATACAATACTTCTATTGCTTTCTGATATGCACCGTCTTTTTCGTTAGGGTTTCCGCTGCCGCGTACAGCAATATAATTTGCGCTCGGTACTTCTACAACCGAAGGATCTGTTTTGGGCATATACAGTTCCTTATATTCTTTTTTAAAGTCAAAAGACAAATAATACACCTCCCTATCGTTTCGTAAAGTATACCACATACTTTAATAAATTTCAATGCGGTATTCTGCAACAGCGATTCGGGATATACTCGAATATAAATATGGAGAATGAAGAACGGCTCTTGACAAATATAATGAAAAGTGATATAATACCTATCAATCTTATAGGTAAAATGTGAATTTCATAAGGTATACTATTATTGATAGATATTGAAAATGGATAGGGGGAGTGCAAGGTATGAAAACATTTGATAGGATTACCGATTTAATCGGAGGAACGCCGCTTTTGAAGCTGACCAATTTTTGTGCAGAGAAAAAACTTGATGCTGAAATATACGGAAAACTTGAATATTTCAATCCAGCCGGCAGTGCCAAAGACAGAATTGCCAAAGCGATGATAGACGAAGCGGAATCAAGAGGTATTCTCAAATTCGGTTCCGTAATTATTGAACCAACCAGCGGCAATACCGGTATCGGCCTTGCAGCGGTGGCAGCGTCGAGAGGCTACAGAGTTATATTGACTATGCCTGAAACTATGAGTGCAGAACGCCGGAATTTGCTCAAAGCGTATGGAGCCGAGCTTGTATTGACCGAGGGCTCAAAGGGGATGAAAGGCGCCATTGAAAAGGCTGAAGAGCTTGCTGCCCGTATGCCGGACAGCTTTATCCCAAGTCAATTTACCAATCCGGCGAACCCTGAAGTTCATCGTCTGACAACCGGACCGGAAATCTGGAACGATACGGAAGGCAGGGTGGATATTTTTGTCGCGGGTGTTGGCACGGGCGGAACTATCACCGGTGTCGGAGAATATCTGAAAAGTCGGAATCCTGATATAAGAATAGTCGCTGTTGAACCGGCTGGATCGCCGGTGTTATCCAAAGGAGAGGCGGGGCCCCACAAGATTCAAGGAATTGGTGCGGGTTTTGTACCGGAAACGCTGAATACCGAAATTTATGACGAAATCATACCGGTCAAAAATGAAGAGGCATTTGAAACAGGCAGAATGCTGGCAAGAAAGGAGGGCGTGTTGGTTGGCATATCATCCGGAGCTGCTGTTTGGGCTGCCTCGGTATTAGCAGGACGTCCGGAAAACAGGGGCAGGATAATTGTCGCTCTTTTGCCGGATACGGGCGAAAGATATCTGTCTACCCCAATGTTTACAGAGCCTTCAGACAAATAAGAAGTATAGGTTGCTGTACGCTTTTTGAGATATTATATATAGTGAGTGGAATTGCAAATTTGTGATTGAAATTGGAACCGATTATAAATATAGCTTTACTGAAGAGTTTCTGAAACCACTTGATGATTTCCTTTCACTTTTTCAAAAGCTCTTCACTGTATTTTCGGCAATATTGGTAATAAATTAAGAAGAATAGAGAAATTGGCAAAATTGTCAGCAAAACAAAGATACAGCAAAAATTCTGGGTGGAATATATAAACGGGGGGATGCCCCACAGAAAATACCTGCAGAGTGAAAAGAAATATAATAAGGTCCTTGAAGAAAATTATTGATAGATAACGAAATTGATGTAATAAAAATAAACCGTATGAAAATGGCGACCATTCGTAGGAAAGGCCGCCATTATACACGGTTTGTCATTTTCAGCAGATTTTTATCAGACTCACTTGAACGAATGAATTTAGTTTATTGTTTGTGCCCGCATTTTCCGCCTTTTTGTTTTTCCTCTGTTGCTTCGGCATTTATTTTCTTATCTTTTGCGGCCAAAACGCGGAGAGTTTTCAGTGCATCCGACAGGCCG